>DATKRH010000058.1:0-91520 GCA_035532295.1 Streptosporangiaceae bacterium
GCCCCAGCTCGACATGGCCCGCGCGTAGTGATGCCCGCATTCCGCCTCGTCAAAGGGGTTGCGCCGGAGCCCGGAAAAGCGCTCGCGCACGGCCGCCACGACGTCCAGCGCCAGCTCCGTCTGGCCCTGCTGGGCCAGGCCCATCGCGTAGACGTACTCCAGCCCGGTCCATGCCTCCGGCCAGTACGGCATCGGGTGCTCGGGCAGGCCGTTGGGATAGGACAAGACGATGTGCCCGCGCTCGCCGTGCACGGCGTAGGTACGCATGTAGTTGGTCCAGTCGCCGAAGTCCTCGACGTAGTTGAGCCGGTGAATGCTGTCCAGCGCCGCCCGCGCGTGGTCCTGGTCGAGCACCGGCCCCAGCCCGGTGAGCTGGGCGTAGGTGTCACCGACGAGCTGGTCGATGATGCAGCCATCCTCGATCTGGAACTCCGGGTGGTCGGCGCGCTGGGCGCCCATGCTGTCCGAGCGCAGCCGCGGGGCGATCTTCGAGAAGTCTTCCGGCGCGACCACCTGCTGCTCGTAGTACCGGCCGTTGAACAGCCGCGCCTCGGTCGCCTGCTGGCCGGCCGCCAGCACCGATCGGCAGGTGCTGGCGAACTCGTCGTCACCCACCGCTGCGGCCAACTGCGCGCCGGCGGCCAGCGCCGCCAGGTACCAGCTCTGAATGACCGGGTTCGGCCCGTAGTACTCGACATCCATCGTGTTGTGCTGGGCGCCTTCGGCGAGGCCGTCCCGGTCGGCGTCCCAGCCGCCGTCGATCCAGGCGAACTCCAGCGACCGCCGGCAGGCCGGCCACAGCCGCCGCAGCCACTCGTCGTCGCCGGACAGCTTCCAGTCCCGGTGCAGCTTCACCACGCAGCCGAACTGGCCGTCGGCGGCGGTGACCGGGTACTCCTGAGCCTTGCTGAGCGGCAGCATGATCCGGAAGCTCATGGCGCCGGCCGCATCGGTCGCGTGCAGGTACTCCAGCTCGCGCATCTGCCGGGCCAGGCCGCCGAACAGGTAGCCGGTGGCCAGGTCGTAGTTCCAGACGTGCGTGCACGAGCCGAGGCAGGACCCGGCGTCGTCCAGGCAGCCCTCCCAGCCGAAGGGATAGCCGTCCGCGGTGCGGAAGTAGGTCTGGCTGCGCAGCGTGCTGAGGTTGAACAGCGCGGCCTCCTTGACCGGGGCGCTCAGGTCACTGGACCAGAACGCGGAGACGAAGCGCTGGGTCACCGACTCCAGCTCGGCCAGCCGCGGGGCCTGCTGGGTGAGGATCTCCCACGCGTCCGCCCCGGCCCGGGCGTAGTGGTTGCCGACGGTCTCGGGGCCGGCCAGGCCGGCCGGGCCCTGCTTCCCGCCCCGCCACGACCGGCGGTTCGGGAAGTGCCAGCCCAGCAGGAAGACCGCGGTCGCGGTGGCGCCCGGCTCCAGCACGCGGTGCGTGCCGCAGGTGCCGGCAATCGCGGCCGTGCTCGTCGGCCCGTGCCCGCCCAGGCCGAACAGGCCCGGCAGCGGCCGTCCCGTCTCCAGGTAGCCCTGCCACATCGCGAACAGGCCCTGGTTCCACTTGCCCATGCCCCAGCTCGGCCCGACCCACGTGTCCGGGCCCACCGCCGCGGCCGCGATCGTCCCCCATTCCTCGTGCCCGGTGTCCATCGATCCGTCGGACAGCAGGAAGCCCGCCAGGCCCGGCGCCGACCGGGGACTGGACTGCGGGCTGCTCGGCTGGCCGTGGGCGCGCAGGGAGTGACCGACGATGGCCTCAGCGGACATCAGCACGCTCGCGTCGACCGGCTCGCTCGCCCGCGAGGTCAGCACCACGCGGAACGCTGCCAGCGGCAGGCCGCTGATCTCCGCGTCGCCCGGTGACAGCGGATTGAAGGCCTCGACGCTGACCTGAACGGGAAAGTTCGGGTCCGACAGCACGACCCGCCCGAATGGGTAGGCGGCCTGGAACTCGCAGGCGGCGAAACGGGGCAGCCCCGCGAGCGGGGCCGGCGACCCCTGCCAGCCTTCCACTTCCTCGTCAAACAGCGCCCCCTCCAGCACGCGCGCTTGCGCCGGGATGCCATCGCCCGCGACGCGGCAGGCGAAGAAGGTCAGTGGCGAGGTCAGGCCCTTCGACGGATGGTTCTCCAGCTCCCAGTCCCGGAACTGGCCGCGGCCACCGAACCCGACGGTCCCGGTGCCGATCCCGCCGAGCGGCAGCGAGATACGAGACCGGTCGCGCCCGGTATAGGTGCGGGCCACGGGCCAGCCCGCAGCCTCCCCGGCCAGCGCAGCCTCCCCGGCCAGCCCCGCCTCCCCGGCCAGCCCCGCCTCGCCTGCCGACTCCGCGCCACCTGTCGTCCCCATCAACTGCCGTCCTTTCTCGTTGACCTACGTCTGCGTGCGCTCGCGCTGGAGCCAGCCCCCTACCGCGAGATGCCCCGGAAGCCAATGCCCTCCATGAGCCGCCGTTGCAGGAAGATAAAGCCGATGACGCAGGGCACGCAGAGCACCGACAACCCGGCGAAGATCGCGCCCAGCGGGCCGCCGCCGGCGACCGACTCCAGGTTGTACAGGGCCAGCGGAGCGGTCATCCGGCTGGTGGTGTTGATGAACAGGTTGGGCCAGAAGAAGTCGTTCCAGATGTACTGGCCGGTGATCACCATCACCGCCGAGATGGCTGGCCAGGACAGCGGAACCATGACGTGCCGGATGATCCCCAGGTGACCGGCGCCGTCGATGCGCGCCGCGTCGTCGAGATCGGTCGGGATGGTCCGGAAATGCTGCCGCAGCAGGAAGATGCCAACGACCTGGATGAGCGCGGGGATGATCAGGCTGAGCTGGGTGTTCAGCAGATGCAGGTACTTGACCACGACGAACTCGGGAACGGCCGAGACCTGGCTCGGCAGGGTCAGCGCGGCCAGGAAGAGAGTGAACACCAGCTCCCGGCCCCGGAATTCGAGCCGGGCGAACGCGTAGGCGGCCAGGACGCTGACGATCGCGGCCCCGACGACGACCGCTACCGTCACGACGATCGAGTTCAGGATGTTCACGGCGAACGGGGCGGCCGAGAACAGCGTCCGGTAGCTGGACAGCGTGAGATGGGTCGGAAACCAGACCGGCGGCAGCGCCGACTGATCGCGCGTCACCTCGAACGACTGCAGGACGACCCACACCACCGGAAGCAACATGACCACCCCGGCGATCACCAGGAAGAGCGCCACGAGCGCCCGGCCCATCGCTGGCCTCGACCACCTGCGCCGACGCCGGGGAAGAGGACCGACGCCGGGGAAGAGGACCGACGCCGGGGTCATCAGGCCTGCCCGCCTAGACGCGCTCATAGTGAACCCACTTCCTGGCGAGCAGGCCCATCACGACCACGAAGCTGACCAGGATGGCCACGTTGATCAGTGATACAACGGCGCTGTAGCCGAACTGGTAGTTCTGGAAGGCGTCCCGGTAGATGTAGAGCAGGACGGTCTGAGTGGCGATCCCGGGCCCGCCGTTGGTGTCGATCAGCGGCCACGTGAAGATCTCGAAGGCGCCGATGAACGCGGTCGCCGAGGCGATGAAGGTCGCGGGCGAGAGCATCGGGAGCGTGATCCGCCGGAAGCGGGCCAGCGCGTTCGCGCCGTCGATGGAAGCTGCCTCGTAAAGCTCGGCCGGGATGGACTGCAGCCCCACCAGGAAGATGATGAAGGTGAAGCCGATCGTGGCCCAGACATCGATGATGACCAGGCCCGGCAGCGACCAGGTCCCCGAGGCCAGCCAGTTCGGCGGATTCAGGCCGATCTTGTGCAGGTAGTAGTTCAGCGGCCCGGTGCCGTCGGCCATGATGTACGACCACATCAGGGCCACGACGCCCGCTGACATCAGGAACGGCGTCACGATGGCCGTGCGCGCCCAGTAACGGACGACGCGGGACCGCACAGTCGTCACCGCCAGCGCCAGGCCCAGGCCCAGGCCGATGTGCACGGCGGTCGTCATGATGTCGAACAGGAAGGTATTCGACAGGGTCTGGCCCAGCTGGGGGTCATGGGCGACGGCCCGGTAATTGCTGAGCCCCACCAGGTGCGGCGGCGAGATCAGGTCCCATTGCAGGAACGAGATCAGCACGATCCCGATCAGCGGGATGCCGATGAACGCGGCGTACAGGACCAGCGCCGGGCTCAGCAGGAGGTAAGCCGTCAGGGGCTGCCGGCGGCCCACTCCCCGGCGACGGTCCGGCCGCTGGCGGCCGGGGAGCCGGCGGCGCGGGAGCCGGCTCCCGCGCCGCGCCGGCGCCGCGAGCGGGTCGGCGGACCCGTCCGCCGGCGCGGCGGCCGCTGCCAGCGAGCTCGCCGCGGCGCTTCCCGCGACAGCCACGGTCGGCATCGATGCTGTCCTGGTCAGCGGCTTTGCTATCCGCATCCGCAACTCGCCGCCTCCTCCCGGAATCTAGCCGCCGCACCCGCGACGGCCGCCGCCTCCTGCCAAGAGCTCAGACCTGCTGCGCCATGAGCTGGGTGCAGTTGGCCTGCATGGTCTTCATGCCGGCGGCGGGAGTCGTGGCCCCGGTCAGGATCTGCTCCCAGACCGTGCTGATCTCGCTCTCGACCGCGCTGCCGTTGGGGACGCCGACGATCATGGTGGAGTACGCCAGCTCGTTGCTGAAGTTCTCGGTGCCCGGCGGGAAGTTCTTGAGGAACGCCGCGCTGCGGGCCACCGACTGCCGGATCGGCATGTCGCCGCCGAAGTTCACCACCGGCCCGTTCTGGAACTCCTCCGAGATCGTGAACTTGATGAACTCCCAGAGCGCCTTCTTGTTATGGGTCGACTTGAACATGGGGAACCCGCCGACGCCGACCGGAGTGCCGCTGGCGGTCTTCTGGGGCCAGGGGACGATGGCGAACTGCTGGTTGATCTGGCTCTGCGACAGCGGGATGTTGGAGTTGGGCCAGATCCCGGCGCCGAACATCCCCAGCTTGCCGACCGCGGCCTCGTTGAAGGCGTTGTAGGAGCCGCCCGGCTGGTTTACCAGCTTCTTGCTGACCAGGCCGCGGACGAACGCCGCCGCCTCGATGTTGGCCGGGCTGTCGGCGGTGCACTTGGTCTGGTCGACGTTGAGGATCCCGCCACCGTTGGTGAGGACCCAGGGATACACGTCGGTGAAGGGCCCCGGCGTGGGAGCGCCGATGGCGAAGCCCAGGCGGCCGGAGCCTGACGCGATCTTCGCCGCCGCCTTCTCGAAGTCGTCCCAGGTCCAGCCCGGCTGCGGATCGGCGATGCCCAGCTGCTTGAACAGCGACCGGTTGTACCACATCGACATGACGTTGTAGCCGATCGGGATGAAGTAGGTCTTGCCGTTCAGGTCGTCGAGCTGGCGGAAGTTGGCCAGCATGTTCGGGCTGACGTCCTGGTAAAAGTTGCTCACGGCCGGCTGGTCGGTGGCGATGTAGCTGTCGAGCGGCTCCAGGACGCCCCGCTTCTCGAACAGCTGCATGCCCTCGGTGGCGATATAGGCGCTGTCGATCGCCTCGCCGCCGGCCAGCCTCGTGGAGACCTCCTGGAACACTGAGACCCAGGTGTTGGTGGCGGTGTTCGTGGTGAACGGCTTGACGGTGATTCCGGTCTTCTTGGTGAAGGCCGCGAGGTACTTCGTCGTCTGAGCGAAGTCCTTGGGAGTGACCGGCAGGCCGATAGTCAGCACGTCGTCGGCGGTCGACCCGCCGCCCGACGCCGATGACCCGCACGCCGCCAGCAGCGGTCCGGCCGCGGCGGCCACCGCCGCCGCCTTGGCCCCCGCGGTCAGGAAATCTCGGCGGCCCATCCCGCGCGCGGCGGCCCGGTCCAGCTGGCGTGCCCTGCCCACCTGACCACCTGACGGATGTGAGTTCATTGCGTGCCTTCCTTCCTTACGCCGCGGGAGCCTCCCTGCTCCTCTGCCTGGCTCGGCCAGGCAGGCCGCGGGTGGCCGAGCGGTATCGCCCAGCGAGCTGGAGCTGATGTCTGCGCGCGCCCGAATGGCCCGGCATGCTGCGAGGTAACCGACGTGCCTGAACCGAGGTTCAGCTGCTCGATGCTGTGCATAGACCTAGCCAAACCTCTCCGCTCGCGGCCCTGCTTGCGGTCGATCACGCCGCACCCGGAGGGGGGAGTAATCGATTACTGCATAATTTCCGAGTCCCGCACGGCTGTCAATAGCAGCAGCGGACTTACTTGGCCGAAGCGGCACGCACCGTCAGCGGCCCGGCCAGGACCCCCAGTATCCGACCGGAGACGACCCGGCCAGGCGAAAGCGGTCCCGGTCCGCGAGCCGACTCGGGAGGACCAGGACCGCATGGCGGCCGGGCGGCGTGGCTGGGCCGCACCGGGATCGCCCTTAGCTGACCGTGATGGTGAAGCGCGTCACGCCCCGGGCGTGGCCCCGCGCGTCCGTCGCCGTGACCACGACGCGGAAGACCGTCCCGGCGGTGATCGAGGCCGATACGGTGCCGGTGACCGCCCCGTTGCTGGAGCCGGGGATCGCGTGGATGGCCAGCCCGGCCGGCAGCCCGGTCGCCGTGTAGGCCAGCGAGCCCGCCGCCGTCCTGGAATTGAGGGCGGTGATCGTCAGGCTGAACGCGGCCCCTGGGGTCGTGCTCTTGGCTCCCGGATCGACGACCGTGACCGGGCTCGTGCCCTGGCGGGAGAAACCGTAGGAGCCGTCCGGCGTCCCCACCCCGGTCGGGCCGTCGTAGCCGATCTCGCCGTGACACAGGTAGCTCCGGGCGGCCGGGCAGACGCCGTCCACGCCCGATGTCACGTCGTGGAAGCGGGCGGGATGCTGGTACAGGTAGGACGCCGGGTAGCTGCGCGGGGCCGGATACCCGGCCAGCGCGTAGACGGCCGTAACGATCGGGGTGGCCGCGCTGGTGCCGCCGAGCTCGGCCCAGGCCCCGGGGGTCCGGTAGGTGTCATACACCGCCACGCCGGTCGCCGGGTTGGCTACGGCCGCCACGTCGTTCTGCGTGCGGGTCACGCAGCCGCCCGCGGCGATGTCGACCGGCTTGCGCTGCCATGACGGCTTGGCGGTGTGCGGCGAGCAGCCGGACCCGGTCCCGCCGGTCAGGGCCGGATTGGTGGTGCCCCAGGCCGTCTCGGCCCAGGGCCGCGAGCCCGAGGCAACGTGCCGCAGCGTGGTGCCGCCCACAGCGGTGACGTACTGCAGGTCGGCCGGGTAGACCGTGCCATAGCCGGAGTCTCCGGCCGCGAAGACGATCGCGTGACCCGGGTGGTTGAAGTAGTGGTTGTAGGCCCACTGGCCACCGAACTCGGTTCCGCTCCAGCTATTGGAGACGAAACGCGCGCCCGCGGCCACGGCGGTGTTCTCGGCGGCGCCCAGGCTCGAGGTGGTCGGTGCGCCAGCCTCGACCAGCAGGATGCGGCACCGCGGGCAGATCGCCGAGACCATGTCCAGGTCCAGCGACTCCTCGACCGCCCACCCGACGTTCGCCCTGGGCAGCGGCCTGGGCTTGCCGCGGGAGTTGACAATGCGCAGGCAGCCCGACGAGGTCTTGCAGGACCCCAGGTGAAACTTGCTCCGGTAGCTGGCCAGGTTGCGCGCGGCGTCCGGGTCGCTGTAGGCGTCCACGATCGCGATCGTCTCGCCCCGGCCCTTCCTGGCCGCGGCCCAGGTCAGCCCGTACGCGCTGCGCAGGCTGGCCGGACCGAGCCCTGGTACTCGGGCGCTGGCCGGAACGAACGCCGGCGCCCCGCGGTATCGGCCCGCGAGCTGGTAGACCGACTGGCACTCCATCTGCCCCGGGCTGGCGGCTACCGGGCACACACGGCGCTCATCGCCAGGCAGCGGCCGCGCCACGCTGGCCTGCCCGCCCCCGGCGCGGACAACGACGACCGGCTCCGGTCGCGGGTGACTCGCCGCGGCGGCCGCGGTCGCGGCGGTCGCGGCCGCGGGCGCCGCCGCGAGGCCGGCCGTCGCGGTTAGCGATGATAAAAGAGCGGCAAATAGCCTATTGCGCCGGGTTCCCCGCACGAAATCCTCCGTATCTGCGCGGTCCCCGGGCCGGATTGGCAGTCATCGGAGTAGATACCGCGACTGTGAGGTTTTAGCAGACCCTTAGCCCTGCCGCCAATGGCTATTAAGCAAAATTCAGCAAAGCGTGACCACCGGCACCCGCGCCGGCAGTGAAACGAGCGAGTCATTCCGCGGTCATCCGCTGCGTCGTATTGACCGTATCCGCGGGGGAAACACCGCGATCTGCCGCCCATAGGCTGGCGCCGGGGTAGCTGATACCTTCGGCTATCAGGCATCACTGAGCGCGATTATCGGATCAGGGCGGCGTTCCGCCGGCGCCACAACTGCACCATGGAGAGTGGCATGCCTTCGGTTTCATTATCAGGTCGGCTGACGATCGGCACCGGCTCGCTCGCCATGACCTTCGTGGCCGCGGCCGGCCTGACGGCCCCGGCCCAGGCGACGGTTCACCATCAGCAGCCCGCCGGCGCCCACCGCCAGGCCCAGGCGGTCGTCCCCGGCCGGCAGGCGAGCACCGCGCCGCCCAAGATTTCCTCGGTTGTCCCGGCGCAGGGCGCGCCCGGCTGGCCGGTGACCCTGGCCGGCCACGGCTTCCGGCACGTCACCTCCGTCGCCTTCGGCGGGGTCGGCGCGTCGTTCACGGTCGCGAGCAGCAGCAGGATCACCGCCACGGTCCCCGCCCGGGCCAGCAGCGGCCAGATCACCGTGACCGCGCGGGCCGGCCAGGCCCGGAGCACGACCTTCACGGTCACCCCGGGGCAGACGCTGGAACCGGGCGAGACGCTGCCGTCGACCGGCGCGCTGAGGTCCAAGGACGGCCACTTCACCCTCGCCATGCAAGGCAACGGCAACCTGGTCTACTACGTCACCGGTACCGAGCACACGCTGTGGGCCAGCGGCACGGCCGGCCATCGCGACGCCTACCTCACCATGCTCGGTAACGGCAACCTGGTCGTGTACTCGGCCAGCGGAGCCAGGACGCTGTGGTCGAGCAAGACCTCGGGCCAGGGACCGGCCAGGCTCGTGGCGCAGACCAACGGCAACCTCATCGTCTACGAGGGGTCGACGCCCACGTGGGCCGCGGGCAGTTACGACGCGGTACTCGAGCCCGGCGAGAAGCTGCAGCCCGGCTGGTTCCTCAGTTCCGGCAACGGCTACAAGCTGGCCATGCAGAACAACGGCAACCTGGTTGAGGACGGCGCGGCCGGCGCCATGTGGTCGACCAGGACGGCGGGACATCCCGGCGCCACGCTCACCATGCGAGCCGACGGAAACCTGGTGGTCCGTCAGGGCACGACGCTATGGGCGAGCAAGACTGGGGCGCATCCGGGGGCGAGGCTGGTCGACCAGCGCAGCGGCGTCCTGGTGGTCCGGTACAAGAGCCGGACGGTGTGGTCAAGCAAGAAGGGCTCGCCGCCGGTCAACCCGCCGCTGACCCTCGGCAAGTGGGCGGGCAAGGCGGGGCCCGCCGCGGCCGACACCTATGATGGATATCCCTATCCGCATCCGCCCGCGTGCACCGATGGGGGCGCCTGCGAAGCCGACGCGTGGGCGTTCTACCAGGGGCAGTGCACGTCCTGGGTCGCCTACCGGCTGAACCAGCTCAACGCCATCGCCTTCACCAACTTCTACGGCGGCAAGGGCCGCTGGGGCAATGCCGTGAACTGGAGGAAGCAGGCACTGGCGCTCAAGATCGCGGTGAACTCCAGCCCGGCGGTGGGCGCCATCGCGTGGTATGCCTCGACCAAGGCGGCGCCCGACGGCCACGTGGCCTACGTGGAGAAGGTCAACTCGCCGACGTCGATCGTCATATCGGAGATGAACTACGACGGCGACAACGGCTTCTGGGTGCATACGATCACGAAGACGGCGGGCGACTGGCCCAGCGACTTCATCCACCTCGCTGACCGCTAGTCACGTGCGGCCTCCCCTAAGCTCGGGGCAGCCAGGTTCTCGCCCACGCACCGGTTCCGCTGCGCGCCCAACCCGCCGATGGTGGCCGTCATGACGTCCCCTGGCCGGAGGAACCTGCCGCGCGCCTGCCCCGTGCCCGCCGGGGTTCCGGTCAGGAGCAAGTCACCGGGCAGCAGTTCGACGTCCGCGGCGAGGGCGGCGATCAGGCCCGGCACGTCGAACACCATGTCCGCCGTCGAGCCGCGCTGCATCACCTCCCCATTCACGGCCAGGACCATGGGCAGGCCGGCTGCCACGTCAACCTCGTCCGCCGGTACCACATACGGGCCGACGGGCAGGAAGGTGGGAGCATTCTTCGCAGCCAGGTAATCTATGCGGCCGGGCTCGGGCCGGCGGAGCCGGTCGCGCGTTGTCAGGTCATTCGCGATGGTGTAGCCGGCGATACAGTCCGCGGCCTCGGCCCGCGAGGCATGCCGGACGCGGCGGCCGATGACGACGCCCAGCTCAAGCTCCCAGTCGTGCTGTCCGACACGTGGCAGCACGACATCGTCGCGCGGACCGCAGATGGCACTCGGCAGCCCCGCGAACACGAACGGCGATCGCGGGACTGGCTGGCCAGCCTCAACGGCGTGGTCACGATAGTTAAGCGCGACCTGAAAGATCTGGCGCGGTTCGACTGGTGCTAGAACCGTGCCTTCGGGAATGGCGTCATCGGCCTGCTGGGCGGCAAGATCATGCCGAGAGGCGCATAGCTGGCGCATGCCGCGGCGGAGCTGCCTGAGGTTTCGCGGCCAGTCGGGCAGCAGGTCGGCGAAAGATGTCCTAGCACCGAGGTCGAACTCGTCTAGCGGAGTGAATATGCCTCCATGGACAAGGCCATCGACAGGCAGTCCGTCGATGGCTGCCCGTGCGAAGCGTAGCCGCGGCTGCGGCTCAGCAGGCGCGGTCATCACCGCTCGCGGCGATCACAGGCACCGCAGCGCTCCCCCGTCCACTGACACGACGATGCCGGTCATATAGGAGGCGGCGGGCGAAAGCAGGAACGTGGCGACGCGACCGAACTCGGCGGGCTCACCGTAACGGCGCAGGGGAATCGTCGCTTCAGCCTGCTCGCGCCGGCCGGGAGCACGAGCATCCAGCTCCTCGGTGCGCGTAGTCGCGATCCTGCCGGGCAGCAGGCCGAGGACGCGGATTCCCCGCGGTCCCAGTTCATCGGCCAGCGTCTTGGCCACCATCGCCAACCCGGGACGCAATCCATTGGACACGGCCAGGCGGTCGAGCGGCGACTTCACCGAGGACGACAGCACAAACGCGATTACGCCACCCGATTCGAGGAGCCCAGCCGACTTTGTGGCGATCCGGACCGCGCCGAGGAAGACCGACCCGAATGCGGCCAGCCACTGCTCGTCGGAGATATCCATGGTCTGGCCGGGCGGCGGACCACCGGTGCTGATAAGCACGCCGTCAAGACGCCCGAAAGTGCTCATGGCCATATCCGCCAAGCTGTCGGCGACCTCCGGGCTAGCGTTATCGCCAACTACCCCCAGGGCGCAGGGGGAGCCGCCCAACTGGGCCACGGCGGCCGACACCGCGTCCGCGCCGCGGCCAGAGACCACCACGCGGGCCCCTTCGGCCACCAGATGCTGAGCAGTTGCGAACCCGAGCCCGCGCGTCCCGCCGGTCACCACGTAAACCCGCCCAGCAAGCTGGAGGTCCATGCCTGATCCTCTCCGTCGATGACTCCGCCAGAAGCGCCGGGTTACCTGCCGTGTCCGCCGCGGCCGACGGCGCAGCCAGGCCCTCGCGCCAGCGTCACGATTCTTGACACCTCCCCGCGTACCGATGTATACAGCAGTCTACCAAGACTCGGCAAAACCGGATGGAGCAGGCGCGGACAGCGCGGTCCGGAATATGCCCGCGGTCGTGCGAAGGTGGCCGTCTGGCAGGCCACGAATGAGCCCGCTCGCGGCCAAAAGGAGGATACAGAAGGCATGGAGGAAGACTTCGATCGGGCCATGGCCGTCCGGCGCTCAGTCCTGGGTGACGAGTACGTTGACGCCGCGGTGGACAACGTCACTCCTTTCACCGCTCCGTTCCAGGACTTCGTGACCCGGTGGGCATGGGGTGAGGCGTGGCTCGACGATACGCTCGACCCTCAGCTGCGCAGCCTCTTGACAGTCGCCATCGTCACGGTCCTGGGCCAGCTGAACGAAGTCAGGCTGCATGTCCGCGGTGCATTGCGCAACGACTGTACCCCCGAGGAGATCGGCGCTGTACTCAAGCACGTTGCTGTCTACGCAGGTGTCGCAAAGGCCGTGGCTGGCGTTGGCATCGCTAATGAAGAGATCACCAAGTATGCGACGGCGAATGCATCAGCGCCAGCGGCAAGCGCACAGGACGGCCGTCGGTGACCGGCCAGGGCGTCGCGGCGCCAGCAGCGGTTTCCCTGATGGAGCAGCTAGAGAATGCTCGTGTGGTCGATCTTGAGCAGCCCCGTTTCACGGGAATGCCGATGTTTCCCGCGAACAATCCCAACTACACGTTCATGCTGCACCGGCGGCATGAGGAGGGCCTGGAAAGCCGGACGAGCGCGGCCGGCATGATTATGACGGCTGACCACGCCGGGACACACGTCGACGCACTCTGCCACCAGGCAGAGAACATGCAAATGTTCGGCGGCGTGCCGGTAACGGCCGCGAACCAGGGGCCCAGCGGCGTTAGCGCCCTTTCGGCGGAGAGCCTGCCTCCGATCATCAGACGTGGTGTCCTCATCGACCTGGTTGCGGCACGGGGGGAGCGGCTTCCCCCTCAGTACCTGGTGGAGCGGGATGAACTCGCCGACGTCGCGGATCGCCAGGCCGTCACCGTGCGGCCGGGCGATGTCCTGCTGATCCGGACCGGCTGGGGTGCAGCCTGGAAGGACCAGGACTACATCACCGGCGGCGGCATGGCCAGAAGCGCCGGCGAATGGGCCGCCGAACATGCGGTTTATGCTGTCGGCGCCGACAACATGTCGTGGGATCTACCGGGATACGTCGACCCCGTCCTCGGGCACACGCTGCCCAACCACACGCTGCTGCTTGTCCGTGCCGGAATCCTGATCTTTGAGAACCTGATTCTCGATGACCTGGCCGCGACCGGCGCGCGCGAGTTCGTCTTCGTTAGCCTTCCGCTGAAACTCGTCGGCGCCACCGGTTCGCCGACCCGACCGGTGGCCATCATCGCCCAGGAGAGAATGTGAAGGATAACCTGACCGAGCAGTTCGCCGACTTTGTCGCCGCTACGCGACTAGATGGCCTACCGGAGAGCGCCCGCGAGCGGGCGCGGATCGTTTTGATCGACACGGTCGCTAGCGCATTCATGGGCAGCCGCAGCGCGGAGGTGCCGATGATTGAGCGAACCGCGATCGCCATCGCCGGCCGAGGCGACTCACCCGTCGTCGGACGGCCCGCACTCGCCAACGCCGCCGCGGTCCTGGTCAACGGTTACCTGGTCACGGCGACGACCGTATGCGACGTGCACCGGCCTACGCTCTGCCACGTCACACCGGAGGTTTTCCCGCCCGCCCTGGCGGTGGGTACGCAGCGAGGCGTGACCGGGGCGGATTTCCTGCTGGCGTTCGCGCTTGGCCTGGAGACCACCACCCGCGTCGGCCTGGGATCCGACTATCCGGCGTTTCGCGCGAAGGGCTGGCACTCGCCGGGTGTCTGGGGCCCATTCGGCGGCGCCGCCGCGGCCGGCAAGCTGCTGGGGCTGGATGCCCGGCAGATGCGCAACGCGCTCAGCCTGGCCGGCAGTCAGTCAGCCGGCACGTTCGCGCACTGGGGGACGCCCACCATCAAGTTCCATCAATCGCGCGGAGCACTCTCGGGCTACCTCGCGGCAAATCTCGCCGACACCGGATTCGAAGCGGGAGCCGACGTACTGACCGCCGCGGACGGCGGGCTTTACGCGACTTACTCCAACGGCGGAAGGCCAGAACTGGCCCTCGAAGGGCTCGGCACCCGCTGGGAACTGGAACGCCTGAGCCTGCGGCCATGGCCGCTGGCCAGCTCGCTTCAGTCGGTGGCGACCGCCCTGCTGCACCTGGTCGACAGCGCCGGCGCAACCGCCGCCACCGTGGCCCGCGCCAGGGTGGGCCTGAGCACCACCGTCTACAACATGCACGGGCAGCTGCCGTGGGACGACCGATTCCACGCCCTGCTGTCCGCGCCCTACGTAACGGCGGTCATCCTGGCCGACGGCGTCTGCGGACTGGACCAGTTCACCCCCGAGCGGCTCAAGGATGCTGCCCTGGATCGCTACACGCGAGAGAACGTGGAGGTGGTGATCGACGAGTCCGTCGACGGCACCGGAGCCGCGGTACAGCTGGAACTGACCGACGGACGGACGGTACGGGATAGCCGCGCCGTGCCGCACGGGGACCAGTCCGATCCGCTGAGCCTGGCCGACGTCAGATCGAAGTTCCTGGCCGCCGCCGCGGGAGTGCTGACAGATGATCAGGCTGCCACGGCACTGGACCGGCTGGAGAGGATCGAGGAGATGCCCCGCATCGACGGCGAGATGTTCGGGGCCGGAGCAGGACAGGCTCCGTGACGCCCGATCCCGTCCTCGCGCCGGACGGGAGGACGGCTGCCGAGGCCACAGCCGCTGACCCGTTCGCCGGTACGTGGTACGTGCTGCCCACGACCTTCGCGCCTGACGGTGCCCTCGATCTGTCCAGCCAGCGAGCGCTCACACAGGCCGTACTCGAATGGGGTGCCAACGGGCTCACGGTCCTGGGCGTCATGGGCGAGGCATCCACGCTGACGACCGACGAGCGGGCCGCCGTGATCAGGGCAGTGGCGGCAGCCGCGCCGGGAGTTCCGCTGGCGGTGGGGGCCTCCAGCAGCGCACGGCATACGACTGTCGCCCTCGGACGGCAGGCCGCTGACTGCGGCGCGAGCGCCATTATGGTGTCCGCGCCGCCGCTGCTGCGCAACGCCGACCTTCTCCCGGCCTTTTTCGCTGGCGTGGCCAGCCAGTGTGACCTGCCAGTCATCGTGCAGGACGAGCCGGGCGCTACCGGCACGCTGATCCCGGTCAGCGTGCTGGCCGAATGCCTGACGGCAGCCCGATCGCCCGTCGTGAAACTAGAGGATCCGCCGACCGCCCCCAAGATCTCCGCGCTGCTGCGCCGCACACCGGACGCGTCAGTATTCGGCGGGCTGGGCGGTGCCGCTGCGTACTTTGAGCTGAGCCGCGGGGCGGTCGGCACCATGACCGGATTCTCCTATCCCGAAGTCTTGCGGCAGATCAGGCTCAGGCTGGCAGCGAAAGACGCCGCGGCTGCCTACGCCCTGTTCGCGCGCTACCTGCCCCTGATCACCTTTGAAGCGCAGCCAGGCGTTGGCCTCGGCATCCGCAAGGAACTGCTACGACGCCGCGGCGTGATCGCTGCCGCGACCGCTCGGATCGCCGATGCCCCGGCCGCGCAGCTGATTGCCGAGCTGGACGAAGTGCTCGACGCTCTGCGCATCAAGCCGTCAGAAAAGCCGCTCGTCCTATGAGCTCACCTTTCGACATTGGATTGTCATGCCAAATGTAGTGGTCGTTGGCGCTGGAAATGCGGGCCTCTGCGCCGCGCTCGCAGCCGCCGAGCAAGGAGCGCAGGTTACGGTGCTGGAGCGGGCGCCGCGAGCCGAACGTGGCGGGAACACCGCGTTCACCGCAGGTGCCATGCGCGTTACCTATGACGGGCCAGCCGACCTGCAGCGGCTGATGCCGGACTTGTCGCCGACCGAGTGGCAGAACAACGACTTCGGGTCTTACCCGGCCGACGCTTTCTATAATGATATGGCTCAGGTCACAGAGTCACGGTGCGACCCGGAACTGACCGAGATCCTGGTCACTCGCAGCCTGCCGACGCTGGAGTGGATGCGGACGAAGTCCGTGCGTTTTGCTCCTACCTACCATCGCCAGGCGTTCAACGTGGACGGCCGGTTCCGTTTCTGGGGCGGCCTCACCGTCGAGGCGGTGGGCGGCGGCCTGGGACTGGTGGATACGCTGTGCGCCAGCGCCGAGCAGGCGGGAGTCACGTTCAAGTACGAAACCCGCGCGATGACGCTGACCCAGCGGAACGGGCGGATGACCGGGGTCTTGGTGCGCACCCGGGACGGCCTAACGCAGGCGGTCCCGGCCGACGCCGTGATCCTCGCCAGCGGCGGCTTTGAGGCCAACGCCGAGTGGCGGACCCGTTACCTGGGTCCCGGCTGGGATCTCGCCAAAGTCCGCGGCACGCGGTTCAACACCGGCGACGGCATCCGCATGGCTCTGAAAGTCGGCGCGTTGCCCCAGGGCAACTGGTCTGGCTGCCACGCCGTGGGCTGGGATCGCAATGCGCCCGATTTCGGCGACCGGAGAATCGGCGACGGCTTTCAGAAGCATAGCTACCCGTTTGGGATCATGGTGAATGCGGATGGCAAGCGCTTCGTCGACGAGGGCGCCGACTTCCGTAATCTCACCTATGCGCGGTACGGGCGCGAGATCCTGGCTCAGCCTCGCCAGTTTGCCTGGCAGATTTTCGACGCGAAGGTGACCGGCCTGCTACGCGACGAGTACCGGATCAGGGAGGTCACGCGAGTGACCTCAACCACCATCGAGGAACTCGCCCGTAAGCTTGACGGGGTCGACGCCAATGCGGTCCTGGACACCGTGAAGGGTTACAACGAAGCGGTCCGGACATCAATCCCGTTCAATCCCAACGTCAAGGACGGCCGCGGGACCGCGGGGATCACGCCGCCCAAGTCCAACTGGGCCAACCCTCTCGATACCCCGCCGTTCGAGGCCTATATGGTCACCTGCGGTATCACGTTTACCTTCGGGGGCCTGGCCATCGACCCTGGGACCGGCCGCGTGCTCGCGGAAGATGGCGACCCGATCCCTGGCCTGTTCGCTTGTGGCGAGCTGATCGGCGGCCTGTTCTACTTTAATTACCCGGGTGGATCTGGTCTGACCTCAGGCGCCGTCTTCGGCCGGATCGCCGGCGCCGGGGCCGCCGCGGCAGGCGTGTGAGATGCGCGTAGCCGCCCGCATGCTCGCATCGGGCACGGAGCTCGTCGAGGTCGACGGCCACCGAATCGCCCGCCTGCCCATGCCGCCTGGTGCGCCGCCCGCCGACTTCCAGAGCGCGACGCAGCGCCTCGGTGCCCTGCGGGACTGGCCTGCTCCCGACCGCACCGGCTGGGAGGCAGCGCCAGGGGCTCAGTTCGGGCCGCCGGTCCGGCCGCAGGTCATCGTCGGCATCGGACTGAACTTCCTGCATCATGCCGCTGACCTCCAGGCGGCCCCGACCGAACTTCCCACCCTCTTCTTCAAGGGCGCCCATACGATCATCGGCCCCGGCGACGTCATCCCGCTGCCGGGACTCAGCCAGCGGGTGACGGCCGAAGCGGAGCTCGGCCTGGTGATCGGGAAACGAATGTATCAAGTCGACGCGGCTGATGCCCTTGGGTACGTTGCCGGTGGCTGCTGCGTTCTCGACCAGACCGCAGAGGATATTCTGCGGAAGGATTCGCGGCTGCTCACGCTCGCCAAGAACTTTCCCGGTTTCTTCGCCTTCGGCCCGGAACTAGTCTCCCTGGATGAGTTGGCGACGGATCCTGCAGGCCTGCGCGGCGTGCGGATCTCCACGTATCTCAACGGTGTCTGCGAGCGGACGGCAACTGTTGCCGACATGCGCTTCGGGCCGGCCGAGCTGCTCGCATTCATCAGCCAGGTCATGCCGCTGGAATGCGGCGACATCGTCAGCACGGGAACTCCGGGCGCGGTCGTGCTAGCGCCCGGTGACGTCATTGAATGCCGGGTGAGCGGGCTGCGGCCGCTCACCAATGTCGTGGGGCCAGCCAGCGGGTAGCGCGGGCGGGCTCGATCGGAGGCGGCCGCCGTCCGCCGGCCCCGTATCGGTTACTGTGAGAGCGGCATCTTCTGGACGGGGCCGTCTCGCCGTCGGGCCTCGTCGAGCAGACGCCATCAGGCCGGGGTGATCGTCACGAGCCAACCGTGACGATCACCCCGGATTGAGCGTGCCGTCAGCCGGCTCAGCTGAGCCGTGACCTAAGGCTGACGGTGCCGGTGCTTATGCGCCCTTAGGCGTTCCCTTCTCCAGCTGCGCCGCCGAAATGGTTCCGACGACCTGTTCGACCCCAGAGAGATCCGACTTCACGAGCTGGTACGGGCCGAAGACATTATGGAACTGGTTATAGTCCATATTCCCGCTCGCGCCATCGTAATTGATGTCCTTTCCTGCTTTCACATCGGCCAGCGCCGTCTTGTAGTCGTACACAACGGTTCCTGGCGCCGTGGTAACTAGGGGAATGTCCTTGGCGTACGTAGGCCCGCTGGTCGATCCGGCCTTATCAATTGCCAGGGCCAGCGCGATGGTGGCGTCGTATGCGTAGGTGGCGCTAGCCAGCGGCTGCTGACCGTGATAGTCCTGCTTGAAGTACTTCAGGAACACGGGAGTAGCGGGCGACGTCGCCGTGGCGCCCTCGCAGGAGACGATTGCCTTATGGGCCACGGACGGCGTGACGGCCTTGATCCACTCAGCGGCCGCGCTGGTATCGCTCGCGACAATGGGGATGGCCAGGTTATCGATCTCCTTGAAGTCCTGCGTCATGACGGCAGCTGTCGGCGGCTCGATCTGGCTGAAAATTACCTGCGGCTTCGCCTGAACGACCTTGAGCACCTCGGATCGGTAGGAAGTAAGGCCGGGCGTCATCGTCTCGTTAGCCACGATGGTGCCGCCGCCCGCCTTGTAAGCTCCCTGGATGTAAGGAATGAAATCCTGCGCCGTGGTGATGCTAGACATCATGAAGGCGGCCCGCTTATAGCCCTGCTGCAGCGCATACAGGGCCATCGCGACCCCTTCCTGCAAGTCAGACGGGCTGTCGCGCCACAGCATCGGGTCTGTGGTGTTATCGAACGCAGTGTCACCGCCTTCGAATTCGAAAGGAATACGATTGTCGTCCAGGACACGCTGGACTGAACCGATCTCCAGGCCTCCTGGACCGATGATCCCGACCGGATGACTTGACGCAATCATGTGCTCGGCGGCGGGCACGGCGTCCACCGGGTCCCCGAGGGTGTCTGCATGCACAATCTGCAGCTTGCGGCCCAGAATTCCGCCCGCGGCATTGATCTCCGTCATGGCGACCGTCACTCCCTGCAGCGCGGCCTCGCCGACCGAGGCGTACGCTCCGGTGAACGGATGGAGCACGCCAAAGGTAATGGTCCCGGAGCCGGAGCCGGATCCGGCTCCGGACGTGCCCGATGAACAGGCTGCGAGCAGAGCTAGCGCCGCCGCCAACGTGACGCTTATGCGCACGTGCGGTGCCAGCAGTGGGTTCGAGCGCGTTCTCATAGCATTGTTCTCCTATTCGCCGTCGTTCTCCGTGATTAATAGCGAGGCAGCAGCGCAAGCTCAGGCTCCCCCGCCGATATAAAGCGCAACCACCTCCTCATCGTTCAGAAGTTGCGCAGGGGAGCCGGAGAGACGGTTCTTGCCGAGCACGAGAACGTATGCCCAGTCGGCGTACGTCAATGTCCGGCGGGTATTCTGCTCGACTACCAGCACCGCGACGCCGGTCTCCCGAACCTGCACAATGTGCTCCCAGACGGCAGACTCGAACTTCGGCGCCATGCCAGCAGTAGGCTCGTCCACCAGCAGGACTTTGGGGTCAGACATCAGGCCCCGAGCCATGGCCAGCATGTTGCGCTGGCCACCGCTCAGTGTCCCGGCTGGCCGGCGCGCGGCGGCCCGCAGGTCGGGAAAGAGCACGTAGAGTTCTTCAATCCTCGCCTTCACGCCGGACTTGCGGGTATAGCCGCCCATCTCGAGGTTCTCGACGACCGACAGGGATGGGAAGACATTGGCGACCTGCGGGACATAGGCCATCCCTCGCGAAACGAGCTTGTTGGCGGTCAGCCCGGTCGTGGCGTTCCCGCAAACCTTGATTTCACCAGCTGAGGGCCGGATTACTCCCGCGATCGCCTTCATCAGCGTCGACTTGCCGGCACCGTTAGGCCCGACAATCGCTGTGATGGCCCCTGGCCTGGCCTCGATGGAGATTCCCTCGATGATCGGGGGCCCGCCATAGCCGGCGGTAAGATCTTTGACGGTGAGGTAGGGCTCGTCAGGCATCGGCGACATTCACCTGTCCCAGGTAGGCATCGACGACGTCCTGGTTAGCGCGCAGCTCCGACATGGAGCCTTCCGCGATGCACGTGCCCAGGGCCATCACGATGACGTGATCGCAGAGACTCTCGAGGAACGCCAGATTGTGCTCGACCATCAGCACCGTGACACCGCCATTCACCATATTCCTGATCAACTCGGCCATCCGCTGCCGCAGAACCGGATTAACCCCGGCCTGGGGCTCGTCCAGCAACACCAAGCGCGGGCTGGCGGCCGCCAGCCGGGCGAATTCCAGCAGCCGCTTCTGGCCGCCGCTCAGGTTCCCGGCCGGCTCGTCCTTCAGCCCCAGCAGCCCGACCTCGTCGAGTAGCGCTCGGGCGCGTATCCGGTCAGCGGACTCCGCCGCGCGCAGGCGGCCGGGCGTGATCAAGCCGCGCCAGATAGCCTCCCGCCCGGCTATCGGCATGGAGAGCAGCATGTTCTCCATCACTGTCAGGCCCGGCCATTCCCGGGGCGTCTGAAAGCTGCGCATGAGGCCGAGCCGGCTGATGGCGTGGGCGGACTTTCCCGCGATGCTCTGCCCGGCGAACGTGATCGTGCCTGAGTCCGGGGATTCAAAGCCCGAGATCAGATTGATCATGGTGCTCTTGCCGGCGCCGTTCGGGCCGATCAGTCCCGTCAGCGATCCCCCGGCCACCGAGAGGCTGGCGCCGTTGACGGCCTTGACGCCACCAAAGGCCTTCGTCAGGCCGGTCACCTCCAGCCCGATCACGCTCGGGGTAGGCGCGGATGGGGTAGGCGCGGATGGGGTAGGCGCGGATAGCTGTACAGCACGCACGCTGACCGTCCCGTCGCCCTGGGCTCGCTCTGCCGCGGCGCTGCCTTCCAGCGCCTCCACCTGGACCTGCCGCGCGGCCACCGCTTGCGGGGACGGCTCTGCCTGCTGAGCCGCTCGCCCGCGCTGGGGCGCCCAGGCAAGTGCCCGGCGGCGTGGTGCCGGGCCGCCCACCGCTACCAGCCGGTCCCTGGCGCGCCGCTCGGGAAGGATGCCCTGCGGCCGCCACCACAGCACCGCCGTGATCAGCAGTCCGATCAATACCAGGCGGATCGCGTCAGAACTGGAGGCGTTGTTGCCGAGCTGCGGGACGTACCTCGTTACCTCCTGTACTCCGACCTCGACAAAGAACGTGCCAATGACGGCTCCGATAGCGTTCCCGGTACCGCCGATGAAAATAGACGCATAGATCAGGAACGTTTCCTGCGGAGTCCAGCCGTAAGGATTGAAGGCAGTAATATAGGCCGCCAGCAGCGCGCCGCCCAGGCCTGCGACGCAGCCCCCCAGGATGTAGGCCTTGAGCTTGAGCACGTATACGTTCCGGCCGAAGGCCGCCGAGGCGGTGTCGTCCTCGCGAACCGAGCGGACAGCCCGGCCGAAAGGGCTGTTGTACAGCCGCTGGAGCACCAGGAGGCACAGGACGAGGAAGACGACGCTGAGCGCCAGGAAGTTGCCGCCATTCAGGCCGAACGGGGGTGCCGTGGAGAGCGGCTGCGGCATCCCGAAGAGCCCTTCATACCCGTCGAACAGCGGCGTGTACTGGCCGATGACAAGGGCAAGGATCAGCGCGAACGCCAGGGTGGTGATGCCGAAGTAGTCATCGCGAAGCTTTCTGAGCGCCACGGCGCCCACCGCGGCCGACAATAGGCCGGTCACGACGATGGCGGCGATGACGCCGACTAGAAAGGGCGCCTTCAAGCCGAGTATGTAGCCGCTCGGCGCCGGCAGGGTGTTCGGCGGCAGGGTGAAGACGGCGTAGATGTAAGCACCCACCGCGACGAACGCGAAGAGCGCGATGTCGAACTCGCCTGCCCATCCCCAGCGGACGTTAAGCGCAAGAGTGACGATCGAGAGAATGACACCGGTGCTCGCGAGGCCGATCAGGTACTGGCTCATGCTGTCGCTCCAGCTGCGCCGGCCGCTCTTGGCGCGGCGAAGATCCCGTTCGGCCGCAGCAGCAGCGTGAGGATGAGGAGGCCGAAAGCAACGACCTCCTTATAGGAGGCTGGTATATACAGCGCACTGATCTCCATGGCCACGCCGATAACTATTGCGCCTGCCATCGCGCCGTACGGCTTGCCGATCCCGCCCAGGATGGCCGCGGCGAAGATCACCAGGAGATAGCCCTGCCCTAGGGTCGGCGTCAGGGTCCCGGAGCTGACGCCGAGCAGGAACCCGGCGAAGCCCGCGATCAGGCCATCAAGAAGCCAGGTAACCTGGACAATTCGCTCGCTGTTAATTCCCGTTACCTGAGCCAGGTCCTTGCTGTCAGCGACCGCGCGCTGCGCCTTGCCGAACTTGGTGTACTTCAGCAGGACGTGAACCGCGATCATAACGACGATGGCGGCGGCGATCGTGAACAGATTGAGCCCGGTGAGCAGGAATGGTCCGATCTTGTGCGGCGGACTCGGGGGCAAGCGGTAGGCGAGGCTGTTGCCGGTAAAAAACAGCAAGATGAGGTTCTGGATAATCAAGCTGGCGGCGATCGTCAGAATGAACAGGATGAGCAGCTTCGGCCTTCGCCGGGCGAACGGCTGCAGCAGGAGGACATTCATGAGATATGCCACGGCGCCTCCGACGAGGGCCGCCGCCAGAGCTTCTAGGTAGATGTTGCTGATGTGCTGGTTGACAACATAGGCGGCGTAGGCGCCCGCCGTAAGGATCTCACCGTGAGCAAAGTTCGGAATGCGGGCCACGCTCATCTGCAGTGAGAGCGGCACAGTTGCCAGCGCAAGGATTGATGCGGTGACTAGTCCGAATCCGACTCCGAGCATCAAGTTACTCATGTGCCTTCTCTGACCTTCGGTAGACCTCGCGAACAGGTTGCGGCGGTGCTGGACAAGCCCAGTGCCGCGGAGATTGGGGCAGGAGATTGGGGCACTAGGCCTGTCATGGCGGGGCGGGCTCTGGGCGGAGCGAAGCGCTCGGCCCGGCACTGCCCGGCAGGCAGGCCGAGAGAAGGTGCTTTCGGGTAGGTCTCACCTGATCCCTCCGCGACGGCTACATGTGCTCTCCGTGCATGCCGGGCCGGGGATAAGGAGCCGTCTCGGGTGGCCGGCGGAACCGAAAAGCGATCTTGAATCCGAAACGTAGCAAGAACGTATACCGCGGTATGCACTGCGTCAAGGTTCTAGGACACGGGTCGTGATGCCACCGTAAAGCCTATAATGCGAACATATGTCATATTACGGCCGGATGTCCACCATGTGAACGCCGCCGGCGCCCCGGCCCGGGGCGCCGGGTTTCCCGGCGGCGACCTCATGCGGCGGCGAGATCAGGATTGCCTGCCGGGGCTAGCTACATCTCGTATGATGCGGGCAAACACCGCCCGCGTGGGCCGGCGACGCTGGTGCGCGACAGGGGTTCGCGGGAAGGACGGCTCCCAAGTGCCATCGCTCTATCACCAGTTGCTTGAGGAAGTCCTGCAGGGTGACCTGCGGCCTGGCGAGGTGCTGGTGGAGTCAGCTCTCGGCAAGCGCTTCGGTGTCAGCCGGACTCCGATCCGCGAGGCGCTGCGCATGCTGGAACAGGACGGCGTGCTCGAGCGTGTCAACCGCGGCATGCGAGTCCGGCAGACGAGCGCCGAGGAGGTGCTCGAGATCTACGGGGTCCGCGCGATCCTGGAAGCGGCCGCCGCCCGGGACGCCGCCGCCCGCCGCACGGACTACGACCTTGCCACCCTGGACCGGATTCTGCGCAGCATGAGCGAGGCCAAGAACGCCACGCCGGAAGTGATGGCCGGCATCAACCGATCGTTCCATCGAGCGATCTGGCAGGCCGCCAGGAATCGCACTCTCGCCGATCTGCTGGAGCGGCTGGCCGTCCACCTCCGACGGTATCCGGCCACGACCTATACGCGCGCCGGCCGGTGGGAAGATGCGCTGGAGGAGCACCAGACGCTACTGGAGGCGATCCGCCAGGGAGACGCCGATGCGGCTGGCGACGTAGCCGAGAGGCATATGTGGGCGTCCCGAAACGTCCGGCTAGACATGCTCCGTGATGGCATGGACGATTTATCCTGATTTGCCGCTAAAGACTCGTTGACACTGCCCAAGGTTGCGTTGTACCGTGCTGTACACAACGGTATGCAATCGAAATGAGGCACCTATGGGCCGCCGTGGCGCCGATGTAATCGTCGACTACCTCGTTCAGCAGCGGGTTCCGTATCTCGTCGGGGTCTGCGGTCACGGAATCCTGGGTCTCCTAGATGCGGCCTACGACCGCCGCGGCGATATCCAGACTATTTCCACGCATGACGAGCGGGTTGCCGGCTTCATCGCGGATGCGTATTACCGGGTGTCAGGTAAGCCGATAGCAACATATACCTCCTGCGGACCAGGATCGGTCAATATTGTGATGGCGATCGCTGGAGCTATGGCCGATTCGTCGGCCATGCTCGCCATCACTGGGAACGTGCCCACATCGCAGTTCAACCGCGGCCCTTTCCAGGAGTCGGGGAAGTACTTTCAGGGTGACTTTCCCGGTGTAATCCGTAATTACGTCAAGCGCAGCTTCCAGGCTGTCCGGCCGGAGATGCTGCCGCTGATGTTGAACCAGGCTTTTGCCCTCATGACGTCCGGCCGGCCGGGCCCGGTCAACCTCGACGTGCCGCTCGACGTTTTCGTCGAGGACGTCGGCGACGAGGCCGCGATGCCGATCTGGCGGCCAGAAGCCGTCGCCGCGCCGGCACCGTCAACCGAAGCAGTGCGCCAGGCCGCGGAGTTGCTGGGCAACGCCACCCGGCCGGTCATCGTTGCCGGTAACGGCGCGATGGCACCGCGCGCTCGTGCCCTTATCCGCGAACTGGCAGCGAAGCTGGCCATCCCGGTCGTCACTACACCGCTCGGCAAGGGCGTCCTGGACGAGAACGACGACCTATGCCTCGGGCCTACCGGCCGGAATGGCACCTATGCGGCGAACAAGGCCGCTCGCACCGCGGATGTCATCCTCGCGCTCGGCACCCGGTTTGACGATCGGGCGACGAGTTCATGGATCCCCGGTGTCACCTTCAGCATCCCGCCCACGCGGCTCATACACGTGGACATCGATCCACAGGAGATCGGTCGGAACTACCCGCCGGCGCTCGCGGTCATTGCCGATACCGCCGAGTTCGCGGCGGCGATGCTGGCCAGCGCGGCTCATGGTGATCCCCCCGCTCGCCCTGAAGCCAGGACCGCCTGGCTGCGGGAGACGCTGGCCTGGAAACGGCAGTGGGAAAGCGACATCGCTGTCCGGCAGAAGGACACCGCCGTGCCGATCCGCCCGGACCGGCTCGTCGCCGAACTGCAGCGCGCGCTACCCGACGACGCGATCGTGCTCGCCGACGTAGGCGTGCATCATAACTGGCTTCTCCAGCAGCTTGCGGCACCATCGGCTGGTCGGCTGTTGCAGGCCTGGGGGTTCGCCGCGATGGGATTCGGGGTGGGCGGAGTGCTCGGCGCCAAGCTCGCCTCGCCGGGCAGTCCCGCCGTGACCGTGTGCGGCGACGGCTGTTTCCTCATGCACGCCAATGCCGTGGCCACGGCGGTCGAGCTTGACCTCCCGGCAGTGTGGGTGGTCTGGAACAACAGCGGATATGGCTCCATACGCGGCCAGCAGGCAACCTTCTTCGGCGCCGACCGAGAAATCGCGACTCAGTTCCGCAAGGCCGCGACTGGTGAGCTATACAGCACCGACATCTCGGCGATCGCCAGGGCGATGGGGGCTGACGGCGCCCGCATTGACAGCCCGGATGAGGTCGCGGACGCCGTCGAGGCGGCTATCAAGTCGAATCGGCCGACCGTCCTTGACGTGCGCGTCGATGGCAGCGTCGCGGCGCCATCGACCGGCAGCTGGGACTTGCCGCCGCTGGCCGGACCGGTACCTGACTACGGCTGGCAATAGTGACGATGACCACTGACGAAATCGACAGGCTGTTGCCCTGGGTCGCCGGGCGCAGCGTTGAGGTCGCAGAATTTGATGCTCTCGTGGAGCCCTGGGAACGCAGAACCGTGGCTCACGTCGGCATCGCCAATGCTGACGTGGTCGCGGCCGCGCTGACCGCCGCCACCGCCGCCCGGGCGCACATGGCGCAGATGCCCGTGCATCAGCGGGCCCGCCTGCTCCGAGCCGCTGCCGATGTGGTGCAGGAACGCGCGGACGAGCTGGCGATCGAGATCACCAGGGCCACCGGCAAGGTGATCGGGCACACTCGGCGGGAGACCAGCCGGGTACCTTGGACGCTGCGCGCCTCCGCATCCGCCGCTGAGGCGCTAGGGGTGGCAGCCCCGCCGACGGACGCGATTCCTGGCGGAGAGGGCGCTACCGCGCTGCTGGCCCGGCTGCCGGTCGGCATCGTCGCCGCGATCACCCCCTTTAACGCCCCGCTAAATCTCGTTGCTCACAAGGTGGGGCCCGCTCTCGCCGGCGGTAACTGCGTGGTGGTCAAGCCAGCGCCGCAGGCGCCCGCGCCCGCGCTCCGGCTCGCCCAGATACTCACCGAGGTGGGCTTTCCGCCCGGCGCGATCAGCGTGCTGCCCGGCGGCAAGGACACCGGATCGGCGTTGCTGAGCGATCCGCGGGTCGACCTGATCAGCTTTACCGGGGGCCAGGCTGCCGGACGGGAAATCCGGACCGGCGCAGGGACGCGGCCGGTGTTGCTGGAACTCGGCGGCA
This sequence comes from Streptosporangiaceae bacterium, assembly GCA_035532295.1. Classification (GTDB taxonomy): domain Bacteria; phylum Actinomycetota; class Actinomycetes; order Streptosporangiales; family Streptosporangiaceae; genus DASUBV01. Next base: position 26,788 of record DATKRH010000058.1, read on the forward strand.
ACTCAGCGAATCTCGTCTGTCCCGATGCCGACATTGCGCTCGCCCTCCGCGAATGCCTCTCCGGCGGATTCTCGAACAACGGACAGAGCTGCAATTCGGTGCAGCGGATCCTTGTTCACCGCGGGCAGCACGACCGGTTTGCCGAGGCGCTGGCCGCGCGGGTAAGCAGCCTCCGCCTCGGGGACCCCATGGATCCCGCCACCGAAATCGGGCCGCTGATCGGCGAGCCGGCGGCCGTCCGGGTGGAAGCGGCGATCGCCGATGCCGTAGCCAATGGCGCTACCCTGCACACTGGCGGCAGCCGCCGCGGAGCGGTCATCGCGCCCGCGGTCTTGTCAAACATCGACCGGACGCTATCGCTGTACTGCGAAGAAGTATTCGCTCCGGTGGTGATCATCGAGGCATACGACACGCTTGAGCAGGCGATCGAGTCCGCGAATAGCACTCGGTTCGCTCTGCAGGCGGCAGTCTTCACGGCTTCCATGGAGACGGCGATCCGCTGCTTCAGGGAGTTGCGGGCGGGCAGCGTCATCGTCAATCGATCCTCCAACTTCCGGCTCGACCAGCTGCCCTACGGCGGGATCGGCGAATCGGGCACGGGCCGGGAAGGCCCCCTGTACGCGACCGAGGCTATGACCTACCTCAAGTCCCTTGTCATCGTCCCTACGGACTCCTGATGGTTAGCGATGCCCGATCCAGTCCGATTGAGCGGCCAGCCCTGGCCGCCGGCCTGGCGGCCGCCGCGCATGGCTTGGACCGGTCGGCCATCGCCGCGTCGGCGGCCGACCACGCGTCGGCCCTCGTCATGGATGCCATCGGCTGCGCCCTCGCAGGCTGGGCGGCCGAGGAGACGCCTCAGCTGCTGCATGCCGCGCGTCTGCTGGGAGGCGCAGGGACGGCGACGGTCATCGGCGACGCACGCACCGCCAGCCTGATCGGCGCTACGCTGGCCAACGCATACCTGACCACGGCGGTGACAGCGTGCGACGTGTACACGCCGGCTCATTGTCATCTGACTCCCGAGATCGTTCCGGCGGCACTTGCCGTCGCCGAGGCTAACCACGCGTCAGGATCCGATCTGCTGACCGCGGTCACTGCGGGCTTTGAGGTAACCAGCCGATTGCTGCGCGCCATCGACTACGCGGAATTCCGCGGCCGAGGCTGGCACGCGCCTGGCGTGATCGGCCCGGTGGGCGCTGCCGTGGCGGCCGGGCGGCTGCTCGGCCTCGGTCACCGCGAGCTCCAGATGGCCATGAGCCTGGCAGTGAGCCAGGCAGCAGGGACCTTCGCGGCCTGGCCGACCACGGCGGTGAAGTTCCACCAGGCTCGTGGAGCGGTTGCGGGCCTGCTCGCTGCTCTCCTGGCCGCCGAGGGCTTCGCCGCGTCACCTGAACCCTTCGAAGCACCCGATGGTGGCCTGTTCGCCAGCTACTCGCCTGGAGACGCCAACGTCGCGCTGGCTGGATTCGGCAGCTACTGGGAGCTTGAGCAGATTTCGGTTCGCCTGTGGCCGGGTGCCACCCCGGTACAGGCGCTGATCACCGCGTTGCTCGCTCGCGACATGCGCCTACCGCCGGCTAGCGACCTAGCGCGCCTGGAGATTGGTATCTCGCCAGCCGCCTATGCGGCGCATCGTGACCTGGCCCATCCGGCGGGTTGCTTTGAGGCTCTGCTGTCCTTCCACTACGTCGCGGCCGCGATAGTCACGCACGGGCGGTTTGGCATTGATCTCACCGATCCGCAGCACCTCGAAGATCCAGTCTTGGACAATTTCATTGACGAGCACATCGTGCTCATGCCTGACCCTGCGGTCCCGCGCGGCGGCGCCCACGTCACGCTCACAACCCGGGCCGGCCAAGTGACCGACATTCACCAAGAGCACGCGCTCGGAACGCCACAGCTGCCGGCCAGCCGGGAGCAGTTGGGCGGCAAGTTCCGGGACAATGCCCGGACCAGGCTCAGCTCGCAGCCTGCAGATGAACTGGCCGCCGGCCTGAACGATCTAGATTCAGTCGGCGACTGCGCAGATCTGCTTGCACTCACGCGGCGGGCGTCTCCCAGCTAGGCCGGCCCGCGCAGCTATCACCTGTCCGGGCAGCCGGGTAACTGACTAACTGACCCTGGCGGGAGCACCATCCGCCCCGGGGGGCCGTCTCATGGGCCCGGCGTCTCAGGCGACGAACGGCTCGGCGCCGGACTCCGCGATCATCGGCCGGCCCGCGGCCGCCCAGTCCTGCATGCCGCCGGCCACGTTGACCGCCTCCCAGCCCGCGCTGGCCAGCGCGAACGCGGCTCTGGCCGAGCGCCCGCCGGACCGGCAGATCACGTAGACGGTCATATCCCGCGGGACCTCGGTCGCGCGGCTACTGAGCTGGCCGAGCGGAATGTGCGTGGCCCTGGGCGCATGCCCGGCCACCCACTCGTCAACCTCGCGCACATCGAGCAGCCATGCCTCGTCCGGAACGCTCGCTGCCGGGATTTCGGCAGACGACTCCGCCACTGTCCTTCACTCCCCTCGGGCCTGCGCCCGGTTAGCCTGCCTGCGGACCTGCGGCGACACCGGCTCATAGCCGACTGCCAGACCCGAGGCTGGATTCGCTCCGAATACCCTACGGGCAAACCCGATCACATGTAGTCACAATCCGGCCACTTCAGATCGCAGGACCGTCTCCGACCCCGATTCTGACCAGCAGCCACCCCGGCAGTCCTGATTAGATGTCAATGTGGTCATTCGGGAGGCACGACCAGACGAGCTGCCCGCGGTCGGAGAACTGCGGGTCCGCGCCTACCTGGCCGGCGGCTTCCTGTCGCCGGACTCCGGTTACGCGCCGCGACTGCGGGCCCTGGGCACGGACTGTCCCAGCAGCGTGCTGGTCGCGATCGCCGCGGCTGACCAGGCCACCCCGGCCGGCCAGATCGTCGGGACGATCATGCTGGTCTCCTGGCCGCGCACCGGCGAGATCGCCAGCAGCCACGATGAGGCCGAGATCAGGGCTCTGGCGGTCGCGCCCGGCACCCAGGGACGGGGCATCGGCGGGGCCCTGCTGAGCGCGGCGCTGGACCGGGCCGTCCGGCAGGGCGCGCGGAGCCTGGTCCTGTCCACCCAGCCGGAGATGCGGGCCGCGCACCGGATCTACGAGCGGGCCGGGTTCGCCCGGCAGCCGCACCGGGACTGGTCCCCCGAGCCAGGCACGGATCTGCTGGTCTACGCCCTGCGACTGGACGCGCGAACTCCGTCCGCGAGTTAGCCCCGATCCTGGCCCGCTGTCGCCTGGCCAGCTGTCGCCTGGCCCGCTGTCGCCTGGTCCGCTGTCGCCTGGGCCGCCCCGGCCTTGGCGTCCACCTTCCGGTGCCGTCGGGCCGTCCGGCGTAGCTGGATGATCCTCGCGGTGCCCGGCAGGACCACGAGGAGCACCCCGAGCACCGCCGCGAGAAGCAGCGCGACGCCGAGCGGCAGGTGACCGCTGGCCCCGAAGAACTTGATGTCCACCTTGGTGCCGTTCTGCAGGATGAAGATCAGCAGCAGCAGGAGGACCAGGGCGAACAGGGCCGATGCGACCCAGACCCCGCCCACCCGCGTGCGCCGGACCACGTGCTGGGCGGGTGCGGCCGGCTCGGCGGTGGACTGCTCCTGCGGCGCGCCTGGTTCGGGCTGGCCGGGCGTGACCGAGCTATCGCTTCCATGCGGCAGCGTCATCTGCCATCACCTCCCCAGGTGGGTTATAACCGCGGGGTGCCCAGAAAACGAGTACCTAACCCCATTCGGCGACGCCCACCACCCGGATTGCCGCGCTATCGCGGGTCCGGGGGATCCTTCGTCGTGCTCGCGGCCATGCTGGCGTCCGGCGGCGTCGCGGTCTCCTCCTGCTCTGCGGCGTTGTTCACCTTGCGCAGGTGCCTGGCCATCGACCGGAACACGAAGAACAAGACGACGCCCATCCCGAAGACAACCAGGAAGCCGAGCGTGCCTGGCTGGGCGAACGCGCTCGTCGACGCGGCCAGCACCGTCACAGGCTCACCCTCCGCACCCTCTCCGAGATCCCGGTGAACAGGTCATCCTCCGGAATCTCAGTATCCACCACTGACCTGGCTAGGTGATAATCCTCGGTCGGCCACGCCGCTTGCTGGATATCGACCGGGCAGGCGAACCAGAAGCCTTCCGGGTCGATCTGCGTGGCGTGGGCCAGCAGGGCCTGGTCCCGGATCTCGAAGTAGTCGCCGCAGGGCACCCTCGTCGTGATCTCGGGCGCGGGGCGGTCCCCGCGCTGCTTCCACTCCGCGATCCGCTCGGTGTAGGGAGACGGCAGGCCGCGCCGCAGCATTTCCTCGTGCAGCGCGGTGAACCTGGCCAGGTGGAAGGTCGCGAAATAGTACAGCTTGAGCGGCTGCCAGGGATCGCCGCAGCCCGGATACCGGTCCGGGTCCCCGGCGGCCTCGAATGCCTCGATGGCCACCTGATGGGTCTTGATGTGATCGGGGTGCGGGTAGCCGCCGCTCTCGTCGTAGGTGATCAGCGCGTGCGGGCGGAACTCGCGCACGGCCTGCACGAGGGGCCGCGCCGCGGCCTCCAGCGGCTCCAGCGCGAAGCATCCCTCCGGCAGCGGCGGAAGCGGATCACCTTCGGGCAGGCCAGAGTCGGTGAATCCCAAAAACCGCTGCTGGACGCCGAGGATCTCGCGCGCCCTGGCCATCTCCGCCCGCCGGACGCCGGCCAGGTCCGCCCGGACCTCCGGCCGGTCCATCGCCTGGTTGAGGATGTCCCCGCGCTCCCCGCCGGTCATGGTGCAGACCAGCACGCTCGCGCCCTCCCGGACGTAGCGAGCCATGCTCGCCGCGCCCTTGCTCGACTCGTCGTCGGGGTGCGCGTGCACGGCCATCAGCCGCGGTTCGGCGGCCGGCGACGGGGTAGCCGGCGACGGGGCAGCCGGAACGGGTGCGCGGTGCGGCGCCGGAGCGGCGCCCTGGTCGGAGCTAGCGGCAGGCAACGAGTACCCCTCAGTGACTCTCGGGCCGGACAGCGCAACGGGCATATCGCAAAAAACCCAGTATGCGAGCAGCCGGCCTTGCCCGCTGCGGGCAAGGCCGGGAAGCTGCCGGAAGGCTATTGTGCAGGACAACAAGCCGGTCTGCGGACGGCATTCCCGCGATTTGGCGGTGACGAGGCGGTGCCGCTGCGCCGGCCAAGACCATTGACAAGGTGCGACATACTCACGGAGCCTTGTTAGCCTCGGAGGATTACCCCCAACCGGGTCCGACCGGACCCCGCGGAAGACAAGCTCCGCACCCACGCGAGGAGTACCCGTGACCGAAACCCGCGATGACACCGTCACCTGGCTCACTCAGGAGGCGTACGACCGGCTGAAAGCCGAGCTCGATCAGCTTTCGGGTACGGGCCGTATCGAGATCGCCAAGAAGATCGAGGCCGCCCGGCTCGAGGGCGACCTGAAGGAGAACGGCGGCTACCACGCCGCCAAGGATGAGCAAGGCATCATGGAGGCCCGGATCATCGTGGTCACCAACATCCTGGACAACTCGCGGGTCGGCACGGCCCCGCGCACGGACGGAGTGGTAGGCCCCGGCATGACCGTGACGATCCGCTTCGCGGGCGACGACGACGAGGTGACGTTCCTGCTGGCCAGCCGCGAGGAGAGCGGCGCGCCGATCGACGTCTACTCCCCCCGCTCGCCGCTGGGCGTGGCCATCTCCGGCAAGAAGGTCGGCGAGACCGCCACCTACAACCTGCCCAACGGCCGCGCCGCCACGGTCGAGATCCTCGATGCCGTCCCCTACGGCGGCATGTAGCCCTCTCAAGGAACCCCTGGGCCACTTAGGCCCCCGCGGTCACCTAAGCTCGCTGCCAGCGATCCGCTGGCAGCGGGCCCGGTGTCGTGGCTGGGCCGGAGCTCTGACCCAGGCGAAGCGCAATCCCCGCCACCCTTCGCGCTGGCCGCGCCGACCAGCGGAAGCACCCGGTAGCTGATCGGGGCGGCCAGCGCGATGACGGTCGAGGTCCGCAGCACGCCCGGCACGTCCACGATCGCGTCGACCACCCGCTGCAGGTCGGCGTTGGTACGCGCCACGACGCGGCAGAGCATGTCGCCCGCCCCGGTGATCGTGTGCGCCTCCAGCACCTCGGCGATCTGCCCGAGCCGCCCGGCGACCTGGTCGTGGCCGCCCGCCTGGCGGATCTCCAGGGTCACGAACGCCGTCACGCCGTACCCCACCGCGGCGGGGTCGATGTCGGGTCCGTAACCGGTGATCACGCCCCGGGACTGGAGGCGGTCCAGGCGCGCCTGCACGGTCCCGCGAGCCACGCCCAGCCGCCGCGACGCCTCGAGCATCCCCACTCGGGGCTCGCCGGCCAGCAGCTCGATCAGCCGCGCGTCCAGCTCGTCGATCATCCCGCTCTCCGCCGCCCTCCGCCGCCCTGCTTCAGCAGACTGTACAGTTTACCCAGCGGTAGCGCGTATCGGCTGAGCACTATGCCTAGCTAAATTGAGAACTATTGCGCACCTTGTCAGCCCTGACTCATGCTGGGCTCCCACTGCGAGAACAAGCCGGCGAGGACAAGGGAGCAAGGCCATGGCACTCGACGCAGCCCGCCCCGAAGCGGCGCTCGGCGCTCTGCCCGACGAGTTCCCGGTCTCCGGCATGGACGCGGCGGTGTTCGCCGTCGGCAACGCCCGCCAGGCCGCGCACTACTACAGCAGCGCGTTCGGCATGCGCTGCGTCGCCTACCGGGGCCCGGAGACCGGCTGCCGGGATGAGGCGAGCTACGTGCTGGAGTCCGGCAACGCTCGTTTCGTCATCAAGGGCGCGGTCCGGGCCGGGACCGCGCTCAGCCAGCAGGTGGCCGCGCACGGCGACGGCATCATCGACCTGGCCATCGGCGTGCCGTCGGCCGAGGCAGCCTACGAGCTCGCGGTCGCCCGCGGTGCCGCCGGCATCGACGAGCCCCGGGTCTTCGAGGACACCTACGGCAAGGTGGTGCTCGCCTCCATCGCCGCCTACGGCGACACCCGGCACACTCTGGTCGAGCGAACCAACTACGCGGGTCCCTACCTGCCGGGCTATGTCGCGGCTGGCCCCCTGACGGCCCACGGCCCCGGGCCGTTCTTCACGCAGATCGATCACTGCGTCGGCAACGTCGAGCTCGGCCGGATGGATGAATGGGTCGGCTTCTACAGCACGGTCATGGGCTTCACGAACATGAAGGAGTTCGTCGGCGACGACATCGCCACCGAGTACTCGGCGCTGATGAGCAAGGTGGTCGCCGACGGCAGCCGCAAGGTCAAGTTCCCGATCAACGAGCCGGCCGCCGGCAAGAGGAAGTCACAGATCGACGAGTACCTGGAGTTCTACGGCGGCCCGGGCGTCCAGCACATCGCGCTGGCCACCGACGACATCGTCGGCGCGGTCCGGGGCATGCGAGCGGCGGGTGTGGAGTTCCTGGACACTCCGGGCAGCTACTACGACACCCTCGGCGACTGGGCCGGCGACACCAGGGTGCCGCTGGCGGAGCTGCGCGAACTGCGGCTGCTCGTGGACCGGGACGAGGACGGCTACCTGCTGCAGATCTTCACCAAGCCGGTCCAGGACCGGCCGACCGTGTTCTTCGAGCTGATCGAGCGGCACGGCTCCGAGGGCTTCGGCAAGGGCAACTTCAAGGCGCTGTTCGAGGCCATCGAGCGCGAGCAGGCCCGGCGCGGCAACCTCTGACGGCGCTAGCCGAAGATCAGCGTGTAGCCCGTCTTGCGGAGCTGGCTGATGACCGTGTCGCAGTGCTCCGGGCCCCGGGTCTCGACCTGCAGCATGACCTCGGCCTCGTCGACGCGCAGGTCGGCGGTGACCCGCTCGTGCACGACCTCGATGACGTTAGCGCCCAGGTCCGCGAGCTCGGACAGCAGGTTCGCCAGGGCGCCGGGCCGGTCCGGCAGACGGCAGCGGAACGCGAGGTAGCGGCCCGCCGCCGACAGGCCGTGCCGCAGCACCTTGGCCAGCAGCAGCGGGTCGATATTGCCGCCCGACAAGACGACGACGACCGGCGGCTCGAACCCGGTCACGTGCTCCAGGATCGCCGCCACGCCGGCCGCCCCGGCGGGCTCCACCAGCTGCTTGGCCCGCTCCAGGCACAGCAGCAGCGCGCGGGAGAGGTTCTCCTCGGAGACGGTGACGACCTGGGCGCCCAGGCCGGCCAGGATGGCAGTGGTCAGGTCACCGGGCTGCGCGACCGCGATGCCATCGGCCATGGTCGCCATGGGGACGACGGGCACCGGGTAGCCCGCGGACAGCGAGGCGGGAAATGGCGCGACCGCCTCGGCTTGCACGCCGATCAGCCGGGCCGCCGGCAGCCGGGCGGCCGCCGCGATGGCGATGCCGGCCGCCAGGCCGCCGCCGCCGACGGGCACCACGATCGTGCGCGCCTGCGGGCACTGCTGGGCGATCTCCAGTCCCACCGTGCCCTGGCCGGCGATCACGTCGGGGTGCTCGAACGGATGAATGAAGATCGACCCGGTCTCCTCCGCGAGCTGCCGCGCCCGGATCAGGGCGGCCTCGACGGACACTCCATGCAGGACGACGTCGGCACCGTAGGACCGGGTCGCGGCGATCTTGGGCAGCGGGGCACCCGCCGGCATGACCACGGTCGCCCGCGCGCCGAGCTCGGCCGCCGCCAGCGCCACGCCCTGGGCATGGTTACCCGCGCTGGCGGCCACGACGCCGCGGGCGCGCTGCGCCGGGGTCAGCCGCGCAATGCGCAGGTAGGCGCCGCGGACCTTGAACGAGCCGGTGCGCTGCAGGTTCTCGCATTTGAGGTAAACCGGACCGCCGACGAGCTCCGACAGCGCCCGGGACTGCACCAGGAGGGTCCGGCGGATCGTGCCCGCGAGCACCCCGGCGGCCGCGTTCACGTCGTCGATGCTCACCGGCAGCGGCGTTATCACCATGGCTGCAGTCTCCCATTGCCGCGGGTCAGTCCGGGGTCCAGTAGCGCTCGGCCGCGAAGATCAGCGCGGCCGCCCCGACGAGCCCCGCGCTCTGGCCCAGCGCGGCCGGCACGACCTGGACCTGCCGCGCGAACTCCAGGCGGGCGTGCGCGCGCAGCGCGTCGGTCAGCGGATCGAACAGCAGCGGGCCTGCCTGCGACAGCCCGCCGCCGACCGAGACGACCTCCAGGTCGCACAGGCTAATGGCCGACGCGATCGCGATGCCGAGCGCCCGCCCGGCCCGCCGCATGGCGGCCAGCCCGACCGGGTGACCCTGCGCGCCGTCGTCGGCCAGTTCCCTGGCGGTCGCGTCCCGCTGTCCGGGCCGCCAGCCCTGGGCCTGCGCCCACTGGACCAGGGCGGGGCCGCGTGCGATCGCCTCGACGCAGCCCCGGCCGCCGCAGCCGCACACCGGCCCGTCCTGCGGATCGACGACGATATGGCCGATGTGACCGGCGTTGCCGGAGGCACCGTTGATCAGCTTGCCGTCGAGGATGAGGCCGCCGCCCACGCCGGTCGAGACGACCATGCCGAGCATGCTGGCCCGGCCGCGGCCGGCGCCGCGCCAGTGCTCTCCCGCCGCCATGCAGATCGCGTCGTTGTGCACTCGCACCGGCAGGCCGGGCAGCCGCCGCGCCAGCCGGTCCCGCAGCGGGAACGCCCGCCAGCCCGGCAGGTTGAGCGGGGAGACCACGCCGGCCGGCCACTCCATCGGCCCCCCGCAGCCACAGCCCACGCCGGCCAGCCCGGCGCTGTCGCCAATGCCGGCCTTCTCCAGTACCTCGGTGAACAGCGCCTCCAGCGTGCGCCAGAGCTGCTCGGAGTCGAGGCCGGCGGGGGTGGGGGTGCGCGCCCGGGTGACCAGGCGGCCGACCGGATCCACCACGCCAGCGGCGATCTTGGTGCCGCCGATATCGAGCGCCAGCGCGCAGCGCGCGTCCTCCATCCCGAGCCTCCCAAGATGCGCGGCTGGCCGACCTCGACATAGTGTCGAGCTGTGCAGCCTACGAGTCAGTCTCACTCATCAGCCCCCCAGCCACTTTCGTCCGCCCCGCCCCGGGCCGCCACCGTGGGCGAACTGCGCGCCAGCGGATACCAGTCGCGCAGCGTCAAGGCAGAGATGCGGGAGAACCTGCTCGCCGCCATGCGCGCCGGCGAGGACGCCTTCCCCGGCATCATCGGCTTCGGGCAGACGGTGCTGCCGCAACTGGAGCGCGCGATCATCGCCGGGCACGACGTGATCCTGCTCGGCGAGCGGGGACAGGGCAAGACGCGCCTGATCCGGACGCTGATCCTGCTGCTGGATGAGTGGACCCCGGCGGTCGCCGGGTGCGAGATCAACGACCACCCCTACGCGCCGGCCTGCGCGCGCTGCCGCCGCCTGGCGGCGCAGCAGGGCGATGACCTGGCGATCGCCTGGCGTCATCGCGGCGACCGGTACGGCGAGAAGCTGGCCACGCCCGACACGAGCGTCGGCGACCTCGTCGGCGACATCGACCCGGTCAAGGTCGCCGAGGGCCGGACTCTCGGTGACCCCGAGACCATTCACTACGGGCTGGTGCCCCGGACCAACCGCGGAATTTTCTGCCTGAACGAGCTGCCCGACCTCGCCGAGCGGATTCAGGTCGCGCTGCTCAACGTGCTGGAGGAACGCGACATCGGCGTCCGCGGGTACGCACTGCGGCTGCCGCTGGACCTCGTCCTGGTCGCCAGCGCCAACCCGGAGGATTACACCAACCGCGGCCGGATCATCACCCCGCTCAAGGACAGGTTCGGGGCGGAGATCCGTACCCACTACCCGGTGTCGCTGGAGGCCGAGCTCGCGCTCATCCGCCAGGAAGCCCAGATCGCGTGGGGCGGCTCGACGCCGGGCGCGATCCTGCCCGATCACCTCGTGCAGGTCGTCGCCCGGTTCACCCGGCTCGTCCGGGCCTCGCCCGCCGTCGACGCCCGGTCCGGGGTGTCCGCGCGGTTCGCGATCGCGGCCGCCGAGGCGGTCGCCGCCTCGGCCGTCCGGCGAGCCGCGATCAGCGGCGAGGAGCAGGCCGTGGCCAGGGTCTGCGATCTCCCGGCGACCATCGCCACGCTGCGCGGCAAGGTGGAGTTCGAGGTCAGCGAGGAGGGCCGGGAGCAGGAGGTGCTCGATCACCTGCTGCGCCGGGCCATCGCCGAGACCTTCCGGGCCACGCTCGGCAGCGCCGACCTGAACGGGCTGCTGGCCAGGTTCGGCGAGGGCGGCGTGGTCGAGACTGGCGACCTGCTGGCGGCCACCGACCTGCTGCGCAGGATTGGCGAGGTGCCCGGCCTGGCGAAGATCATGGAGCGGCTGCACATGGACGGCGGCGAATCGCTCGGCCAGGCGGCGGCGGCGCTGGAGTTCGCACTGGAAGGGCTGTACCTGATGCGGCGGCTGTCGAAGGACTCCCTCGACGGCGGCGCTGTCTACCGGACCTGACGGTGCAGACGGTGCAGACGGCGCAGACGGCGCAGACGGTGGAAAGGCAAGCATGAGCGGCTACCGCTACGGTCCCTACCGGGACGGCCCCGATCCGCTGGAACCGCCCTACGACGTCCGCGGGGCGGTCGACGAGCTCGGCGAATCGGTCCTTGAGGGGGCCGATCCGGCCTCGGCCCTGCGCGACCTGCTGCGGCGTGGCCTGGCCGGGCATCGTGGCCTGGACGACATGCTCCGCCGGGTGCGGGAGCGCCAGCGTGAGGTCCGCGGCCGGGGCCGTCTCGACGGCGTCCTGGAGGAGGTCCGCGCGCTGCTCGACACCGCGATCGGCCAGGAGCGGGCGGAGCTGTTCCCCGACCCCGACGACTCCGCGCGGATGCGCGAGGCGGAGCTGGACGCGCTGCCGTCCGACGCCGCGCAGGCGATCCGGCAGCTCGCTGACTACAACTGGCAGTCGCCGACGGCCCGCCAGACCTTCGAGGAGCTCAAGTCGCTGCTGCGGCGGGAGGTCCTGGACAGCCAGTTCCGCGGCATGAAGCAGACCCTGGCCGAGCCGGACCAGGAGGCTCTGCAGCGCGTCAAGGACATGATGGCCGCGCTCAACTCGATGCTGGCGGCGGACGCCCGCGGCGACCATGAGCAGCAGGATTTCGACGACTTCATGGCGGAGTACGGCGACCTGTTCCCGGACTCCCCGGCCAACCTCGAGGAGCTCGTCGACTCCCTGGTCCGGCGGATGTCCGCGGCGCAGCGGCTGCTGGACTCGCTCACCGACGATCAGCGCGACGAGCTGTCCGGCCTGATGTCGCAGACGCTGGAGGACACCGGCCTGGCCGCCGAGATGGCCTGGCTGGCCGACCAACTGCGGTCCCGGCGGCCGGACATGGACGCCGAGGGCTGGCCGCGGGCCCGGATGACCGGCCAGGAGCCGCTCGGCCTGGGCGACGCGACCTCGGCCCTGGCCGAGCTCGCGGACCTGGCTGAGCTGGAGGACGCACTGCGCCAGGACTATCCGGGCGCCCGGCTGGATGACGTCGACGAGGAGGCCGTCCGCCGCGCGCTGGGCCGTCAGGCCGTCGATGACATGGCGGCGCTACGGCAGATCGAGCGGGAGCTGGAGCGGCAGGGCTACCTGCAGCGCACCGACGGCCAGCTGGAGCTCACGCCCAAGGCCGTCCGCCGCCTCGGCGAGACGGCGCTGCGCAAGGTCTTCGCCGAGCTCCCCGAGGGCAGTCACGGCAGCCATGACCAGCGCGGCACCGGGCAGGCCGGGGAGCTCACCGGCAGCACGCGGCCCTGGCGCTTTGGCGACGAGCAGCCCATCGACGCCGCGGCCACGGTGCGAAATGCCCTGCTACGGGGCGGGATGACCCCCGCCGGGGTGACCCCCGCCGGGGTGACCGGGCGGGTGCCGCGGGTCCGCCTGAACGTGCGCGACTTCGAGGTCGAGGAGACCGAGCGGCGCGCGACCGCGGCGGTCTGCCTGCTGGTCGACCTGTCCTATTCCATGGAGCTGCGCGGCACCTGGGGAGCCGCCAAGCAGACGGCCCTGGCCCTGCACGCGCTCGTGCGGACCAGGTACCCGCAGGACGCGATCCAGGTGATCGGCTTCTCCAACTATGCGCGGGAGCTGCGCGAGACCGAGCTGGCCAGCCTGAGCTGGGACATGGTCCAGGGCACGAACCTGCACCACGCCCTGGTGCTGGCCGGCCGGTTCCTCGACCGGCGGCCCGAGCACAACCCGGTCGTGCTGATCATCACCGACGGGGAGCCGACCGCTCACCTGCGCCGGGATGGCCAGTTCTGGTTCGACTGGCCCCCGTCGCCCGAGACCCTGGAGCTCACCCTGGCCGAGGTGGACAAGATGACCAGGCGGCAGGCCACCATGAACATCTTCATGCTCGCCGACGACGAGCGGCTGACCGCCTTCGTCGACGAGGTGGCCAGGCGTAACGGCGGCCGGGTGCTCCGGGCGGCGGGCGACAGCCTGGGCGAGTACGTCGTCCGGGATTTCCTGCGAACGCGGCGTGAAGGCAGCCGATAGGCACTTTTTACCTTCATCGCGCGAACTTTAACGTGCGTGGCTTTCGGCATGCCTCCCGCGTGGAAGCTTCACGTCATGAGCACAGCCGACGCCGCGCACCGCCTGGCCCTGGCCGTTCGGGAGGGCGCGACGACGGTCCTGGCCGTCGCGGCCATCGTCGCCATCGTGCTCGGGCTGATGTACCTGCTGCGCAGCTGGGACCTGCCGCACCTGCTGCTGGGCCAGGCCCGCACCGGGGACCGCGTCCGGCGGGCCGTCATCTGCCTGGTCGCCGGCTGCTCCTGCGCCGTCGCGGCCTGGCTGATCCGGCCTCGCCGCCCGGCCAGGAGCCGATGAGGCGCCGGCACCCGTCGGCCGCGCAGACTCAGCCCCGGCGGAGTCGAGGCCAGCCAGCCGGCCGGGGCAGGTCGCTGCCCTAGGATCACCACATGTCCTTTACTGAGCAACTGCTGCTCTGGCTGCACATCGGATTCGCCCTGTTCACGATCGGCCCGGTCAGCGTGGCCATCATGTCAACGCCCCGTTATGTCAGGGCCCGCAACCTGACCGTGGTCCGTTATCTGTACCGGACCACCCGGATCTTCGCCCTGATCTGTCTCGGGACGCTGATCTTCGGGATCGTCCTCGGCCAGCAGCGCGGCGATCTCGCCAAGCCGTGGCTGACGGCGGCCATGACGCTGTTCGTCGTGGCGATCGCGCTGCTGGTGATCATCATCCGCGACCAGCGCAAGGCCATCACCGCGCTGGAAGTAGCCGAAGCGGCCGAGGGGGCCATCGCCCAGGCCAGCAACGGCGGCGCGAGCGTTACGGTGCAGGACTCCAGCCCCGAGGCCGCCGACGACGCACACGCGGCCGGCGAGCCCGAGCCGGTCCAGCCCGGCGGCCCCGGGACCGCCCGCCAGGTGGCCACCGTCGAGCGCGGCCGGATCGCCACCATGGGCGCCGTGGTGACCGTTATCTGGCTGGTCATCCTCGTGCTGATGGTGTGGCAGTAAGAAGGAAGCGGCCTCGCCGACGCCCGGCCCGCCTTCGGCCCGCGCTTGGCAAAATTAACGTCAATAATTATTGCCAGTATTGGCGTCCTTATGACGGTACCGACCCTTACGGAAGTACGATGCGGGCCGCAGCTAACACTGCTCGCGTGACGACACAGGCTGGTGTCGGCATGTCACTTATGAAGGAGAATCAGTGAGTTCTGCAACCGTGCCCGGCGGCGCCTCTGGCCGGCGCCCGCTGGCGATCGTGCTCGCCGTCGTCGGAATCCTGGCCGTCATCATCGGCGTGATGTTCATGGTCGTCACTGGCCTGCCGCATTTCATGGTCGCCGGCAGCCATGTCCACAGCTCAAGCGGTCATCACCTCGCCCGCGGAGCCACGGCGCTCGTCGTCGGCGTGCTCTTGCTGGGCGGCGCGTGGTGGGTTAACAAGTCCAAGGCTGCCAGCTAGCCGCGGGATGTCACCGGGTGGCCGGCGGCAGGCCAGTTCAGGCAGGGCGCCGGCCGCCACCATTTAATGCCCGATCAGTCACTCGATCGGGCCAGTGCGCCGCGCAGGTCCTCCAGCAGGTCGTCGGCCGTCTCCAGGCCAACCGACAGTCGCACCAGGTCGGCCGGCACCTCCAGCGCCGACCCCGCTACGGAGGCGTGCGTCATCCGGGCCGGATGCTCGATCAGCGACTCGACCCCGCCCAGCGACTCGGCCAGGGTAAACAGGCGGGTCCGGCCGCAGATCGCGAGGGCCTCCTGCTCGCCGCCGCGGGCCCGGAAGGACACCATGCCGCCGAACTCGCGCATCTGCTTGGCCGCCACCTCATGGCCCGGGTGCGAGTCCAGGCCCGGGTAGTAGACCTCGGCCACCGCCGGGTGGCTGGCCAGCATGTCCGCCACCCGCTGGGCACTGCGCGAATGCCGGTCCATCCGCACCCCCAGCGTCTTGATCCCGCGCAAGGTCAGCCACGCGTCGAACGGTCCGGCCACCGACCCCGTCGCATTCTGGACGAACGCTAGCTGCTCGCCCAGCCCGGCGTCGGCGACCACGGCCGCCCCGCCCACCACGTCGGAGTGTCCGCCCAGGTACTTGGTCGTCGAGTGAATCACCACGTCGGCGCCGAGTGCCAGCGGCTGCTGCAGGTACGGCGAGGCGAAGGTGTTGTCGACCACCAGCAGCGCGCCGGTGTCGTGCGCAATCCCGGCCAGCACAGCGATGTCGGCGATCGACAGGAGCGGGTTGGTGGGCGACTCGATCCAGACCAGCCTGGCCGGGTGTGCGGCCAGCGCGGCCCGGACGGCGGCCGGATCGGACATCCGCACCGACTCATAGGCCACGCCCCAGCCGCTCAGGACCTTGTCGAACAGCCGGAACGTGCCGCCGTACGCGTCATGCGGGATGAGCACGCGATCGCCCGGCCGGCACGCGGCCCGCACCAGGCAGTCCGACGCGGCCATGCCGGAGGCGAACGCCAGGGTGCGGGTCCCGCCCTCCAGCGCCGTCAGGCATTCCTCCAGCGCGCCCCTGGTGGGATTGGCCGACCGCGAGTACTCGTAGCCCCGCGCCCCGAGCGCGCGACCGCGCAGGCCGCCGACGCCATCCTGCTTGAAGGTCGAGACCTGGTAGATCGGCGGGACAACCGCGCCGGTCACCGGGTCCGGCTCCTGGCCGGCGTGGATCGCGAGCGTGTCGAACCCGTCGGTGTGCTCGGTCTGCATTGCCGTCCCCCCTGGCTAGCTGGTGGCGTGCCCGGACAGGAACGTCAGCACGTCCTGCCTGGTGATCATCCCGGCCGGCTTGCCGTCCACGAGCACCAGCGCGGCGCCCGCGTGGCCGAGGGCGGCCACGGCGGCGCTGATCGGCTCCCCGGAGCCGACACTCGGCAGCGGCGGGGACATCAGCCCCGATACCGCGTCCTCGGGCGTTGCCCGGCCCGTTACCAGCGCGTCCAGCAGGTCGCGCTCCACGATCGACCCGACCACCTCGGCCGCCATGACCGGCGGCTCGGCGCTCAGCACCGGCAGCTGGGACACGTCGTACTCGCGCAGGCTCTCGATGGCGGTCCGGACCTTATCGGCCGGGTGCACATGGACGAACGGCGGCAGCAGGCCCGCCTTGCGCTCGATCACGTCGGCCACCCTCGGCTCGGCGGTCTCGGCGGCCAGGAAGCCGTAGTCGGCCATCCACTCATCGTTGAAGATCTTCGACAGGTACCCCCGGCCGCCGTCCGGCAGCAGCACCACGATCACGTCGCCGGGGCGGGCATCCCGGGCGACCCGCAGCGCGGCCACCACGGCCATCCCGCAGGAGCCACCCGTCAGCAGCGCCTCCTCGCGGGCCAGCCGCCGGGTCATCAGGAAGGAGTCCGCGTCGTTGACCGCGATGATCGCGTCGCAGATGCTCTTGTCGTAGGTCTCGGGCCAGATGTCCTCGCCGACCCCCTCGACCAGGTAGGGCCGGCCGCTGCCGCCCGAGTAGACCGACCCCTCCGGGTCCGCGCCGATTACCTGAACCCGGCCGCCGGAGACATCCTTGAGATAACGGCCCGCCCCGGAGATGGTCCCGCCCGTCCCGATACCGGCGACGAAGTGCGTGACGCGACCGTCGGTCTGCGCCCAGATCTCCGGGCCGGTCGAGTGGTAGTGCGAGGCCGCGTTCTCCGGGTTGGCGTACTGATTGGGCTTCCAGCCGCCCGGCGTCTCGGCCGCCAGCCGGTCCGACACGGAGTAATAGGAGTCCGGATGCTCGGGTGACACGGTGGTCGGGCAGACCACGACCTCCGCGCCGTACGCCCGCAGCACGCTGATCTTGTCCTGCCCCACCTTGTCGGGGCAGACGAACAGGCACCGGTAGCCCTTCTCGGCCGCCACGATCGCCAGGCCAACGCCGGTGTTTCCCGAGGTCGGCTCGACGATAGTGCCGCCGGGCCGCAGCTGTCCCGACGCCTCGGCCGCCTCGATCATCCGCAGCGCGATCCGGTCCTTCACTGATCCGCCGGGGTTGAAGTACTCCACCTTGGCCAGGACGTCTGGCGCCGGGCTGGAGCCGCCGAGCTGCTTGGTTACCCTGCGCAGCCTGAGCAGCGGAGTATTCCCCACGAGCTCGATCAGCGAGTCATGCACCTGCATAGCTCAACCACCTTGTCATTGGTCCCCTGACGCTATCCCACGCCATGCCCTGCGGCCGCAGGTCAGCGGGGCCTGGCCCGGCCGCGGGGAGCACGTGCATGAGGGCAAGACCGGGAGGGTATGCGGCGTTGCATAAGCTACCGTCGGGTTAACTACAGATCTTCCAGGGAGTCACCATGGCCGAGGCCGTCGTCGTCGCCGTTGCCCGCTCACCCATCGGCCGGGCCTTCAAGGGCTCAATGACCACTATCCGGCCCGATGACCTGACCGTGCAGATGATCGCGGCCGCCCTGGCCAAGGTACCCCAGCTCGATCCGGCCGACATTGACGACATCATGCTCGGCTGCGGGCTGCCGGGCGGCGAGCAGGGTTACAACCTGGCCCGCGTCGTCGCGGTGCTGCTCGGCTACGACACCGTCCCCGGCACGACCGTCACCCGCTACTGCTCCTCTTCCCTGCAGACCACCCGGATGGCGTACCACGCCATTAAGGCGGGCGAGGGTGACGTCTTCATCTCGGCGGGCGTGGAAACCGTCAGCCGGTTCAGCAAGGGCAGCAGCGACGGCCTGCCCGACACCAAGAATCCGGTCTTCGCCGGGGCCGAGGAGCGAATGGCCGAGCAGGCCAAGGGCGGCGGCGACAGCTGGCACGACCCGCGCGCCGACGGCGAGGTGCCCGACGTTTACGTGGCGATGGGCCAGACGGCGGAGAACGTCGCGCAAATCCGCGGAATTACCCGCGCAGAGCAAGACGAATTCGGCGTCCGGTCCCAGAACCTGGCGGAAAAGGCCCTGGCTGACGGCTTCTGGCAGCTGGACATCACGCCCGTCACGCTCCCGGACGGCACGGTCCTGGCCGCCGACGACGGGCCGCGAGCCGGGACGACGCTGGAGAAGGTGGCTCAGCTGCAGCCGGTGTTCCGGCCGGACGGCACGGTCACGGCCGGGAACTGCTGCCCGCTGAACGATGGCGCGGCCGCCGTCGTGATCATGAGCGACCGGAAGGCCGCGGAGCTCGGCATCACGCCGCTGGCCAGGATCGTCGCTACCGGCGTGAGTGCGCTCTCGCCGGAAATCATGGGCCTTGGCCCGGTCGAGGCATCGCGGCAGGCGCTGCGCCGCGCGGGCATGACGATCGATGACATCGACCTAGTCGAGATCAACGAGGCCTTCGCCGCCCAGGTCATTCCGTCCTACCGGGAACTGGGCATCGACCTCGGCAAGCTGAACGTCAACGGCGGGGCCATCGCGGTCGGCCACCCCTTCGGGATGACCGGCGCCCGGATCACCTCGACGATCCTGAACAGCCTGCGATTCCACGACAAGACCTTCGGGCTGGAGACGATGTGCGTGGGCGGCGGCCAGGGCATGGCGACCATCTTCGAGCGGCTGTCCTAGCCGGATCGGCCGCCGGATATGGTGTGATCCTACGGTCCTGATGCGCTCAGCGCTTATTTGGCCTGGTATGCGGACCGGCGGGCCCGCGATGTCGGCCAGCCAAACGGGATATTACGGAAGGGTCTCGATCGAGGGTTGTCAAGGGCGCGACGTTGGTGCAGTCTCGACAGCAAGAGGACTCACCCCGGAGGTGCGACTTGTCCCTGACCCACTCCCCGGAGCTGCACAAAAACCTGATCGCCCGCATCCCGTCCGTCACCGGACTGCAGCTTCGAGAGTGGTTCAGCCGTCTTGAATCCGGCCCGTCGTTCCTGCGCTGCGCTGAACGAGCGCACTGGCTAGCTGACGAGCACGGGTTGTCGCACGGCTATGCCCGCGCGATCGTCCACGAGTACGAACTGCAGCGCCGCAGCAGGCTCAACAACGCCTGACGCGCGCCCAGTGCAGGTCGAGCGCGCTACCGAGTTTCTTCGCGGTCATCATCGGGCCGTGCTGGCTACCACCAGATCCGATGGTCGGCCGCAACTGTCGCCTGTCGTCGTGGCCGTGGATGACGACGGCCTGGTACTGATCAGCACCAGGGAAACCGCGATCAAGACCAAGAACCTGGCCCGCGACCCTCGCGCCTCGCTCTGCGCGATGAGCGACGGCTTCTTCGGCGAGTGGATCCAGGTCGACGGAACCGCCGAGATCATCCATCTCCCGGATGCCCTCGACCTCCTGGTGGACTACTACCGCAGGATCTCCGGCGAGCACCCTGACTGGGCCGACTACCGCGACGCCATGCGGCGGGATCGCCGGGTGATCGTCCGGCTCACCATCGTCCGGGCCGGCCCGGACGTCAGCGGCTGAGCACGTTCCGTGCCGGGCAGCGCGGAGGACTGGTGTCAATAGCAGAACGGCCCGAATCGGAACCTGGTGGCAACACCGGCCCAGAAGGACCTGGCCACGAAGACACCATGATCCATTAACTGTTACGGCAGTACCGCTGTTCGCGTTCTCATCGGTTCATACTGACCGAACCTTCAGCCTGCCCAGTTCAAACAGGCGCATAGCACATAAAGCCTGTTCAGCGGTACCCCCGGTCGGAGTCGAACCGACACTGGGGACCCTTTTAGGGGGCCGGCCTCTTCCCTTGGGCTACGGGGGCTTCGTGATAATACCCCGCGCCCTTCCGATTACTCTAGGTCCGTGGATTAAGGTGGCCCGATTCTCGGCCAATGTCGGTTATCTAATTGATGCCCTGGCGGTTGATCTATACGGTGGGTGACCATTGCGCCATTGTCATTACTCTTCGTAATCAAATGGTTGCGACACAAGATCGTCCGCGATCGTGGCCCGAGCCGGGGCCGCCAGGTGCCGGGGGGATCAGAGGCCTGCCGCGTGCCTGGCGCGGCTGAACACGTCATCGAGCATCGCGTCGTTGACCCGGCCGGTGAAGGTATTCTGCTGGCTAGGGTGATAGCAGCCGAGCACCAGCAGGTCCGCCGGGCGCCCCGTCCCGGGCGGATGGGGCCAGGGAACCGGGACCTCGGCACCGTGGCCGAAGGCGGGCCTGGGCCGCGGCACCGCCCAGCCGACGGCGGCCAGTCGCGGCCACAGCGCCTGCCACGCAAAGCCGCCGAGGCAGACAATCACCCTCAGGTCAGCGCTGAGCGCTAGCTCGGCCGCCAGCCAGGGCGCGCAGGCGTCGCGCTCGGCCGGCTCCGGCTTGTTGGCCGGCGGGGCGCAGCGCACCGCCGCGGCCATCCGGGCCCCGATCAGCCGCTGGCCATCCCCGGCCCGGACCGATGTCGGCTGGGCCGCCAGCCCGCACCGCCACAGCGAGGCGAACAGCACGTCGCCGCTGCGGTCGCCGGTGAAAATGCGGCCCGTCCGGTTGCCGCCATGCGCGGCCGGAGCCAGGCCCAGGATCAGCACCCGAGGGTGCTCGTCACCCCAGCCGGGCACCGGACGGCCCCAGTAGCGCTCCGTCCGGAACGACCGCCGCCGGGTCTCGGCGACCTCCTCACGCCACTGCACGAGCCGCGGGCACGCCCGGCAGACGGACTGCCGGGCGGCCAGTTCGGCCAGCGAGCCCGCCCCGGCCGCCAGCGCCCGCACCTGCGCGGGGTCCTTGGCGACCGGCGTGCCCGCGGCAGCCGGATCCTCGGGCCAGCCGGTGCCGGGCGGCACCGGCCCGCTAACGGTCATCGGCGGCGATCGACCAGGCGATGCCATCCAGGATGTCGTGCTCGCTGGCGACGACCTCAGTGAAGCCCAGCCGGGTCAGCACCCGGTCCAGCACCAGGGCACCCGCGGCGATCACGTCGACCCGTCCGGGATGCATGGGCCCGATCGCCGCGCGCTGCTCCCGCGTCTGGCTCAGCAGGCTACGGGTCACTGCGTGCACCTGATCGGCGGAGATGCGAGCGTGATGAATCCGCGATGACTCGTAGCGAGTCAGCCCGAGCGCGATGGCGGTCACCGTCGTCACCGAGCCGGCCAGGCCCACCAGAGTCCTTGCGGCGGTCACCGGCACCGCGCCGGCGACCCTGGAGATCGCCGCGTCAATGTCCGCCGTCGCCGCGGCGACCTGGTCGGGGGTCGGCGGGTCGTCATGCAAGTACCGCTCGGTGAGCCGGACGCAGCCGATGTCCACGGAGATGGCGCGCAGCCCGGCGCCGTCCTGTCCCGCGGCCGAGGCAGCCCCTGACATCGCCGCCGCGTCGCCGGCTCCTCCGACCACGAACTCGGTCGAGCCGCCGCCGATGTCGACGACGAGATAGGGCGGCTGCAGGGTATCCCCGGTGGCCGCCCCAGGGCCGACCGCCTCAGCCGTGGCCCCGGTGAACGACAGCCAGGCCTCCTCCGCCCCGGTGATGACCTCGGGCGGCACGCCCAGGATGTCCACGACGCCGCGGACGAACTCAGCGGCGTTGCTGGCGTCCCTGGTCGCGCTGGTCGCGACCATCCGGACCGCGGTGGCACCCGCCTGGCTGATCGACTGCCCGTACTGCCGCAGTACGCCCAGCGTCCTGGCCAGGGCCACGGGCGCCAGCCTGCCGGTCGCGTCCACGCCCTGCCCCAGCCGGACGATCTCCATCCGGCGCTGGACATCGGTCAGCTCACCGCGGGCCAGGCTGACGTCGGCGATCAGCAGCCGCAGCGAATTGGTCCCGCAGTCGATAGCGGCCACCCTGCGGGCGCGGTCAGCCGATCCGCCGACCGCCCCGCCCGCGGCCGCACTGGTCAGGTCATCGCCGGAAACGCAGGGGCCGCCCGCCCACCACTCCCCGGCGGCACGCAGCGCCTCCCGCCCGAGCGGATTGGATCCCGGCACCGCGAGCTCGTGGGCGACGAGCGCGTGCAGGCACTTGACCCGGTCCGGCATGCCGCCGGCGCTGACAGCGGTGGCCGGCAGCGGCTCCAGGCCCGCCTCGCGCGCCGCCGCGTCCCGCCGGGCCAGGTAATCCTCGTGCGCGGCCAAGTAGTCCTGTCGCAAGGCGGGATCGGTGGCGAGACGCGCCGTCATCGCCCGCATGACCCCCGCCGCCTCCTGGCGGCTGACGGCAGCCGCTGCCTTCGGGCAGGTCAGGTAGTACAGGGTCGGGAACGGCGTGCCATCGGGCAGCCGCGGCGCGGTCTCTACGACATCGGGCAGTCCGCACGGGCAGCGGCGGGCGATCGCCGTCACACCGCGGGGCGGCCGTCCGAGCTGGCGGCCGACCGCGGCCAGATCGCGTCGGCTAGGCGCCGCGAACGCCTGGGACGCCTGGGATGGACGGGACGGGCCGGGCGCTGTCACCGGCCGGATACCTTGTCCGCCTGGTGCACCGATGACCACAGCCGCTCGTACCAGGGCGTCGCCGCGGCGCCGGGGACGACCGCGGCCCGGGCCGGCGGCCTGGTCCCGTTGATGATGATGTAGCAGGTCTGGGTCGGCAGGCACATGTGCAGGCGGTCGCGGGCCTGCTGCTCGACGTAGGCCGGGGTGGCCAGCGCCCGGCTCTCGGCCCTGAGCTGGCGCAGCTGCGCGGTGACCTGCGCCTGCTCGGCCTGCATCTGGCTTATCTGGCGGAGCTGGGCAATGTACTCGCGCACCGGGTAGGCCAGACTCAGCGCGATGGCGCAGACGACCACGACCAGCACCGCGGCCCGGCTCGTGAACCGGGGCCGCGGGTGGGCAGCCCCGTTATCGCCGGCCGTGTCAGGCATCTGCTGTCGCGTCACTTCCCGCCAGGCGCCGCGCGCGGGAAGGCTGCCCGGCCGGCATAGGCGGCCGCGTCACCGAGAATCTCCTCGATCCGGAGCAGCTGGTTGTACTTGGCCACGCGCTCCGACCGGGCCGGCGCCCCGCTCTTCATCTGACCGCAGTTAACCGCCACCGCCAGGTCGGAGATCGTGGTGTCCTCGGTCTCGCCGGACCGGTGGCTCATCATGCAGCGCAGCCCGCTGCGGTGGGCCAGCGAGACGGCGTCCAGGGTCTCGGTCAGGGTGCCGATCTGGTTGACCTTGACCAGGAGCGCGTTGGCGGTCTTCTCCTCGATACCCCGGCGCAGCCGCTGCGGGTTAGTCACGAAGATGTCGTCGCCGACGATCTGCACCTGGCCGCCCAGCTCGGCGGTTAGCTCCCGCCAGCCGTCCCAGTCCTCCTCGGCGAGCGGGTCCTCCAGCGAGACGATCGGATAGGCGCCCAGCCAGTCGGCGTAGACGCTGGTCATCTCCGCCGCGGTCTTCTTGCCGCCCTCGAAGGCGTATCCGCCCTCGGAGTAGAAACTGCTCGCGGCCGCGTCGATGGCCAGCGCGATGTCCTGGCCCAGCGTCAGGCCCGTCTTGGCGACGGCCTCCACGATCAGGTCCAGCGCCGCCCTGTTGTTCTCCAGGTCCGGCGCGAAACCGCCCTCGTCCCCGACTCCGGTGTTCAGGCCATGCTGCTTGAGCACCGCCTTGAGCGCGTGGTAGGTCTCAGCGCCCCAGCGCAGCGCCTCGCTGAACGTGGCCGCGCCCACGGGCGCGATCATGAACTCCTGAATGTCCACGTTGGTGTCCGCGTGCGCCCCGCCGTTGAGAATGTTCATCATCGGCACCGGCAGCACGTGGGCGTTGGGACCGCCGAGATAACGGAACAGCGGCAGGCCGGCCGACTCGGCGGCGGCGCGGGCGACCGCGAGGCTGACGCCGAGGATGGCGTTGGCGCCGAGCCTGGACTTGTCCGGCGTGCGGTCCAGGTCGATCAGCTCCTGGTCGACCAGCCGCTGGTCATCGGCGTCGTAGCCCAGCAGCTCGGGCTGGATCTCGTCGATCACTCCCTGAACGGCCCTGGTCACGCCCTTGCCGCTGTAGCCGTCACCGCCGTCGCGCAGCTCGACGGCCTCGAAGACGCCCGTGGACGCGCCGCTGGGCACGGCAGCGCGACCGAGGCTGCCGTCATCGAGAACTACCTCTACCTCGACCGTGGGGTTACCGCGCGAATCGAGAATCTGCCTGGCGAAAATGCCTTCGATGGAGGCCACAGTTACTAGCTCCTGACGGTGGCACCGGGGGGCGGTGCACGGCTCACAAGGGTTTCGGCACGAGCCTAGTAGAACGGCGGCCGCCAGCCGCACTGACCACGCCGCTGCCGAACCTGACGCGTGGATGTCTGGTCAGCCTCGGCCGGCCTTCTCCCAGGCCCGCACGCGGTCGCGGTAGGCACGGGCGGCTGAGCGAAGCTCCAGCTCGGGATCCAGGCCGGCCTCGCGGGCCCGGCCGGCGAGGGCGAAGAGCCCGGCGCCGATCTCGCTGACCGCGGTGCCAGGTCCGGTGCCGGGCGGCTCCCCCAGCCCGGGGTCTAGCGCGGGGTCTAGCCCGGGGCCGGCCGCAGGGGCGGACAGGTCGGCTAGCTCGGCCGGCGCCCCGGCTCGCTGCGCCCGCCGCTGCAGCGCCGCCGCCAGCGACAGCGCGGGCTGGCTCATCGGCACCCCGTCGAGCGCGGAGCCCGGCGCGCCGCTGGCGGCCGACCGCTCGGCGGCCTTGATGGCGTCCCAGTTGGCGGTCACCTCCTGGGCTCCGGACACGGTGACGTCACCGAACACGTGCGGATGGCGGCGGGTCAGCTTCGCGATGATCCCGTCGGCCACGTCATCGATGGTGTAGCCGGTGCCGTCGGTGCGCTCGGCCGCCACCCTGGCGTGGAAGACCACTTGCAGCAGGACGTCGCCCAGCTCCTCGCGGATGGCCGCGGCGTCCCCGCTATCCAGCGCCTCAAGCGCCTCGTAGGTCTCCTCCAGCAGGAACGGGGCCAGGGACTCGTGGGTCTGCTGAGCATCCCAGGGGCAGCCCGTGCGCAGCCGGTCCATCACCTCAACCAGGTCCAGCACGCGGGCTCCCGGCGCCGCGCCAGGCGCCGCGCCGGAGGATTCCGCCTCGCCGGCGGATCCCGCGCCGGGAGCCAGCTCATCCATCTGGGGCGCGGCTCCTAGCAGGGCGGCGTGAGCCGCGGCTTGGCGCTGGCACTGGCCGACGGCGACGGCGACGGCGACGCGGCCAGCTGGCTCGGCGCCGGCACGACCGAGAAGGTGGTGTAGTCGAACTGGCCGAACTGCGGGTTGACCGTGATCCCCAGGTTCTTGGCCGCCAGGCACTGCGCGTGCGAGATCCGGTTCTGCAGGGCCTGCTGCCTGGCCGGCGCGGTCGGTGGCTTGCCGCCGTCGAGTCGGCGCTGGAACGCGGACAGGATCGCGAAGTACCGGCCGATCTGGGGCACCAGGTCCGGCGGCACGGCACCGGCCGCCGAGACGTAGGTAGCGGTGCTGACCTTCTGCTGCCTGGCCTGCGCGGCCAGGGCGTTCAGCTGGCTCTGCACGGCCGCCGGCGTGACGCTGATGCCGTGCTGCGCCGCGAGCTCGTCGTAGATCCGGAAGGTAATCAGCCAGGTCAGGACCTGCTGCGGCATCTGGGTCACGGCCCGCTGCGGCTTGATTCCCTTGCGGTTGTCGGCCTGGTAGGCCGTGGTGAGGCTGGCTACCTGATCGGATAGCGTCGCCGAGCTGATCCGTTGCTGGCCGGTGATTGCCGCGGCGCCCATCTTGATCGACCCGCAGGCGGCCACCGCCAGGCCGCTGGCAAGCACCGCCGCGGCCAACTGCATCGAGGTGCGGCGCACGACGACGTTCCTCCCTACGCTGAGCGCTCGGATGTCTCGCCGAGCACCGACTCGATCAGCTCCTCGCACCAGGCGAGGAGGTCGGTGTCGCGAAGCGGCGGAGCGCCAAGTGACACGGTCTGCCCGGTGCCGGCCCGCGTGCTGCCCGATCCCGCGCGCGTGCCGGGCGCTGCCTTAGGCACCGGTACGAGCATCGTACGCACTGCCGGCTTGAGCAGCGTCCGCGGGTACAGCCGCTGCACGCGGACCTGCTTGGAATCGGGCAGCTCGACCGGCGAGAACCTGATGTGGTTACCCTGCGCGGTGATGTCGGTCAGGCCGGCACGCCGGGCCAGGGCCCGCAGCTGGGCGACCCTGAGCAGGCTCTCCACCTGGGTCGGAAGCGTTCCGTACCGGTCGGTCAGCTCCTCGCGGACCGCGGTGATATCGGCGGCGGTGTCGATGGCCGCGATCCGCGTGTAGGCCTCCAGGCGCAGCCGCTCCCCGGTCACGTAGTCGTGCGGGATATGGGCGTCCACGGGCAGCTCGATCCGGACCTCGGGCCGCTGCGCAGGGCCGTCGCCGCGCAGTTCCCGGACCGCCTCGCCGATCATCTTCACGTACAGGTCGAAGCCGACGGCGGCGACGTGCCCGGACTGCTCCCCGCCGAGCAGGTTGCCCGCGCCGCGGATCTCCAGGTCCTTGAGCGCGATGTGCATCCCGGCCCCGATTCCGCTGTGCTGCTGAATAGTGGACAGCCGCTCGTGCGCGGTCTCGGTCAGCGGCTTCTCCGGCGGATACAGGAAGTAGGCGTAACCGCGCTCCCGGCTCCGTCCCACCCGGCCGCGGAGCTGGTGCAGGGCGGGCAGCCCGTAGACGTCGGCGCGGTCGACGATCAGCGTGTTGGCGTTCGGGATGTCCAGCCCGGACTCGATGATCGTGGTGGCCACGAGCACGTCGAACTCGCGCTCCACGAACTGGCCCATGATCTTCTCGAGCGTGTGCTCGTTCATCTGGCCATGCCCCACGCCGATCCTCGCCTCCGGCACGAGCTCGGCGATCCGGGCGGCGACCCTGTTGATCGACGACACCCGGTTATGCACGAAGAAGACCTGGCCGTCCCGCAGCAGCTCACGCCGGATCGCCGCGCCGATCTGCCTCTCGTCGTAGGGGCCGACGGACGTGAGCACCGGGTGCCGCTCCTCCGGCGGGGTCAAGATGGTGGACATCTCGCGGATCCCGGAGATCCCCATCTCCAGCGTGCGCGGGATGGGGGTGGCGGACATCGCCAGCACGTCCACCTCGGTGCGCAGCTGCTTGAGGTACTCCTTCTGCTCGACGCCGAACCGCTGCTCCTCGTCGATGATCACCAGCCCGAGGCGGTCGAAGCGGGTCTCCGGGGAGAGCAGGCGGTGCGTGCCGATGACCACGTCGACCTTGCCCTCGGCCAGGCCCGCCAGGGTCTGCGCGACCTCCTTGTCGCTCTGGAACCGGGACAGCGGCCGGACCACGACGGGGAACGGCGCGTACCGCTCGCTGAAGGTGGCGAAGTGCTGGGCCGCCAGCAGCGTGGTCGGGGCCAGGACGACGACCTGCCGCCCGTCCTGCACGGCCTTGAACGCGGCCCGGACCGCGATCTCGGTCTTCCCGTAGCCGACGTCGCCGCAGATCAGCCGGTCCATCGGGACCGGCTTTTGCATGTCGGCCTTGACCTCGTCGACCGCGGCGAGCTGGTCGGGCGTTTCCACGTAGGGGAAGGCATCCTCCAGCTCGCGCTGCCAGGGGGTATCCGGCCCGAACGCGTGGCCCGGCGAGGCCATCCTGGCCTGGTAAAGCTGGATCAGGCCGGCCGCGATGTCCCGGACCGCCTTGCGGGCCCGGCCCTTGGCCTTCGCCCAGTCGGCGCCGCCGAGCCGGTGCAGCGCGGGCGCCTCGCCGCCGCTGTACCTGGTGACCTCGTCCAGCTGGTCGGTCGGCAGGTAGAGCCGGTCCGGCGGCTGGCCGCGCTTGCTGGGCGCGTACTCGATGACCAGGTAGTCCCTCGTCGCGCCCTGGATGGTGCGGCTGGTCATCTCCACGTACCGGCCGACGCCGTGCTGCTCGTGCACGATGTAGTCGCCGGGCGTGAGCTGCAGCGGGTCGACGGCGCCACGGCGCCGGCTCGGCATCCGCCGGTTCTCGCGCCTGCCTGACCGCTGGCCGGCCATGTCCGCCTCGGCCAGCACCGCCAGCCGCACCGACGGCCAGACGAAGCCGGCCTCCAGCAGGCCGGTCGCGACGCTGGCCAGGCCCGGCTCGGGCTCGTCGCTCAGGTCGCCGGTACCGGATCCGTGCACGCCCAGGCCCTCGGCGCGCAGCAGCTCGGCCAGCCGCTGGGCCGGTCCGTGGCCCTCCGTGACCAGGACGACCCGCCACTGCCCGGACAGCCACTGGCCGACGTCGGACAGCACCCTGCCGGTATCGCCGCGATAAGAGTCGGCGGGCTCCGCCTCGATTCGAAACGACGGCCGATCGCCGGCCTCGTCCTCCAGGTCACCGCGCAGGTCATCGCGCAAGGCGGCGGTATGGGCGGCGGCGGCCACCGTGGCCACCGTGGCGGCCGCGAAGGGGGTAATCGTCCACCAGGGAATGTCCAGGTCAGCCGCCGACTTGCGAACATCGGTCATCGCCCGGAACGCCGCGCCGCCGAGGTCGATCGGCACCTGGCCGCCGGCCGCCGCGTTCACCCAGGACGCCTCAAGGAACTCCTGGCTGGTGCTGACCAGGTCAGCCGCGCGCGCCCGGATGCGCTCTGGGTCGCAGGCGACCACGAGACCGCCGGCCGGGACGTAGTCGAGCAGCAGCTCCATCCGGTCGCACAAAGTCGGGGCGAATGCTTCCATCCCCTCGACCGTGATGCCGTCGGCCAGCTTGCTGAGCACCTCACCGAGGCCCGGCCACTCCAGGGCCAGCTCCTTGGCTCGCGACCGGACGGCCGGGGTCAGCAGCAGTTCGCGGCACGGCGGCGCCCATAGCCCGTCCGCGGCGATCTCCAGGCTCCGCTGATCGGTGACCTTGAAGTAACGGATCTCCTCGACCTGGTCGCCCCAGAAATCGACCCGCAGCGGATGCTCCTCGGTCGGCGGGAACACGTCCAGGATCCCGCCGCGCACCGCCAGCTCGCCGCGCTTTTCCACCAGGTCGGTCCGGGCATAGCCGATCTCGACGAGCCGGGTGACGACCTCTTCCAGGTCGGCTTCCTGACCGGGGGCCAGGCTCACCGGCAGCAGGTCGCCCAGGCCGCCGGGCATCGGCTGCAGGAGGCTGCGCACGGGCGCGGCCACCACGAGCAGGGGGCCGGTCCGCGGATCGCCGGGCTCGGGATGGGCCAGCCGGCGCAGCACGGCCAGCCGCTGGCCGGAGGTGTCCGAACGGGGCGAGAGCCGCTCGTGCGGCAGAGTCTCCCAGGCCGGGAAGTAACCGACCGTCTCCGGCGGCAGCAGCGAGCTCAAGGCCGCGGTGAGGTCCTCAGCCTCGCGGGCGGTGGCGGTCACAGCCAGGACGAACCGGCCGCTGGATGCCGCCTGGCTCCCGCCGCCGTGACCCGTCAGCGCGGCAGCCAGCAACGGCCGCAGCGCCGGCGCAGCGATCAGGTCGCCGCCGCCGGCCGCGCGCAGCGCGGCATGCTCGAGGGCGTGACGGAGCTGCGGGTCATCGCTGATGGCCCCGAGCAGACCGGAGAGGCTCATAACGTCCTTACCTGAGCAGCATTTGGGCAGCGTGAACGGCTCGCGACCGGCGCGAGGACGGGCTCGCGACCGGCGCGAGAGCTGGCCTGCGGGGCTACCAGGATCGCCAGCAGGCAGGACCAGCGGCGGGATACCCCTAGCTTACGGGCTCGGCCGCGCTGAGGCTAAACGCCGACGGATCTCGGATGACGGCTCCGCAATTCTGCGACTAGAGGTAATCGGAGGGCTACGATCTGAAATCGTGGCAAGCGGGAGCAGGTATCGCGGAGGCGGCGTCGCGGGCACGGGGCTGGCGGGCACGGGGCTGGCGGGCAGCGGCCCGATGACGGCCGACGCCATGCTCTTCACCCGGTCGGCGCTTGAGTATGCCGCGCACCGGCCCTCGCCGGCCCTTGTGATCCTGCAGGCGGGCTGCGCCACGGCCGGCGGCGACCTGGATCTCGGCACCCTGCGCGCGAGCGGCAGCGACGTGACCCTCACGATGCTGGACGACGACAACGAGGTCACCAGGGCGGCCGTGGCCGGCCGGCCGGACCTGCGCTCGGCGGTGCTCGGCGAACTGCGGGCCGTGCCCCTGCTGCCGCGCTCCGCCGACATCGTGCACTGCTGCCTGCTCGACCGGATCAGTCACGCCGAGATAGTGCTGAGCCGCCTCGTGGACGCGCTGCGGCCCGGCGGCCTGCTGCTGCTGCGGACTGCCGACCGGGAGACCGCGGCGGGCTTCCTGGACCGCGTGCTGCCGCGCTCGCTTCGCAGGCTGGCCTGGCAGAGCCTGCGACCCGGCGAGCCCGGCCCCTACCCCGCCGCCTACGAGCAGCTGACTTCCGCCCGCGGGATCCAGCTGTTCGCGGCCCGGCACGGCCTGGTGATCTCCCGCCGGGAAGCCCGCAGCAGGCTCGACAGCCGCCGCCGACGGCCAGTCATTCGCGTTGCCCGCAAGCTGGTGGCCGGGGCCACCCGCGGCCGGCTGACTGCGGCGCACGATGAGCTTTGCTATGTCATCCGCAAGCCGGAAGATAGGTTCGCTCGCGTGCTGTAAGCCACCTCCCGCTCGCGTGTAGCCTCGTGGTTGCCTGACAGGCGTGGCGGACTGAGAATTGCGGCCGACTGGGGAATCACGGCCGACTGGCAAGTTCCCGCAGGCGGCCCGGCCGCGGGAACCTGCCGATCAAGCAGAACCGGAACGAGCAGGACCAGAGCAGGCCGTCATGGCAGCAGCCCCGTTGCGGGCCGAGCCGTTGACATCTGGACGAGTACCGGAAGCGTAATGGTGCGCCGCGTTCGGGCGCGGGGTGGACGGAGAATTCACGTGACTGCGCAAGCCCAGGCTGATTCGTCGACCGGGCCGACCGACGAGCCCGCGACCGGCCCGGGCGGTGACCTCGCCGCGATGCCCACGTGGATGCTCAGCAAGGCGCAGCTGGCCGATCTGGAGCTGCTGCTGTCGGGCGCGTTCGCGCCACTCGCCGGGTACATGACGGCCGCCGATGTGGCCGCCGTTACCGAGTCCTGGCAGCTGGCTGACGGCACGCCGTTCCCGGTACCGGTGACCCTGGATATCCCGGCTGACGCGATCTCGGCGGACGCCGGCCACCTGGCCCTCACCGATCCGGAGGGCACGCCGCTGGCGGTGCTGCTCATAACGGAACAGACCCCGCTGCCCGCCGGGCCCGGGCCGGGAGCTGGCGCGGGGGCCGGCTCACTGGATGGGCTGCCCGGCCGGCCGGGCTCCGCCGACTCGGGACTGGTCCGGCTGGCCGGCCCGGTCACCGCGCGGCGCGTTCCTGAGCATGGCCCGTTCCGGCGGCTGATGCAGACCCCGGCCGTGGCGAAGGCGCAGGCTCCCGATGGCCCCGTGCTGGCCTGGGCGGGCCGCGGGCCGCTGCACCGCCGCCAGATCGGGCAGCTCCGGCACCTGGCCGGGCAGCTCAAGGCGCGACTGCTCGTGCTGCCTCTTGTCGCCGGCCCGGCCGAAGTGGTGACCAGGCCGGAGGCACTGGTGCGAGCCACGCTCGCCGCCGCGGCCAGCCTGCCGGCCGACTCGCGGGTCATTCCGGTCCCACTCGCGCCGCGCGAGCGCGCCGGGATGCCGGCGGCCACGAGCCAGATCCGGGAGCTCGCCATCCGGGCCCGGATCGCTGCCGCGTACGGCGCCACGCACCTGATGGCCGATACCGGGGCGCTAACGGGCCTGTCCACGGTGGCCGGCGGGTACCAGCTTCCGGGCGCACCGATCCTGGTGTTGCCGTCGGGCGACTGGGCCTATGACCCGCGCGCGGAGGTATGGCGGCCGCTCGCCCTGATCGAGGCCGGCGCCGAGCAGGAGGACCTATCCGCTGACCAGCTCGGCGACCTGCTGGACGCCGGCGCGCCGGTGCCCGAGTGGTTCACCCCGCCCGCGGTGGCGCGCGAACTGCGACGCGCCCGGCCGCCGCGGTCGGCCCGCGGCTTCGTGCTGTTCCTCACCGGGCTCTCGGGCTCGGGTAAGTCCACCATCGCCCGGGATCTGCGCGACGTCCTCACTGAACGCGGCGACCGGCGCGTCACGCTGCTGGACGGCGACCTCGTCCGGCACCTGCTCTCGGCGGGCCTGACGTTCTCCCGCGAGGACCGGGACCTCAACATCGCGCGGATCGGCTTTGTCGCGGCCGAGATCGCCCGCCATGGCGGCATCGCGATCTGCGCCCCGATCGCGCCGTTCGCCCGCGCGCGGGCGCGGGTCCGGGAGATGGTCAGCGAGGTAGGCGACTTCCTGCTGATCCATGTCGCGACGCCCGTGGAGGTGTGTGAGACCCGCGACCGGAAGGGCCTGTACGCCAAGGCCCGGGCGGGCCTGATCGGCCAGTTCACGGGGGTCTCTGACCCTTATGAGGAGCCACACGACGCCGACCTGGTGATCGACACGTCGCTGCTGACCGAGCAGGAGGCCGTGGCCGCCGTGTTGCGCCTGCTGACTTCCGGCGGCTGGCTGGCGGCCGACCGATCCTGACGCACGGGCCTGACGCACGGGCCGATCCTGACGCACGGGCCGGGCGGGCGCCTAATCGACGTCTTCCGCCTTGGTGCCCTCGTCGAGTTGCTCGCGAACGCCGGTGACCCGGCGGGAGATCGAGCCGGCCATGGCCTCACGCTGACGGGCCAGCAGGACGAGGCTGGTGACGGCACTGATAACGGCCGCGAGGACCAGCAGCAGTATCCCGCGGGCTCCGGCCAGGTAGAGCAGGCCGAGCGCGACAACGAAGATGGCCAGCCGCAGCACGGTGTACGACAAGGTGGCGCGCATAATGCCGTCCAGCTTATTGCGCTCCGGACCGGGCCGACCCGGCGGGCTCGCATACCAGCCCCGTCAGCGCCTGAAACCCCCCACGCCACAAATGTCCCCATGGTCACACCTGTCCCACAAGACACGGTCGCTTCCGGTGCTGGGCCGGCCCATAGACCACCAGGGCGCCACAAGATTCATCAGAACCGATTTTACGGAATCTAGGGATAAAAACGCTGCTTGTCGCTATCTTCTGCCACACTTGGGACAGCCATACGGGAGATCCAGGAGGGGCCCAGATGGAAGGTAACAGTGAGCGCCTGCTTACACCGGGAGAGGTGGCTGCCCTCTTTCGAGTCGACCCCAAGACGGTCACTCGCTGGGCGGCTTCCGGACGCATTAGCAGTATCCGTACCCCGGGCGGCCACCGGAGGTTCCGCGAGTCTGAGGTCCGGGCGCTGCTCGACGTAGATTCCGGCACCGCAGAGACCGCGGTGTGACGCGCCCGCTGGCCGCGCTCCGCAGACCACGGCTCGCGCTTCGCAGCCGAGACAGGCACCGTTGCACCGTTGGTTAACAGGCACCGCCATTAAGCAGGCACCGTGGTTGCGCTAAGGGCCGCCGTCGGCCGGGTCAGGCGGTGAGCCCTCGCCGCCGCGCCGGGCCAGGAAGTCGAGGAACTCGCGCCGGAGCGGCTCGTCCCCCTCCTGCCAGCGCCGACGCCGCTCGTCGTACTCATCCTGCGTCAGCGCCTCGGCCGCGAGCCGCGCATAGTCGGCGTCCTCCGGGCCGATCTCGACGTAGGCCTCGCTGATGAGCTGGCCGTCATCGGCGACCGCGGAGTCGGGAACCAGCAGGTTGCCATTGGATTGCCGTATTACGTACATCGCTCGTCTGCCCGCTCCATCAGATGCCGTAGCGCACGTTGAAATAGAGCATCACGTTCAGCGCGGCCCTGGTATCCCCGCCGAGCATATCGACGAGGGCGGGCCGCTGCCTGGATGCGATGGCCGCGAACGCGTCGGCGAAGAATTCCCTGCGGCCGAGAATCCCTCGCTGTCGATGAAGGTTACTCACCAAATGCGGCAGGCACTGGTCGTAGAGCGCACAGAACTCGTCCGAGTCTGACTGCCAGTGCCCGGCGGGGCCGTCGATGTCATCAAGCGCGTGTCCCACTTCATGGCACATGACATCTGGCGTCGGCGACGGCCGCGACCCGACCACGATCTTCCGCTCGCCGTAGGCCCCCGCGCAGGCATCCCAGGTCGCCCGCCCGGACGGCAGCGGGACGCCGCTCAGCCTGCCCATGTCATCCAGGTCGGGTACGCCGCCCCCGCCGACATGAATCGCATCCAGGCCAGCCGCCAGCCGGTCCTTGATCAGCCGGGGCAGGTCCGCCAGTCGGTCGATGGCGGTCACGGCCTCCGGCGGTGGCGCGCCATCGGCAAACTCCCGGTGCAGGACCGACTCAAGGCTGCCGCAGTCCCGCCAGCCGGCCACCGTCCGGTTACCCTGGGCGATCTCGTACCACGGAAGTCCCGCCGGAGCCTTGGACGCCGTCCGCACGGTCGCGGACGTGGCGGCGGCGTGCCGGGTGTCAGCCTGAGCGGCGGCGGTGCGGATAGCCACCCGGGCAAGCCCCCACCGCCGGTGCTCGGCCCCGTTCGGCCCCGGCCGGACCGCATCCGGCCCGGGCGCACCAGGCGGGGCGACCGCGCCGCCGTTACCCGTCTGCGCGCGTCCGCCGCCGCCGGCTCGCTGCGGCGGAACCAGGCCGTCCGGCCTGGGCTGTCGTCCACTGACGCGATGGCCGGGAGACAACGAGCCAGCCAGATGGCCCTGGCCGGCGCCCGGAGCCGCGGGCCGACCGGCGGCCTGCCGGGCCGGGTTATCCGCCCAGGTCTGCCGGGCTCCCCACGGAGGCGAACCGGTCCCGCCGACCGCCGGCTGGACCTCGGGGCCCGGGCCGGGGCCGGAACCTGGACGGGTACCGCTAGCTAGCCGCGGGCTGGCAGCCGGGCCGGAATCGGGGCCCGCGCCACCGCCAGGGCCCGGGCGGTCACTGGACTCGGGTCGCTCACCTAGGTTGAGCCAGTCGCGTCCGGGCGCACGGAACTGACCGGTCCGCCGGTGACTGCCGACCGGTACCGGCGGACGCAGCCCCAGGTCAGTCTGGGCCGGTACCCCGCCGCCTGCTGCCGCACGCTTGCGAGCGCGCCGCTTCCGGCCGAATAACCTGAGCCGCATCGCACGCACTCCCTGGGGTCGCTGAAGTCGCCAGGGTATGCCGGTATAACCCCGGTCGTCATCTGCCGTCACGGACCGGCGGTAATTATGGTCAGCCATCATGAGCAAGACGGACTGCCGCAATACACCACGAACGTGGCTGACTAGCAGCTAAACTGCCGCCATGGTGCTAGCTTGTGTACTTTTTGCCCTATTTACAGTGGGCTTCGTCGTGCCGTGTGCCATCGACGTCGCGATGTCGCCGCCCTGGGCGATCCGTACCGCGTCCCAGCGGATATGGCTGCTGATCATCATCGTGTTCTCGGTCTTCGGCTGCGCGGCGTGGCTGATCGCCGGGCGGCCGCGGCGCATGCCGTTGCGACCGCGCCGTGCGCCCGCCAGCCTGGGCATAGGGCCAGCCGAGGCATTCCGGCGGCATCCGGCCGGCCGCGCGATGGGCCTGGACCTGGAGGAGACACTGCAGGCCGCCCGCTATGGCCTGCGCCAGGCCCGCCCGCTCGGCCCAGACGACGACCCCGAGTTCCTGCTGGAACTGGAGCGCAGGATCCGCAAGCCCCGCGACGACCGCTAAGCCCGACCCGCCGCCCCCAGCTACCCCGCGCACCCCAGCACCCCAGGCCCCGCGCCATCCCCCGCTTTCATGATCACGGGGGTTTTTCAGTCACTGTGACTGAAAAACCCCCGTGATCATGAACGGCATCCTCCGCGGGCCGCGTAAATGCCGCGCCGCGCACGCCGCCACCCCAGGGCGCGCCGCGCACGCCGCCACCCCCAGGGCGGGTTGCGCGCCGCGCCAGGGATCTGCGCCGCGCCCGGATCAGCCGCTGAGGCCCGCGTAAGAGTGCAGGCCGGTGACCCACAGGTTGATGCCGATGAGGTTGAACATCAGGCAGCCGAAGCCCGCTAGCTGGATATAAGCCGCGCGGCGCCCGCGCCAGCCCGCGGTGGCGCGGGCGTGCAGGAATCCGGCGTAGACGACCCATGTGATGAACGACCAGGTCTCCTTCGGGTCCCAGCCCCAGTAACGGCCCCAGGCGTGATCGGCCCAGATGGCACCGGCCATGATCCCGAAGGTCCAGACCGGGAACGCGAACAAGATGGTGCGGTAGGACAGCCGGTCCAGCACGGTCGTGCCGGGCAGGTGCATCATGAGGCCCTCGGTCCGGGACGGCAGCCCGGCCAGGGTGCGCCGCTCGTTCCGGTCGGCGATCAGGTACATGGCCGTGACCACGGCGCCCACGATGTACAGGCCGCTGGCGACGATCATCGCCGTGACGTGGATGGCGATCCAGTAGGAGTTCAGCGCGGGCACCAGGCTGCCAGCCGGGGTGTAGACCACCGTGACGTCGAGCGCGAGGGCGAGGACCACGGGGAGCAGCACGAACAGGCCGATGTAGTAGGCGCGGAACCGGATCGAGACCGTCACCAGGACCAGCACCGCCATGCAGGAGATGGCGGCGATGAACTCGTACATGTTGCCCCACGGCACCCGGTGCTCGGCGAGCCCGCGGGTCACGATCGCCGCGAGGTGCGCGGTCAGGCCCGTGCAGGTGAGCGTGAAGGCCGTGCGCATCCAGAAGCCGGTCGGCCACAGCCCGGCCTCGGTCGAGTCGCCGGCCGCGCTGCCCCCACCGGAACCGCTAGGCCCCTCCGGCCTGGCCGCAACGGCCGCCGACCCCACCGGGGCACCCGTCGCACCCGCGGCGCCCGCTGGGGCAGCCACCCCGGCCGCAGCGCCCGCCGATCCCACGCCCACCAGTTCGGACACCTTCGCCGACGCCTGCGCGGGCTCGGGGGCTATCAGGCGCTCCTTGCGGAACGCGAAGTCGCATGCGTAGGAGAGCATGGCCAGCGCGTACAAGACCACAGTGGCGAGCAGGAAGCCATTGCTGGCGTCGGCCAGACCGTGATTGATGATGACAGGCACGAGAGCCTCACTCTCCCTCTCGGATGCTGAGGGACTGGTCGTTATCGCTGCTGACTGATTCGGTAGTTCCGTGCGCGGTCGGCTCCGCCGGGACCGGAACCGGGCTGCTGCCGTCGTGGGCCGTCCGCAGTTCCCGCGCGAGCTCGGCGAACTCCGACTCGAAACCGCCCGCGGCGTCGGAGCGGGCCAGCCCGCCGACCGCCACGACCGTATGCCCGCCGGGAGCGGCAGTGGCCCGCACAAAGACCCGGCGGCGCCTGACCATGAAGGACAGGATGAGCCCGGCCAGCGCCATGATCCCCGAGATCAGCGCCGGCAGCTGGCCCGGGTCGTAGGTGATGGCGAGGCTGATCCACTGCCGGTAGCCGGTGAAGGTGATCTTGCCGTTGCCGTTCGGGAGGGTCATCGACTGACCGACGGCCAGCGGCCGGGGCGCGATCGAGAGTCGGTGCATGCCGGCGAGGTCCAGCTGGTAGACCGACTGCGACTGGCCGCTGTTCAGCCCGAGGTTGCCCGCGTAGGAGACCAGGCTGACTCGCGGGTTCTGTGCCGCCGGAAACTCCGATACCAGCTGCCCGTTCTGATCCGCCGCGGTGGGCAGGAAGACCCCGGCGAAGCCGAGCTGCGACGGCGCGGCGTCCGGCACCTTCACGACGCCCTCGGAGGTCAGTCCGGCCTGCTCGACCGGAATAAAGGGCACCGGCCCGTTGAACACCACGGCCCCGGCACCGTCGGTGACCTTGAACTCCGGCGCGTATCCGTGGCCGATCAGGTAGACGCTGACGTTATCGACGGTCAGCGGGTGGTTCACCCGCAGGACGAAGCCGTGGGTCGGCGAACCCGGCGCCGCCGAGTAGCGCAGCGCGGCATTGAAGGTCTCCGGCTCGTCCACCTGCGGGCCGGAGCTGACGTACGTGGCACTGAAGCTCTGCAGCGCGACGGAGAACGGCTGCAGCTCCGACGGCGACACCAGGCGGCCGGGCCGGAACACATCCAGCGCGGTCGGCGTGTTCGCGAAGGACTGCCCGGCGATGAGCAGCCGGTTGGCCTTGTAGCCGAAGATGCCGCCAATGCCGACGGAGGCGAGCAGCGCGAGCAGAGCGATGTGGAAGAGCAGGTTGCCGACCTCGCGCAGGTAGCCCTTCTCCGCCGAGACCCAGCCATCGCCGGTGCGCAGCCGGAACCGCTTGCCTCCCAGCAGCCGGCCAGCCGATGACAGCGCCTCGTCTGGCGGCAGCGGGGTCACGTAGCTCGCCGCCATCGGCAGCCTGGCCAGCCGGCGCGGGGCGCGGGGCGGCTGCTGGCGGGCGGCACCGACCAGGCGGAACGTCCGGGGCAGCACGCAGCCGGCCAGTGAGAGGAACAGCAGCAGGTAGATGGCCGCGAACCAGGGCGCCGCGAACACACTGAACAGCGACAGCCGGTTCAGGATCGGGGCCAGCGAGGGGTGCGCCGCGTAGTACTGGCTGACCGCGGCGGGGTCGACGCCCTCCTGCGGCAGCACCGATCCCGGGACGCTCGCGATCGCCAGCAGGAACAGCAGGATCAGCGCGGTCCGCATCGAGGTGAGCTGCCGCCAGCCCCAGCGCAGCCAGCCGACCGGCCCCAGGCGCGCACCCCCCAGGCCCGGCGCCGCCGGGGCAGGGGCCGCGCCGTCGGCAAAGACCGCACCGTCGGCCGGGCCAGCCTCATCACCGGGACCAGCGCCGCCGGCCGAACTGGCGGCACCGTCGAGGCCGGGGGCGTCGGCCGGGAACTCCGCCTGCCGCGGATCGACCGTGGGCGACGCGGTGCCCCCGGCGCCGGTCCCCCGGCTGCCCCCGCCGGTCGGCGCTCCGCTCATCGGGCCGCTCCGCTCATCGGGCCGCTCCGCCGGTGGTGACCGGATGCTCGGCGGCTACGGGCGTGATCAGCGCCTTCAGTCCGTTATAACTGACGCTACCGACGACGCGCGCCGCGATCCGGCCACTGCGGTCGATCACCAGCGTGGTCGGGATTCCGGCCGGCGGCACCGTTCCGCGGAAGTCGAGCGCGAGCTCGTCGCCGGGATCGTTCAGGCTCGGGTAGGTGACCTGAAAGGTCTTGTCAAACGCGTCGGCGCCCGTCGGATCGTCCCTGATGTCGATGCCGAGGAACCGGACTCCGCGCGAGCGGAAGTGGGTGGCCAGCGCGGCCAGGTCGGGGGCCTCGGCCCGGCACGGGCCGCACCACGAGCCCCAGAAGTTGAGGACGACCACGGACCCGCGATACGACGCGAGGCTCAGGTGCTGACCCGTCAGCGTCGTCCCGGAGATATCCGGGGCGAGGGGGCGAGAACCCGTCTTGTAGAGATTGGTGCCGCTGCCGCTGACGAAGCTCTGGCCGCTGCTCTGCGGGGTGTCCTGACCGATCGGGCCACTCGCGCATCCGGCCACGGCCAATGCGGCGACGGCCGCCAGCGCGATGCCGCCAGCGGTGCGGCGGCTCATCCGGGCCGCCGGGCAGCGCGAACCGCTGGGTCCGCTGGGTCCGCGGGAAGCGCACGATGCGGCAGGCGGTGCGGCAGGCGGGACACGGTGTGATCTCCTACCAGATGATCTCCTACAACGGGTAGTACCGCGCCCCATTGTGCCTGACCACGCGATAGCTGCCGACGGCGGGCCGGCCTGACCGGCTGCTCGCGCATGCCCGCCCGCTCGCTCAGGCGCCGGCCACGCGGTTGCCACGATGCCCGGACGGCTCGGCGTAGGACACTTCGACGACGCGGTCGCCCGCGAAGGTCAGGCTGGTCACGCTGCCGAGCGCGCACTCACGGCGCCGGGGGTCATGCCAGAGCCGGTGACCCTCGACGGCCCGCCTGGTCACCCAGATCGGCAGTTGGTGGCTCACGCACACCGCCTCATGGCCGCGCGCCGCGCGGGCCGCGTCCGTGGCGGCGGCCAGCACCCTGGCTGCGACCTGAGCGTACGGCTCACCCCAGGAGGGGGTGAACGGATTGCGCAGGTACATCCAGTACCGAGGCTGGCGCAGCGCTCCGTCACCGACGGCGAAGCGCATCCCCTCGAAGCGGTTCTCAGACTCGATCAGGCGGTCATCGGTGACGGCCTCCAGGCCCAACTCCCGCGCGATGGGCGCCGCCGTCTCCCTGGCGCGGTCCAGCGGCGAGCAGCGCAGCACCGTCACGTCCCGGGCCGTCAGGAAATCGGCCGCGGCCTTCGCCATCAGCTCGCCGTCCGCAGACAGGTTATAGCCGGGGAGCCGCCCGTAGATCACTCCGCGCGGGTTGTCGACCTCGCCGTGCCGGACCAGGTGAACGATCGTCCGCGCCGCGGGCGCTTGGCCGGCCCGTGCTTGGCCGGCCCGTGCTTCGTCGGCCCGTGCTTCGTCGGCCCGTGCTTCGTCGGAAGGTGCTTCGTCGGAAAGTGCGCCGGAAGGCACGTGATCAGCAGTCATGGCGCGAACAGCCTACCGGCAGCCTGTCGGCCACGGCCCGCGGCGGGGTAGCCTGGCGGGAGCATGCGGCTGCGCCTAGGGTTCCGCGCCCGGCCCGATTCCTGAGCCACCACAACGAGGGCTGGGCGGCCTGGACCGAGCGGCGCCATGAACCCGTGATCGGCCCCGGCTGACAGCCGCGGGTCGCGGCGGGCCAACACCTCACGGGAGAAAAGCCTCGAGGGCTCTGTTTGCTGTGCCCGCCAGCGGGCCTGACCAGGCAGGAGCCGTCACGTGAGTGCCGCCGCCCTCATGCTCATCTTCGTCGCGGCCCTGGCGCACGCCAGCTGGAACCTGCTCAGCAAGCAGGCCTCCGCCGCCGGGGGAGCCGTCTTCATCTGGCTCGTCGCGGTGGTAGCGACGGTGGCCTACGCCCCGGTCGTCGCCGGCGCGGTCCTCCTGGCCCACCCGCACCTGACGGCCATGAACTGGGTGTTCATGGCCGGCACCGGCGCCCTGCAGGCTGGTTACTTCCTGTTCCTGCAAAGCGGCTACCGCATCGGCGACCTGTCGCTGGTGTATCCGGTCGGGCGCGGCACGGGCGCGCTGCTGGCCAGCCTGGCCGGCATCCTGGTGCTGGGTGAGCGGCCAGGCCCGGTCGCCATCGCCGGCATCGTGGCGATTATCGCCGGGATCGTGCTGATCGGCCTGCCGGCCCGGCCCGGTAGCCTGCCACCCTCGGCCCCGCCCTCCTCGGCCACGCCCTCCCCTGCCACGCCCTCCCCGGCCACGCCCTCCCCTGCCACGCCCTCCCCGGCCACGCAGTCCCGGCGGCGGGCCATCGCCTTCGCGCTGGCGACCGGCGCGTTCATCGCGTCCTACACGCTGTGGGACAAGTACGCGGTAACGACGCTGCGGACGCCCGCGATCGCGCAGGGCTACGCCGCCTTCCCCGTGATGGTGGCCGTGCTGGCGCCCTACGCCCGCCGCTCGCGAGAACGCGTGAGCCAGGTGTGGCAGCCGTTCCGGCTCCAGGTCATCGGGGCCGCCATCCTGTCGCCGCTGGCCTACATGCTGGTACTGGTCGCCCTCAGCTTCACCGCCGTGAGCGCGATCGCGCCGGCCCGTGAGGTCAGCGTCTTGTTCGGCGTCCTGCTGGGCCGGCGGCTGCTCGGCGAGGGCGGACTGCCGCGCAAGCTGGCCGCAGCCGCCGCCATCGTGGCGGGCATCGTCGCGGTGGCGGTCGGCTGACCGGCGGCCAGGAGATCTCGATGTGGTTGCTCTCCACCGTCAGCAGGCCGCCGTTCATGATGTCGGCCCCTGGGTAGTGGTTACCTGAAAATCCCTGCGCCCGGTCGCCCCCAGCACACATCAGGGCCACCGCGAGGCGGCTCAGCCCAGCACTTCGGCGGCTGACCGGGCGGCCGCCGGCAGCGCCTCGGCGATGCGGTCGATAGCCGAGTCGTCGTGGGCCGCCGACAGGAACCAAGCCTCGAACGGAGAGGGCGGCAGGTACACGCCGCGTTCCAGCATGGCATGGAAGAACGCCGCGTAGGCCGGCCCGGACTGGCCGCGGGCGGCGTCGAAGTCGCGCACCGGCCCGTCCACCCCGAGAAAGAACGAAAACAGGCTGCCGGCCTCCTGCAGCCGGAACGGGACGCCCGCCGCGGTCAGCGCGTCGCCGGTCAGCTTGGCCACCGCGGCGGCCGCCCGGTCGACCGCCTCGTAAACCTCGGGGGTGCAGGCCCGCAGCGTGGCCAGCCCGGCGGCCGTGGCCAGCGGGTTACCCGACAGCGTCCCGGCCTGGTAGACCGGCCCGGCCGGCGCGAGGCGGTCCATGATGTCCGCCCGGCCGCCGAACGCCGCGGCCGGCAGCCCGCCGCCCATGATCTTGCCGAAGGTCGTCAGGTCGCCCGCCACCGGCTCGCGGCCGTACCAGCCGGACCTGGTGACCCGGAAGCCGGTCAGCACCTCGTCCATGATCAGCAGCGCGCCGTGCTCGCGGCACAGCGCCGCGAGCAACTCGTTGAACCC
Organism: Streptosporangiaceae bacterium; assembly: GCA_035532295.1. Lineage (GTDB taxonomy): Bacteria > Actinomycetota > Actinomycetes > Streptosporangiales > Streptosporangiaceae > DASUBV01. The sequence continues at coordinate 69,497 of DATKRH010000058.1, forward strand.
GGCGGCGGGCGGCACGATGCCCATGTTGGCCGGGCACGCCTCGGTGATGACGCAGGCGATCTCGCCACCGCGCGCGGCGAACGCCTGGCGCACGGCGGCCTCGTCGTTGTAGGGGAGGACCAGCGTGTCGGCCGCCACCGCGCCCGTGACGCCGGGCGAGTCGGGCAGCCCGAAGGTGGCGACCCCCGAGCCCGCGGCGACCAGCAGCGCGTCCACGTGGCCGTGGTAGCAGCCGGCGAACTTCACCACCAGGCGCCGTCCCGTATAGCCCCTGGCCAGCCGGAGCGCGGACATGGTGGCCTCGGTACCTGAGCTGACCAGCCGGACCTTCTGCACGGGCGCCCGGGCCACCAGCTCCTCGGCCAGGGCCACCTCGCCCTCGGTCGCGGCGCCGAACGAGGTCCCCGCCAGCGCCGCCGACCGCACCGCCTCGAGCACGGGCGGGCAAGCGTGCCCGAGGATCATCGGACCCCACGAGCAGACCAGGTCGACGTAGGTGCCGCCGTCGGCGTCGGTGAGGTAAGGGCCGCTGCCCGACGCCATGAACACGGGAATTCCGCCAACGGCGCCGAAGGCGCGGACGGGCGAGTTGACGCCGCCGGGCACGACCGCCAGGGCTCGACCGAACAACTCCGCGGATCTACTCATGAAGGGACCTCCTCGCACACATCGGCCAGCACTTCCAGCAGGCGCAGTCCGTCTGGCAGCGGGCTCCCGGCCGGGTCCCGGACCCAGCGCGCGGCCAGGCCGCTGCCATACCGGGACGGCGGCGCGAGCACATAACTATCGCGGGTGTGCCAGCGCAGTCCGGCCACGTCGGCGACGATCTCGGGCTCGCAGTCGAGGTGGCACGACCACCACTCATCCTCGTCGACCGGGGCGCCCCTGGTCCGCACAAAGAAAAGCGCCCGGTTCCCGGCGCTGATCGCCACCGGGCCGGGCCGCACGCCAGCCTTCTCCATCCGGGCCAGCGCCGCGGTGCCGACCTGCGCCGGCACGTCGAGCACGTCGAATACCCGGCCGGTCACGAGGATGACGTTCGCCTCCGGCGTGGCCTGCCAGATCTTGCGGACCTGCTCGGGGTTGTCATTGGCCTGCAGCTGCCAGGCCGGTGACATCGGGTGCGCTCCCGGCGCCGGACAGCCGATGCGGTCGCAGGAGCACGCGCGCTCGGTCCCGGCGGAGCGCTGCGCCCGGCCGGGCGGATAGGCGCCGGCGCAGACGGGCCAGCCCAGGGCCGCGTACCGCACGGCCGCCACGGCGGTCCGCTGACCTGCCCTGCGTCGCCGTCGGCGCAGCACGGACTGGACCAATGAGCTCACTCCCGCTCCGGCTTTGCATGCCTCACAGCATCGATCATGCCGGGCCGGCGAACGTGGTCGCGACCGGCCCCCGTGTCAGGGAGAACGACTCGATTAGCTAATCGGCCTCGTTCTGCCTAGCGCAGGCGCCGGGCGACCTCAGCGGCCCAGTACGTCAAGATGATGTCAGCACCCGCCCGGCGGATCGCCGTCAGCGTCTCGTCGATGGCCCGGTCCCGGTCCAGCCAGCCATTCGCCGCCGCCGCCTCGATCATCGCGTACTCGCCGCTGACCTGGTAAGCGGCGACCGGCAGCTGCACGGTCGCGGCGACCTGACTGATCACATCCAGGTAGGCGAGCGCAGGCTTGACCATCACGATGTCGGCGCCCTCGGCCACGTCGAGTGCCACCTCGCGCAGGGCCTCTCGCGCCCCCGCCGGGTCCTGCTGGTACGCCGCCCGGTCACCGAACCGCGGGGCACACTCCGCGGCATCGCGGAACGGCCCGTAGAAGGCCGAGGCGTATTTGGCGGAGTATGCGCAGATCGCCACCTCGCTATGGCCGGCGGCGTCCAGCGCCGCGCGGATCGCGGCTACCTGGCCGTCCATCATGCCGCTGGGCGCCACCACGTGCACGCCAGCCCGGGCCTGCGCTACGGCAATCGATGCGTACCGCTCCAGCGTGGCGTCGTTATCTACCTCGCCGGTGTCGGCCAGGAGCCCGCAGTGCCCGTGATCGGTGTACTCATCCAGGCACAGGTCGGCCATCAGCACGGTGTCGCCGCCCACCTCCGCCACCAGATCGCCGAGCGCCAGCTGGACGATCCCGGCGGGATCGTCGGCGGCGGAGCCCCGCGCGTCCTTAGCCGCCGGGATCCCGAACAAGATGAGGCCGCCGACGCCAGCGTCCACGGCCTGGGCCGCGGCCTTGCGCAGGCTGTCCCTGGTGTGCTGCATGACGCCCGGCATCGACACCACCGGCTGCGGCTCGGCGATGCCCTCCTTGACGAACATCGGCAGTACCAGGTCAGCCGGGCGCACACTGACCGGCGTGACCAGGCGGCGCAGCGGTGCGGTGCGGCGCAGCCGCCGAGGCCGGGCGACGGGAAAGCTCGCGTTCATATGCTGCCCGATCCGTTCTTACCTAATCCGGCGGCGGGCTCCGCGCCGCCGCTCGCTGGGCCGACGCAGCGGCTCGCCCGCCTCCAGCGCCGCGTCGCGGATGCCCGCGCCATGCTCGGCCAGCGCCTCAACCAGGGCGGTAATCGACGGGCGCGGAGCCATGACATCGACCCGCAGGCCAAACTCGGCCGCGGTCCTGGCCGTCTGCGGGCCGATCACGGCGATCACGGTGACCGCGTGCGGCTTGCCCGCGATGCCGATCAGGTTGCGCACCGTCGAGGAGGAGGTGAACAGGACCGCGTCGAAGCCGCCGCCCTTGATGGCCTCGCGGATCGGGGCGGGCGGCGGTGCCGCGCGCACCGTCCGGTAGGCGGTGACGTCCTCCGCCTCCCAGCCCAGGTCCGTGAGCCTGGCCACCAGCGTCTCGGTCGCGATGTCCGCCCGGGGCAGCAGCACCCGGTTGATCGGGTCGAGCACATCGTCGTAGGCGGGCCACGCATCGGCCAGGCCCTCGGCGGACTGCTCGCCTTCGGGCACCAGGTCAGGCATGATGCCGAACTCGCGCAGCGCCCTGGCGGTCTGGTCACCGACCGCTGCGACCTTCACGCCGGCGAAGGCCCGGGCGTCCAGGCCGTACTCCTCGAATTTCTCCCTGATCGCGCGGACGGCGTTGACCGACGTGAAGGCGATCCACTGGTACCGGCCGGTCACCAGTCCCTTGACCGCGCGCTCCATCTGCTGCGGCGTGCGGGGCGGCTCCACCGCGATGGTGGGCACCTGCTCGGGCACCGCGCCGCGGGCGCGCAGCAGGTCCGAGACCTCCTCGGCCTGCTCCTTGGTGCGCGGCACGAGCACCCGCCAGCCGAACAGCGGCTTGGTCTCGAACCAGGACAGGGACCGCTGGGCGGCCACGCCGGCGCCGACCACCGCCACCGCCGGCCCGTGCGCGGTCAGCGGGCTCACGCCGGCGGCCTTGAGGTCGGCGGCGACCGTGCCGAGCGTGGCCACGACGGTGTGCTGGTCGGTGGTGGTGCCGTTCCAGGTGATCGCGAGCGGGGTGCTGTCCGCCCAGCCAGCCGCGATGAGCATCTTGCCCAGATCGACCGGCCCCGCCTCGGCCCCGAGAATGACCAGCGTGCCGGGCCCGGCCGACAGGCCGCTGACCTCACTGGCATTAACGATGCGCACATCGCCGCTGCCATCGGAGGTCAGCGGAATCCCGGCGTAGGCCGGCACGGCGGTAGCGGCCGGCACGCCCGGCACGATCTCGAACGCGACCTTCGCCTTGGCGCAGACCGCCGCCTCGGCGGCCGCGTTGCAGAACATGAAGGGATCGCCGCCGAACATCCGGACGACGAGCTGGCCGGCCCTGGCCGCCTTCACCAGCATGCGCTGATCGTCGTCGAGCCCCTCGGAATCGGCCAGCGTCGCGCCGGCCTTCATCAGGTGCCCCAGCCGCTCGCTGACCTGCGGCGCCGCGACCACGAGGTCGGCCTGGCGCAGCAGGGCCGCGCCACGCACCGTGAGCAGTTCCTCGTCACCGGGCCCGGCTCCGACAAAGGCAACCCGGCCCGGCGCCGCCTTCTCGGCCTTCTCTGCCTTCTCGGCGCCCTTGGCACCCTGAGCACCCTTGGCACCCTGAGCTGCCTTGCCCCCGGCCTTGTCGCTGGCCAGCCGAGCGAGCTTGTCCGTCGCGGGTGTGGGGTTCATATGTCATCGTCCCCGTTGCTGATGTGTCCACCGGACACGGCCGTATACCGTCCCGCGCCGCGGCGAAGCAGATCGGCGGCCACCTCACGGCCAAGGCGCTCAGCCTCCGCCGCCGGACCACCTGCGCTCCCGCGAAGCGCCATTCCCCCGTCGGCTGAGACGACCACGCCGTCCAGCCGAACAACATCCGTCCCGGCAGCATACGCGCCCACCGGGGCCAGACAGCCTGCTTGCAGCGCCGCAAGCAGGCTGCGTTCTGCCGTGGTGGCGGCCCGGCTAGCCGGGTCGTCCACGCATGCCAGCAGCGAAGCCAGGTCTTCCCGGTCTGCGCGGCACTCAACCGCGAGCGCACCCTGGCCAGGAGCCGGCAGCATCTCCTCCGGCCCGAAAACCTGGGTCACCGCGTCCAGCCGGCCGATGCGCGACAGGCCGGCGTAGCCGAGGACGACCGCCTCCAGCTCCCCGGACTCCACCTTGGCCAGCCGCGTGCCCGCGTTACCCCGCACCGGGACGGGGGCCAGGTCGGGACGCAGCATCAGGAGCTGCGCCGCCCGGCGTGGCGAGCCCGTGCCGATCCGGGCCGCCGCCGGCAAGTCGGCCAGTTTTGCCCCGTTCCGGGCGGCTAGCGCGTCGTGCGGATCATCCCGCGCCGGCACGGCGGCCAGCACGATATCCTCGGCGGGCGCGGTCGGCAGGTCCTTGAGGGAATGCACGGCCAGGTCGACCTCGCCGCTCAGCAGCCTCGCCCGCAGCCCGCTGACGAATACCCCGGTGCCGCCGATCTGCGCCAGCTGAGCCGCGCTGGCGTCACCGTAGGTGGAGATCCCCACGAGCTCGACTTCGCGCCCGGTCCGCTCGGTGATCGCCCGGGCGACCTGAAGCGACTGGGCCATGGCCATCGGGCTCTTGCGCGTGCCCAGGCGCAGCACACTCACGGCGCTCCCTCCTCAGTGTCAGCCCGGTCCTCAGTGTCAGCCCGGTCCTCAGGGTCAGCCCCGGTCCGCCCGGCGGTCTCCAGGTCATCGAACCCCGCCAGGCCCGCGTCCGCACGGACAACTGCCCGCACCGCCTCGGGATCCAGGTCGAATAGAACGCGCAACGCCGCCTCGTAGGACTCGGCGCCCGGCACGCCGGCCAGTTCCTTCACCCGAACGGTCGGGGCATGCAGCAGCTTGTCCGTTATTCGCCGCATGGACCGGGCGATCTCCTGGCTGGTCCGGGCATCCAGCCCGTCGAGCCGGCCCGCCAGCCTGGCCAGCTCCGCGTCGACGACCTGGGCCGCCTTCTCCCGGAGCGCGACCACGGTGGGCGCGACTGTCGCGGCGCGCCCGGCCGACAGGTAGGCCGCGAACTCCTCGGCGACAATGCTCCGGACGGCGGCGATATCGCCTTCGCGGGCCAGTGCCTGCCCGCCGCCCTCTCCGACCTCAAGGGTCTCCAGGTCAATGACGGCCGCTCCCGGCAGTTGCGCCGTGCCGGCCTCGACGTCCCTGGGCAGCGCCAGGTCGAGCAGCACGAGGGTGTCGCCGGCCTGATCCCGGCGGGCCAGCGCCTGCCGCACCATGTCGGCCGTGATGACGCTGCCGGGCGCTCCGGTGCAGGAGATGACCAGGTCGGCCTCCGCGATGAGGCCGGGCAGGTCGGTCAGGTCGGCCGACTTGCCGGAGACGGTCGCGGCGAGCCGCTTGGCGTGCATGTGGGTGCGGTTGGCGACGGCGATCGTGGCCGCGCCAGCGCGGGCCGCGCCAGCTACGGCCAGGGAGCTCATGGAGCCGGCGCCGACCACCAGCACGGACCGGCCGGTCAGGGCGGACCCGGCCCCAGCAGATCCGGCCGGGGCAGCCCCGGCCCCGGCCCCGGCCCCGGCCGACGAGCTGCGCAGGTGCGCGGCGGCCGCGGCCAGGCCCACGCTGAGCAGGTTCGCGCCGGCCCGGTCGATTTCGGTCTCGGCGTGCGCTCGCTTGCCGGTGCGAAGGGCCAGCGCCCCCAGTTCCGACAGCGCCCGGTCCACGGTGCCCTGCCCGCGGGCCAGGGTCAGCGACTGGCGGACCTGGCCGAGGATCTGGCTCTCGCCCACCACCATCGAGTCCAGTCCGCAGCTCACGGCGAGCAGGTGCTGAACGGCACGGTCCTCGTAATGCACGTACAGGTGCGGGGTGAGCTCGCTGAGCGGGACGCCCGAATGCCGGGCCAGCAGCTCGCAGATGGCCGCCACGGCACTGTGGAACTTCTCGACGTCCGCGTAGATCTCGACCCGGTTGCAGGTGCTCACGACCACGGACCCGGCCACGTCGTCCGCATGCAGGACGTCACGCAGCAGCTTGAGCCGGGCGTCACCGGTCAGCACAGCCTGCTCCAGCGTCGCCACCGGCGCGCTCTTATGGCTGAGTCCGACGACCAGAATGCTCATGTGCCTACCGCCTGGGCCTCAACCCCGGTATCGCCGCCGAGTGACCGCGACCCCGCCGCGTCAGCGGGCTCACGCCCGCCGCGCCGCCGGGCCTGGCGCTCCTGCCACTCGCTCTTCCCGAGGTGCGTCATCTCGACGATGGCCCGCCGCTGGGCATGGAAGGCGAGGATCTGCAACTCGATCGACAGGTCGACCTTACGCACATCGACGCCCGATGGCACGTTGAGCACCACGGGCGCGAAGTTCAGGATGCTGGTGACACCCGCGGCCACGAGCCGGTCGCAGACATCCTGCGCGGCGGAGGCCGGCGCCGCGATGACCCCGATGGACACGGCGTACCGGGTGACCACGTCCTCGATCTCGGCCGCGCCGCGGACCGTGTGCCGGGCGATCACCGTGCCGACGACGGCCGGATCGCAGTCCAGCAACGCCGCGATCCGGAAGCCGCGGGACGCGAAGCCGCCGTAGTTCGCCAGCGCGCGGCCGAGGTTTCCGGCTCCGACGATGACGACGGGCCAGTCCTGGGTCAGCCCGAGCTCCCGGGACACCTGGTAGACGAGGTACTCGACGTCGTAGCCGACGCCGCGGGTGCCATAGGAGCCCAGATGTGACAGGTCCTTGCGCAGCTTGGCCGAGTTCACCCCCGCCGCCGTCGCGAGCCCTTCGCTGGAGACGGTGGCGATGCCGCGATCGACCAGGGCGTACAGGGCACGCAGGTAAACGGGGAGGCGAGCTACGGTCGCCTCCGGGATGCCATGACTGCCCTGTGCTGAGGTTGAGCGGCGTGACATTCGCCGGCACTCCTGGGGATCGATGCCACGGACACGCAGGGCTTCTAGCCTGCCCGCATATGATTTCTCGCTTTCACCGTACGCCCTTGTGAACGTTTGCACAAAGTCGGGAGGCTTGTCCGGCGGTCTTGATGGCGAGGCGGCGGCCGCGGTTTGCCCGGTCTTTACCGCGCGCCGAGCGCGGCCCGCAGCCGCTCCTCGCTGACCCGCCAGTAGTCATGCTGAACGCCGTCGATGAGGGTGACCGGGATCATCTCCCAGTACAGCCGCAGGTCATCCTCGGACTGCGTGATATCCCGTTCCGACCAGGGCACGCCGAGCTCGGCCGCGACCCGCTCGATGACGGCACGCGCGTCCTCGCACAGGTGGCAGCCCGGCCGGGACAGCAGGGTGATCTGGTGGGCCGGCCCGGGTCCGCTCGACGCCGGGCCGGGTGTCGGGCGGGGTGTCGGGCGGGGTGTCGAGCGGGGCGCGGTCATCGCGCGGTGCCGTTCTGGCCGGCCGAACTGCCGTACTCGCGGGTGTAGTCGGGGCGCTCGAACCCGGAGGTGTCGTAGCTCGGCTCGCCGAACAGGTCGGTGATCGACGGGAACGGCGAGACCTTGGCCTGCTGCAGCCCGAGCTCGATGACGTTGGTGGCCAGGACATACGGCTGCCGGTCGGCCTCGAACTCGGTGACATAGGGCTGCTGCTGATGCCGGTCGTACGCGGACCGGTCGCGGTAGACCTCATACAGGATTCGCTGCATCGGCGCCGACGGCACCGCATGCACGATGTAGACCAGGGTGTCGGGCTCGCTAGCCCGGACCTTCCCGACGACCCGCTCGGTCAGCCGGTCGAACTCGTGCACCCGGTCCTCGATCAGCGTGTAAATGGCGATCTGGCCGAAAAGCTGCGCGCGGGTGGAGTCTGCCCGGCCGGACCCCTGGTCTCGCGTCCCGTGGTCGAGAACCCCGTGGTCGAGCGGATCGTTCCCGAGGGCGGCACGGGTATCCAGGGGACCGCGGCCGAGCCGATCGCGGTCCAGGGAGCCGCTGCCCAGCGGGTCGCTGCCCAGGGAGCCGCTGCCCAGCGGGTCGCTGCCCAGCGGGTCGCTGCCCAGCGGATGGCTGCCCAGCGGGTCGCGGTCGAGGGGCCGGCCGTCGCGGTCGTAGCCGTCGCGGCTGCCGAGGCTGGCCGCGTCCAGATTCCCGGTGTCGTAGCCGCCGGGGCCGTAGACGGCATCAAGCTCGCGGCTGTCATAGTCGTCGCCGTTGCCCTGCCAGCCGTATCCGCGATCGTCTCCGGGATCGCCGCCGGCCGCGTGCCGGGCGCCGGCAGGCTCGTCCCGGTACAGGCCACCGCCCCGGTACACGCCCTGGCTGCCGTCGTCATACGACTCGAAGTCACCGGTATGGTCGCCCCACCCCACGCCGCGCCCCCAGTCCCCCTGGTCCGGGTCGTCATCGTGGTCGTCGTAGGCCCCATCCCGGCCGACGCCGCCCCGGCGCGGGCCCGGGCCCGCGCCCGCGCGACCGGCGCGGCGCGCCCCGGCCCGGCCCGCATCGGCCGTGCCGTCGTGCAGCGCGGCGAGCGGCACGCGGGCGGCGCAAGTCCCCGCGTACCAGGCCAGGGCGGCGGCCGCCAGGCACAGCAGGGCGAACAGCGAGCTCAGTGGCAGCGTCAGACCCAGCGGCCCTAGGTCAGGGATGACGAGCGCGACGACCGCGATCCCGGCGACCGCCGCGGCCGGCAGGACGGCGCGCCAGGCGCGCGAGCGGCCCGCACGGAAGCCAGCGATGCCGACCAGGATCAGCGCCAGCAGCAGGCTCACCGGAGCCAGGCCGTACTCAAGCAGCTTGTTGGGAATGATCTGGTAGTAGACGGTCGGCGCCGGCCACGCCTTGGTGAAAGCGGTTCCGCTCAGCGGGTCAGCCGTGAAGATGACCAGCGGGATGAACGCGAAAGCCGGGATGAACAGCCGGGCGGCGAACCGGCCGGGCAGGCTGATGGCCACCAGCTCGGCGACCCCCATGATCAGGGCCAGCGGCGCGATGACCTCAGCGCCTACCTCCATCGCGCGGAAACTGCCCTGGCTGAAGCCGACGAGGTGACCGTAGGTCTGCGCGGCTAGCGCGATGAACAGTCCCAGCAGGGCCACCGACCAGGCGATCAGATCTCCCCGCGGCGCCCGCCTGCAGCGCGTCACCAGCATGCCGAGCCCGATCGCCGCCACGACGGCGCCGATCCCGGACACGATCAGGGAGATAGACATCGCTGCCTATGGTGCACGACGCGGGCCGATGATGCGAGCATACCCCTGACCTGGCTGCCTGCAGTCGCCGACGAGCGGGCCGCGCAGCGCAGGTCAGCCGGCTCGCGCCGGGTAGGCTCGGAAGACATGAAAAGGCTGCCGGGCGGGCTCATACCGGGCCGGAGCCGGGCGGTCCGCGCCGGCGCCGCGTCGGCGGCGGGCGCTGCGTCAGCGGCCGCCGCGGACGTCGAGCAGCCGCCGCCGGCGCCCGACCCGTCGGCTGCGGCCTTCTTCGACGTCGACAACACCATCATGCGCGGCGCCTCGATCTATCACTTCGCCCGCGGCCTGGCGGCCCGCAAGATGTTCGGGGCCCGCGACATGGCGGCCATGGTGTGGGGCCAGTTCGCGTTCCGGCTGCACGGCACCGAGAACTCCGACCACATCGACGCGGCCCGGCAGGCGGCGCTGGCCTTCGTCACCGGGCAGCGAGTCGAGGAGATCGTCCGGCTGGGCGAGGAGATCTACGACGACACCATGGCCGACCGCATATGGTCCGGTGCCCGGCAGCTCACCCAGCGCCATCTGGAAGCGGGCCAGCGCGTCTGGCTGGTGACCGCGACGCCCGTGGAGCTAGCCAACATCCTGGCTCGCAGGCTCGGCCTGACCGGGGCGCTGGGGACGGTGGCCGAGTCGGTCGACGGCGTCTACACGGGTCGGCTGGTCGGCGGTCTGCTGCACGGCGAGGCCAAGGCGGCGGCGATCCAGGCCCTGGCCCAGCGCGAGGGACTGGACCTGACGCGGTCCAGCGCCTACAGCGACTCCGTTAACGATCTGCCGATGCTGACTCTCGTCGGGCATCCGAACGCGGTGAACCCCGACTCCGAGCTGCGCGCCGAGGCACGCGAGCACGGCTGGCCGGTCTATGACTTCCGGTCCGGGCGCCGGGCCACCATGATCGCGCTGCCCGTCGCGGCCGGAGCCGGCGCGATCGCTGGCGGGATGGCCGCCGGGCTCGCCTTCCGCCGGCACCGCGGACTTGGCTGAGCGCCGCTAGCCTGGCCCGAGTGCGCCCGTTAACTTGGCTGAGTGCGCCCGCTAGCCGAACGCCGGGCCGCGCTCGGCGACCAGCTCGTCGAGCTTGCCCTGAATCGTCGCCCGCACCCGCCAGGCCAGCTTGGCGACCACGTCGCCGTCGCCGTCATCGGTGGCCGCGTAGCCGCTGGGCGGCACCGGGTCGCAGAACTCGATGATCCAGTTCGAGGGCAGCGGCACGGCCCCGAGCGGCCCGAGCCACGGAAACAGCGGCGTGAGCGGGAAATAGGGCAGGCCCAGCAGCCGGGCGGCCCGCCGCGAGTTCCCGATCATCGGGTAGATCTCCTCGGCGCCCACGATCGCGCACGGGATGATCGGCACGCCCGCGCCGATCGCGGTCCGGGCGAAGCCGCCGCGGCCGAACCGCTGCAGCCGGTATCGCTCGCTGAACGGCTTGCCGGTGCCCTTGAAGCCCTCGGGAAATACCCCGACGAGCTCGCCGGCCTCCAGCAGCCGCTCGGCGCCTTCGGGATCGGCTCGGGTGTGCCCGCTCCGGCGCGCCAGGCCGGCCAGTCCCGGCACCTCGTACACGAGGTCGGCACCGAGCAGCCGCACGTTGCGGTGGGCGGGATGATCGGCGTACACCCCCGCCTGCAGCATGATCGCGTCCAGCGGGAGCACGCCCGAGTGGTTCGCGACGATCAGCGCCGGGCCGCGAGCCGGCACCCTGTCGAGGCCGCGCATCCGCACCCGGAACCACTGCCGGTACAGCGCGAGGGCGGCAGGCATGAGGACGGCGGAATTGAGCTCGGGGTCGAACCCGAACTGATCGACCTCGTACTCGCCCGCCAGCCGCCGTCGCGCGAACTGCGCCACCTCCGCCAGCCGGTGCCGCCAGGAGCCGGGGCTGGGCAGCCCGTTGTCGCTCACGGCAACGTGCTGGCCGGTTACTTCTTGTTTCTGCGCTGCACGCGGGTCTTGCGCAGCAGCTTGCGGTGCTTCTTCTTGGCCATGCGCTTGCGGCGCTTCTTGATGACTGAGCCCACGGGACCACCCTCGCTCGATTTCCTGGCTGACGGCATGCCTGCTGTTCCGCCCTGCTCGCCGGGCGGCAGGGCACACGCCAACGCCAAAGGGTACCGCCGCTACGGGTCTGGCCCCGCATCTGCCCAGCCGCTCGGGGCCTGACCCGTGAATCGCCGGCCGCGGTCAGTCCGCTCCCACGAAGGCGTCCCGGAGGTACTGGTTCACGGCCTGCTCGGGCACGCGGAACGAGCGGCCGACCCGGATGGCCTCCAGCTCACCAGAGTGGACGAGGCGGTAAACCGTCATCTTGGATACACGCATGATCGTGGCCACCTCGGCCACCGTCAGAAACCTGACGTCACTGAGCGGAGTCACATCTGCTGCCATCGATAGCCCTCTCCTGGCTAGGCTCAGTGCGCCTAGCGAGTTTCCAGCGCACCAGTCACGCCCGCCTCCAGCGTAAGTCCTGTTTGGAAAAGGGCAAGTCTCCCGAGCATGGTCAATTCGCCTGACCCGGATTGGCCTGCACGCCATAGGCCAAATGTGGCGCAAAGGCCAGAATGCCGTAACCGTCGGCCCAGTCGGAAAGACGGGCGTGACAGCACCCCAAACTGCGCGCTTACCCGTCCGCGACCACCGCTTGCCCGTCCGCTCACTGGCGGGCAATCGAGCTGGCCCGCCGCACCCGCCGCTGCCCGGGCAATCATTGGTGGCGCGCGTCCCGGCGGCTAGCCGCCGCCCAGTTCCCGGCCGCGGTCCCGGGCGGCCTCGATGGCCGCCAGGAACGCGGCCCGGACACCGTGCCGCTCCAGCTCCCTGATCGCGCTGATCGTGGTGCCGGCCGGCGAGGTAACGGCCTCGCGCAGGATCACCGGGTGCTCGCCCGAGTCGCGGAGCATCGTGGCTGCCCCGTAAACGGCCTGTTTGACCATCTCCAGCGCGGTGGCCCGCGGCATGCCGAGCAGGATGCCGGCGTCCACCATGGCCTCGACCAGGAAGTAGATATACGCCGGGCCGCTCCCGGACAGGGCAGTCGCGGCGTCCTGCTGAGACTCGGGGATCCGCAGCACCTTGCCGACCGGCCGCAGCAGCGCCTCGGCCCGCTGCAGGTGCTCCTCCGTGGCGTAGGTACCGGCCGAGATGACGCTCATGGCCTCGTCTACCAGGACGGGCGTGTTGGACATCACCCGCACGACGGGGACCTCGCCGCCGAGCCGGCGCTCGATGAAGGCGGTGGGGATTCCGGCCGCCACCGATATGACCAGCTTGTCGCCCGATACCTGCGGCGCGATCTCGTCGAGCAGCGCCGCCATGTCCTGCGGCTTGACGGTGATCAGCAGAGTCTGGGCCAGCCCGGCCGCCTCGGCCGCGCTCAGCACCTTGATGCCGTAGGTGTCGCGCAACTGGGCCGCGCGATCAGCGCGCCGCACGGCCGCGATGACCCCGGCCGGCGACGTCCCGGCCCGCAGCAGCCCCGAGGTCAGCGCCTCGCCCATTTTCCCGGCACCAAGTACAGCGATCACACTTGCGACCCTATCGCGGGCGGCGCCGGCGCCGGCGGGCCAGGCCGCGCCTTCCAGCGCAATCAGGCTGGTGACCAAAACCGCCAGAGAACTAATCCGTAATCGGGAAATGGTCCGCGGCAACGCCAATAACCGCTGGCCAGACCAATGAATGACCGCACGCCGGCCGCCGCCGAACTAACCCTGCCCAGCGCTACTGCAAGTGCATCTGCGCCGTGCATCCGAAGCCGCGCATCCGAAGCCGCGCATCGGAACCTTGCATTCCACCGGGTATCGATTACGCGCGCTCAGACTGTGCACCCGAAACTAGGCAAGCAGACCGCGGCCAGAAACCGGCGCGGAATGCCAGCCCCATGGGGATCAGCGTCCCGTGGGGGTCAGCGCCCCATGGGGATCAGCGCCCGGAGAAAGAACGCGAGGTTCGCCGGCCGCTCCGCGAGCCGCCGCACGAGGTAGCCGTACCAGTCGCTGCCGTACGGGACGTAAACGCGCACGCGCGCTCCGCGGGCCACCAGTCGCCGCTGCTCGGCCGGGCGCATGCCGTAGAGCAGCTGATACTCGAACTCCGAGTGCTCACGCCCCGCCATGGTGGCCTTGACCCCGGCGAGCTCGATCAGCCTCGGATCGTGGGTGGCCAGCATCGGATAGCCGGAGCCCTCCAGGAGCATCCGCATGCACCGGGCATAGGACCGGTCGACGTCGTGGCGGGCGGACAGCGCCACGTCGTCCGGGGCCTGGTACGCGCCCTTGCACAGCCTGACCCGTGATCCGGCGGTGGCGAGCGCCTGGCAGTCGGCAGGGCTGCGGCGCAGGTAGGACTGGATGACGCAGCCAAGATCGGGAAAGTCCGCGCGAAGCTCGGCGACCAGGCGCAGGGTCGCGTCGACCAGGGTGTGATCCTCCATGTCGAGCGTCACCGTCGTGCCCGCGTTCCTGGCCGCCACCGCGATCCGGACGATGTTCTCCAGCGCGGTCTTCTCGCCATGGTCGGGCAGGCCCAGGCCGACCGCGGTGGGCTTGACCGATACCTCTGCCCGGCCGCCGGGCGACAGGCCGGCGGCGCCGAGCCGCCCCAGCAGCCGGATGTACTCATCGGCGACCGCCGCGGCCTGATCCCGGTCCGTGGTGTACTCGCCCAGGTAGTCGATGGTGGCCAGCAGCCCGTCGCCGAGCAGCCGCTCGACCACTTCCAGGGCCTGATCGGCGGTATCGCCGGCCACGAACCTGGTCACGACATCCCGGGTGACCGGCATGGTGGTGGTGAGCTCACGGACCCTCGTGCTGGCTGACGCGGCCAGCAGCGCTCGGCGCAGCACTGCGGTTACCTCCGGGAACGATCTTGTCCCTGCCGGAATTGTCGTTAGCCCACGCAGGCTACTATCGGCCGCGACCGATCAGGTCGCCGCGGGGTCGCCGGAGCGTGACCTGCACGTTCGCGCCGGCGTCCGGGGGCACGAGGACCTCCTGGGCGGCGGGCAGGCCGTCGGCCAGCAGCGTGGCGTCGACCGGCACGGTGCGCTTGACCAGGGCCAGCGCGATCGGCCCCAGCTCGTAGTGCCGGGCGGCCGACCCGACGAACCCGATGTCGGCACCCTCCAGCCGGACGAGGTCGCCGTGCGCCGGCAGCCGGTCCTCGCTACCGTCCAGGTGCAGGAGCACCAGACGGCGGGGCGGATGGCCCAGGTTATGCACGCGCGCTACCGTCTCCTGACCGCGGTAACAGCCCTTGTCGAGGTGCACGGCGGTGTCGATCCAGCCCAGCTCGTGCGGGATGGACCGGTGGTCGGTGTCCAGTCCCATCCGGGGCCGGCCCGCGGCGATACGCAGGGCCTCGTGCGCCCACGTGCCGGCCAGCGTGGCCCCCGCGCCGCGCAGTGCCGTGACCTCGTCGGCCAGCCGTCCGCGCGGGACGATGATATTCGTCTCAAAACGATTGCGCACGGTCGCCACCGCGCCCGCCACCGGGTGCGCCTCAGCGTCCGGGCCCAGGAGCGCCAGGACGGCATACTCGCCGCTGACGTCGGCGGTCTCGACCCGGAGCATGAACCGCATCGAGGTGAGGAATTCCAGCAGGGCCGGGGCGGCACCCGGCTCGACATGGACCCAGGTGGCCTCGCCGTCGTCGGCCAGGCTGAGCTGGTGCTCGACACGACCCTGCGGGTCCAGGATCAGGGCCTCGGCGCTGCCGCCGGGCGCGAGCTGCTCCAGGTGCTGGGTCGTCAGGCTGTGCAGCCAGGACAGCCGGTCCTGTCCGGTGATGCGGATGACGTCCCGGTGCGAGGCGTCCACCACTCCCCAGGACGCGACGATCCCGCGCTGCTCGGCGTAGGGGTCTCCATAGTGCACGGCCACGCCGGCGTCGGGTGCCTCGGCGGGCACCGCGCCTGGCTCGGCCAGTAGGGGGCTGTCCATGCCCTCAGGCTATGCGGTCGGCCGGTGGCCCCGGCGGCGGGACTAGCCCGCCCGGCAACTGGCGCAGCGGCCGAACACCGTCAGGTGCCCGACATCGGTTTCGAACCCTTGCTGCTCGTCAAGCGCGGCGACCAGGGAGCTGACCGCGGCCGGCTCCAGCTGGGTCACCTGCTCGCACTGCCGGCAGACCAGGTGCACGTGCTGCGCCTCGGCGGCCAGGTGATACCGCGGCGCGCCATGGCCCAGATGGGTATGGGTAACCAGGCCGATCTGCTCCAGCAGCTCAAGCGTCCGGTAGACCGTGGAGACATTGACCCCGCGCGCCGTGTGCCGCACGTCGGTGAAGATCTCCTCCGGCGTGGCGTGCTCCAGCCGGGTAACGGCCTCGAGCACAAGCTGGCGCTGGGGTGTGACGCGGTAGCCGCTCGCCCGCAGCGTGTCATCCCACGTCTGCGACATACGCCAAGTGTAGTTATCCCCGGCCAAATCGCGCCCAGCGAAAACGTGCTTGCCTCGGCCCGAGGTCCTGACGTAGCGTTCCGGCTAACGCGGGAAAGGAGGTGGTCCAGAACATATGCATAGATGTTGGACTCGCGAGGTGGCTGTCAGCTAGCCGCCGCCTGCGTGGGCGCCGCGTCGCGGGATGACCGCGGTGCGCGCTTCACCGGCCGCTTCAGGATGCGCTGTGTCTTCAGGGTGCGCTGTGTCTTCAGGGTGCGCTGTGTCCTGAGTGCTCTTACGGCGGCGGTCGGCGAATACACGACAGACACCGGATCCCCGGGCTGACCGGCCCTTGTCCAGCCGGTCCCCGCGTGGGGCTTGCCCGAAGGCAGCCAATCGCGGGAGTCGCCCGGGGTTCTTAATTTTGGCTCGCTCTCCTGCTAGACCTGTTCCGTTCCGGCCGTGTTCCGTTCCGGCCCCGTCGCAGGAGGAGTCCAGCCGTGCCGAATCTCGCGCGCGCAGCCGCCACTTCCGTCGCCGTGCTCACCCTGGCGCTCGGGGCGGGGGCGCCAGGTGCCGCCGAGCCGTCGCAGCACGCGCCGTTGGACACGCCGCCGCACGCGCCAGCGGGCGGGTCGGCCGGCGTGTCGGCGGGCGGATCGGCGGGCGGATCGGCGGGCGTGCCGCGGCCGTTAGAGTTCGCGGCCCGGCCGGCCATCGGATCGGTCGATTCCCTCAACTCGGCCGGCTACGCGGCCAGTCGCCCGCACGCCCGGTTCGCGTCCATCCGGGCGACGTTCTTTGTGCCCTACCTGAACTGCGGCCTGTCCAAGGGCGCGTACTCATCGCAATGGGTCGGGCTGGACGGGTTCGAGGGCAAGCCGGACTCGGTTGAGCAAGACGGCATCGAGGCCGATTGCAGCGCTGCCGGGCGCTCCAGCTTCCATGCGTGGTACGCGATGTATCCCCGCCGGCGTGCCATGCCCGCGCTGGCCATCAGGAGCGGCGACTCGGTCACGGCCAGCGTCTCCTACGACCTGGCCGACGCCAGGTTCGCGCTTGCCCTCACCGACAACACCACCGGCGGCCATTTCCGGGTGCACGCCAGCTGCCCGCGCGGCCTGCGGTGTCCGCGAAACTCCGCCGAGGTGATCAGCTCGACTCCGGCCACCCGGACGGCCGGGCACCTGGCGATCGCCCCGCTGGCCGACTACGGGGCCGTGAGCTTCTCGGGCATTTCCATCACCGACCGGGCCGGGCACCGCGGCGGGCTCAGGTCCGCGCACTGGGCCGCGACCAGAATCATCCAGACGCGGCCGGCGGCCCCCTTCGAGCTGATGGCCCGGCCCACCCCGATCGAGGCCGACGCGTTCGACAACTACTGGTCCCGCGAGCGCTAACTAACTCCGTCGACGCCAGCCGAGCCCCGCCCTGCCCGTCGCGTCCGGGTCGCGATCTATGTCCGGATCTCCAGCGACCGCAGCGGCGCCGGCCTGGGCGTGGCCCGGCAGGAGGAAGACTGCCGGGCCTTATGCAAGCGGCTGGGCTGGGACGTCGCAGCCGTGTACTGCGACAACGACGTATCGGCCTACTCCGGTAAGCCGCGCCCGCAGTGGAACCAGCTGCCGGGCTGATCGACGCGGTGGCGTGCTGGCACGTGGACCGGCTGACCCGGTCGCCGCGCGAGCTGGAAGACGTGATCAACCTGCACGACAAGCGCGGGATCATGCTGGCGACCGTGACCGGCGAGATGGACCTGTCCACCCCCACCGGCCGGATGCGCCCGGATGCTGGGAGCTGCGGCGCGGCATGAGGCTGAGCACAAGGCCGAGCGGCAGCGCCGTGCGACGGCCGTCCTGGCACTCACGTCCCTCGTTGCTGTGATCACCTGGCGGGAGAACCGGCGCCGCGAGCGTGACCGGCAGATGGAGACGCCCATCCTGGAATCCGCCCGCAAGGAGTTCAGCGCCAAGGACGAGATGGGCGGCCTGAAGAGCAACCTCTCCGGGATTGCCGTCATCGGCGTGATCATCGCCGCCCTGGCAATCTTGAACAAGGTCAACGCCGGGAAGCGGCGGTAGGCGCCGAAACTCAGAGCGCGCGATCGCCGCGCCCGTCAGGGCCAGCCGGACGGGCTGGCGGTCCTCGTCATGGCCGTAGGGTAGCGGCGATTAGCTCCGGAGTTGTTCCCCACACGCTGCCGGTGCACGCTCGCTGCGCCGGCATCCGCCCCGAGCAAGCGGCCCCCTCCCGGTACTCCGCCGGCCACGTCAGCTAAGGCTTCCCAGTAACGAAGGTGCCCTTGCCGACGACGCTGGCGACCAGCCCTCGCTCGCGCAACTCCCGCATCGCCCGGCGGACGGTCTGGTAGGCAATGCCCCACTGCTCGGCCAGGTCCCGCTCGGACGGCAGCCTGCCACCGACCGGCAGCTTCCCCGCGGCGATCTGCGCCTGCACGTAGTCCGCTGCCTGGACGTACAGCGGCACCAGGGAGTCCGGGTCGAAGGACGGCGCAGGCATGACGATCACTGTAAGGCAGCGCTGACCTGCAAGAATACACGCGATGCTATACATAGCTACGTATCGCACTCTATGCTGAACTGCATGAATGCCAGCAACGAGACCCAATATCGCAGCCCGGGAGGAACGTTATGACCGTCCCGATCCCTGACCAGGTTCCCTGTGCCCCCGAGGACCGCGCCAGCTGGATACGCGCGATAGCGGCGGGCCTGGCCGCCGCCGGCGTGGTCACCGGCACCAACGGCGACAACCTGACCGGCTTAGACGTGACCGCGACCGTCCGCCCGCCCGGCCTGGCCAAGACCGAGATCATGCTCGACGAAGACGGATATGCCGAGATCCGCTGGTACACCAACCCCGCAGCCCCGGCGGCCGAGGTCACCGCCGCACTGGCCCGCGTCCTGGCCGCCGTCACCGCCGCGCCATCAGTCCTGGCCCCGGCACCGCCGCCCAGCCCGTGACGCCCGCCCGGCAACCGGCACAGACCGCCCTGTGACGTCAGGAGCCGGGGCGGCGATTTTTTTAGCCACCTGCGTCACCACCAGCCCGCAAAACTCCGCTGACCCTTCTCGAAATGAAACCCCCGGGCCGGCGGGACATCCTCGAACCGCACCCCCGAGCACGTCGCCAGGACCCGCCGGCAGCGGCCCTTGACAGGCCCGTACTCCAGCTGGAAGTCCAGGTCCCCGCCGCCCGCGGCTGCGGCGGCAACACCACCAGTCACCCACCCACCACCCAAGACCGACGATCAAGATCTCGGGCCAACCATAGTGAGACGCAACCCTAATGGACCGATTTCAATGAGATTGGGCCAACTTGCGCGAGACGGGACACAGCCCTGCGCCGTGCTCCCGCTTGCCAGCGCGACGTCTAGTGTCCGGTGACAATGAACGTTCCTCTGCGTCAATGAAGATTGCTCAGCCTGGCTGCCTGGGGCTTCGTCGGCTGCCCCAGTCGGCGCTGATGGCCGCGTGACATCGAAGATTCCTCATCGCAGGCCAGCGAGCTGGACCGAGCAATCTGCGTTGTCACGGGACATCTAGGTGAGCACTGCCCACACAACCTTGCCTAGCGGCACTCGGTAAGCGCCCCAGTGCTCCGCCAGCACGCTCACGATGATGAGTCCTCGCCCGGACAGCTCGTAATCGTCCTCTGTCTCGGCAACAGCGGGCATGTCCGGGCACGGATCGCCAACCATGATCGCTAAAGACTCCCGATCGGAACGGAGCCAGATATCGACCGTGCGCCCAAAAGCATGTAGCAGGGAGTTGGTCACCAGCTCCGACAGCACGAGGCCAGCATCGTCGGCCAGTCGCGCCAGGCCCCAGCCTGACCAGAGCACCCGCGCCCACGTCCTGGCAGCCGGCACAGCCGACATGAGCGCGCCCAGCTCCAGATGGGCGCCCTCTGGCATAGCGCGCGTCAGATCGTAGATGTCTGCCGCCGAGCAGGTCGTAAGCATCCGGGAAACCTTCTTGGTCATTGGTGCTGGTGAGTCCTACGATCATGACGGTTGCGGATGCTGCCAGACGACACAGACGTCAGGCACAACGCGGGATGTAGAATCATGAGATCACATGTAGAGGCGGCATCGGATGGCACTAGACCCGAACTCGTCAGCTCTGGCTTTCTTCGGATCGGAGCTTCGGCGCTTGCGCGAACACGCAGAACTGACACAAGCTGCTCTGGCGGAACGGACGCAATATGCCCTCCCTACCGTTTCCGCTTATGAGACTGGAAAGCGAATTCCGTCGCAGGATTTTGCCGAAGGCGCGGATAAGATATTCGAGACAGACGGCTATCTAGTGCGCCTACAGGGGCTAGTGGACGCTCTCTCCGTGTTGCCTTGGTTCAGAAATCGCGTTGAGGTAGAGCGCAATGCTGCGGAAATCCGCGAGTATGAGTCGTACCAGACACCGGGCTTACTTCAGACTGAGGACTACGCGCGGGCAGTGATCAGCGCGGGCCGGCCAATGCTCGCTCCAGATGCAATAGAGCGCGCGGTAGCGTTGCGCATGACACGACAGCAGATTCTTGAGCCAGACGAGGATTTGCCGATTGATCAGGAGCACACGCCCCGGCTGTGGGCCATTCTCGACGAGGCGGCACTAAACCGCATCGTCGGCAGTGCCGAGATAATGAGAGAACAACGCCAGCATCTTATCGAGCTAGCGCACTTGCCGAACATCACGATACAAGTCATCCCGAATAGCGACGGCGTGACATGTGCTTACGGGAAAGCTTTCACAATTCTCACGTCATCAGGAAACGGCTCGCCAGTCGTCTATCTCGAAGACATACGGAACGCGCGCTACGTGCGCGATCGGGATGAGGTGGCGCAGTACGTGTTAACATTCGATCACTTGCGCGCTTGCGCGCTCAATGACAGCAGGTCACTAGACCTCATTAGGGGTGACAATAAATGAACTGGAAGAAATCAAGCTACTCCACCGCTCAGGGCAACTGTGTTGAAGTCGCGCCAGTACGCGGCGGCATTGCCCTACGGGACAGCAAAGACCCTGACGGCCCTATGCTGACGTTCCCGGAGGACACATGGCGCGCGTTCATCGGAGCCGTCAAGGATGGGCAGCTAGCCCAGAATCAGTGAATGTTGCCGTGTCTCGCTTAGCTTGACGCCCTACCGGGGCAACCGGTAGGGCGTCATTCGTTGGACGCTGAAACCCCGGCCCCCGAGCGGGCAGGACCGGACGCGTCATCACGACCCCGAGGCGGTACCCGCACTGAACGGGCGGTGCCGCCCCTCACACGCCCCGAACCCGCGCGGCCGGCCGGGCGGCACCCGCTCGGACTGCTCTGGACATTGAAGGGCTGGGGCTGCGATTTCTTAGCCACCCACGTCGCGGCGGGGGCCCTGCGGGGCCTGCACCCGGCCGATCCTGGCGAACTCATCACCGCTATGCGCGCCGCTGAGCACGCCGCCACGCCCAGCCGCATCCCGCCCCTCCCGTACCTGCCCGCCGGGACAGCGCCCCGCCCGGACGGACGGTAACGGCCCCTCGCTGGCGGCCGGGCACCTCTCACCCCATGCCAGGAGCCCCGACCCGCAGCGAGGCGCGGTGTCCCCTGCCCCGGCCAGCACCCCCGGCCCAGGGACGCCGCCCATCACATCCACCAGAACGCGAGGCACGAGCGCCCGACGCTAGCCGGGAGACCGGCCACGACCGCGCAGCAGCCAGGCCGCATGGCGGGGGAGGGCGCGCAGTCGGGGCCGTTAGAGCAGTTCAAGGGCTGGGGTTAACGGGGCAGGCCGACCTGGCTGGTCCAGCCGTAGGGGGTCCGCCTCCGCGTACCAGGGGACTGCGGGGGCCGGGTACCAGTGCGGGGCCGGGTACCAGGGGACTGTGGGTGCGCCTCAGGCGACGCGCTTGAGCTGGGCGGACAGGTGGGACTGCAGGGACTGGCCGACGGCGGCCATGTCGTAGGCGTAGCCGAGATCTGCCCCGATCAGCCCGTACAGGCGCCGGCCGGCCGTGACCTCCT
>DATKRH010000059.1:0-26166 GCA_035532295.1 Streptosporangiaceae bacterium
CGCAGTCCTGGCTTCAGTGCCTGCTGGGCCCAGATGGTCTTGCCCGTCCGGGTATGGCGGCTGCCCCAGCGCTCGGTGAGCTGGGCGACGAGCAGCAGGCCACGACCGCCCTCGTCGTAACGGCCAGCGCGGCGCAGGTGCGGGGCGGCGCTGCTGCCGTCGGAGACCTCGCAGCTGAGCCCGCCGTCCAGGATCATCCGGAGCTGGATAGGCGGCCCGGCATGGCGGATGGCGTTGGTGAGAAGCTCGCTGACGATCACCTCGGTCGTGAAGGTGGCTTCCTCGAGTCCCCAGGCCGTGAGCTGGCGGGCGACCAGGGCGCGGGCGCCCGCGACGACCGCCGGCTCGGCGGGCAGGTCCCAGGAGACGATCCGGTCGGCGGCCAGCGCACGCGTGCGGGCGATGAGCAGCGCGGCGTCATCTTCGGCCCGGCCTGGAAGCAGCGCCCGGACCAGGGTGTCGCAGATGGCCTCCAGCGAGGACGCGGCGTGCGGGGGCCCGTCTGGCGAGATACGCGGGATACGGGGGATACGCGGGATACGGGGGATACGCGAGATACGCGGGATACGGACGTCGCCCAGGACCTTGCGCATCTCGGTCAGCCCGGTGTCGATGTCCCGCTGCCGGGACTCGATCAGGCCGTCGGTGTAGAGGACGAGCAGGCTGCCCTCGGCTAGCTCGACCTCGACCTCTTCGAAGGGCAGCCCGCCCAGGCCCAGCGGAGGGCCGGCCGGCAGATCGAGGAACTCGACCGTGCCGCCAGGGGCGACGACGGCCGGCGGCGGGTGGCCGGCGCGGGCCAGCGAGCAGCGGCGGGACACCGGATCGTATACCGCGTACAGGCACGTCGCGCTGAGATCGGTGGTGCCCGCGCCGTCCGGCGGCAGGCCCTCCTCGGCGGCGAGGCGGGTAACCAGATCGTCGAGCCTGGTCAGCAGTTCTCCGGGTTCGAGGTCGATGTCCGCGAGCGTCCGCACGGCGGTGCGCAGCCGCCCCATGGTGGCGGCAGCGTGGATGCCGTGGCCGGCCACGTCACCGACCACCAGCCCGACGCGGCTTCCGGACAGCCGGATCACGTCGAACCAGTCACCGCCCACGGCGACACGAGCACCGCCAGGCAGGTAACGGGTCGCCACCTCGACCGCCGCCTGCCCGGGCAGGCGCTGCGGGAGCAGGCTGCGCTGCAAGGTCAGCGCGGTCGCGTGCTCACGGGTGTAGCGGCGGGCGTTGTCGATGCAGACGGCAGCGCGGGCGACGATCTCCTCGGCAAGGACGAGATCATCTTCCTCGAAAGGCTCCGGCCGCCGGTGCCGGACGAAGACCGCGAGGCCGAGCGTCGCGCCCCGGGCGCGCACCGGAACCACCATGATGGCGTGGAAACCGTACTGGACGGTATGAGCGGCCCGCCTGGGGTCGTGTGCGGTCCACCAGCCGATGGTGGACTGCAGATCGCGGTAATTCGCCGGCTGCCCGCTGGTCAGGCACTCGGCGGGAGGCGAGTGCTCGGGATAGGAGGACACCTGTCCGGGCCGGACCGCCGCCTCCGGGCTGCCGTCCAGGACAGAACCGCAGGCCACCCGGCGTAGCGGCACGGTGCCCTCGACGGGGGCCGACGTCGGCTCGTCGCCGCGGAACACCGAGTCCAGCAGATCGATCATCACGAAGTCCGCCAGCCCGGGGACGGCGATCTCGACGAGTTCCTCGGCGGTCCTGGTCACGTCGAGAGTGCTGCCGATCCGGGTGCTCGCCTCGTTCAGCAGGGCCAGCCGCTGCCTGGCCAGGCGGTGCTCGGTGACGTCAAAGCCCACGACCAGCACGCCGCACACGAGTCCCGCCGGGTCCTTGACCGGCGAGAGGCTGACCTCTACGGCATGATCGCGCAACTCGCCCGCTATCCGGGAGATGCCCCGCCACACCGCCGGCTCCCCGGTTCGCGCCACTATCCGTGCGACCGCCACGCACGACTCGATGTCCGGGCTGGACATCAGGTCCGTCAGTCGCAGCCCCAGCCCGGCGGCTTCGTCATCCAGGCCCAGCGCGCGGCACAGCGACGCGTTCAGGCGCAGCTGCCGCATCTGCGTATCGACGAGCGCGATGGTGACCGGGGTCTGGGTGATGGCCCAGTCCAGCATCTCCCGGACGTCACGGTCGCCACAGGCCGCCACGGTGTCTGCCCCCCCGCCTAGCCGACTGCGTTGAGCCCGGAGCCCGTCGCGGGTCCCGAAGCCGGCTTACGTCGTGGCAGCAGCCGCCGATAATGCCCCACCACCGACCATACCTCTCGCTGACCTGCGGCTCCGCCGCAGGCCGGCCCGGCAGCCGGCAGGTGGATCGAGCGGGCCTCGCGCTCAGCCGCTCGCGCAGATCGCCTCGACGAACTCTCCGACGGCCTGCTGCGGGAGGTGGCGCGCGAGGTCGGCTTCGCTGATCATCCCGACTAGCCGGTGGCTCTCGATCACCGGGACCCGGCGGACCCGGCGATTCTCCATGGCGGTCAGGACTTCAGCCACGTCCGCCTGGGCGTCGACGGTGACCGGCTTGCCCTGCGCCAGCTCACCTGCGGTCACGGTCTTCGGATCGCCGCCCTGGGCAATGCACTTGATGACGATATCCCGGTCAGTGATGATGCCGTGCAGCCTGTCGTCGTCCCCGCAAACCGGCAGCGCTCCCACGTCAAGGTCGCGCATCCGCTGCGCAGCGGACTGCAAGGTCTCGTGCTCGCCGGTGCACTCCGCGCCAGTGTGCATAATGTCTCTCGCTGTGGTCATGACGACCCCCCACTTCGGACAGTTGATGGCATATCGCCTTCGTGTTGGATGCGCTGGCATGCCCACTGTCCACCGCGCCGGCGCCCCCCGCACAGAGCCGAAAGTCCCGCAGCCTGGTCGCTGCCGGAGAGCCGCGAGCCAGCTGCCAGGACCTTCGCCTCTGGGCTGGCGCCGGGCGGTAGGGGGTAATGGAGCTGAAAGGGGGTTGCCATGTCTTTCACGGGAGTCAGCAGTCTGGACGGCAGTATTGACAAATGCAACGCCTGGCTGGCGGGCGTCGAGGAAGGGTTCGGCACTCATGATCGCCGCCTGGCCTACCGGGTGACGCGGGCGTGGCTGCACAGCCTGCGGGATCGCCTGACTGTGGAGGTCGCCGCGCACTTCGCTGCGCAGCTGCCCGAGTTGCTGCGGGGGGTGTTTTACGACGGCTGGAACCCCAGCCGGGTTCCGGTGAAATTCGGCCGCCGCGAGTATTCGACACGGTTCGCCCGCGAGGCGCGGATTCACGATTCCGACGTTCCCAAGGCTTCTGCCGTGGTCACCGCGGTGGTGCGGCGTCATCTGTCGGGCGGGGCTGTCGATGAGGCGTTCGCGCTGCTGCCCGCTGATCTGCGTGGGCTGCTGGAGCCGGAGAAAGCTGTGCCAGTTACCGGGGGGTAGCGATGATCAGCCACGCTGACGTGGAGAAGCTGCTGGGCCTTCAGGCAGCAGGCCGGCCGGTGCTGTCTGTTTATCTGCAGGTGCCGATGGATCCGGCCGCGCTGCGCGGCCTGCCGGCCCGGCTGGGCGAACTGCTCGCGCTGGCCGAGGACAGCGAGGGCGGTCCCGGCGCGGATGGTCCCGGCGCGGCCCAGGTACGGGATGAGGACCGGCAGGCGGTCCGGCGGCTGCTGGAGATCCACGCCCGCGAATGGCTGGGCCACACCGTCGCCATCTTCGCGAGCAGCCAGCTGGGCTTGTCGGCGACCTTCCCGCTGCCGTGCAGCCTCCCGGAGCGGGCGGTGCTCGCGTCCCGCCCGCATGTGCGGCCCCTGCTGGTGGCCCTGCAGCGGTGCCCTGCCTACTGCGCGGCCGTCGTGGACCGGCGCCACGCCTGGATATTTAGCGTAACGGGAGAGCGGATCAGCGTGGTCGCCCAGTCGGAGGCCGAGGGCGTGCGCAGCTCGGGCTTCGGGGGCTGGTACGGCCTGGAGTCCCGCCGGGTCCATGAGCGCATCATGCAACTCACCCACCATCACTACCAGGACACGGCCGCCATCCTCGGGCAGGCCATGCGGTCCGGCGGGCAGGAGCTGCTGGTCGTCGGCGGGCACGAGGAGGCCATCCCCCAGTTCCTCGCGACCCTCCCGGCCGGCCTGAGTGATCGCTTCGCCGGGAGCTTCACCGTCGATCCGCACACCATGACACCGGCCCGGGTCCGAGAGCTGTCCGGCGCGGTCATCAGGGACTGGGCGGACCGGCAAGAGCAGCGCCTGACTGCCCAGCTCCAGCAGGAGCCGCCAGACGGGCTGACCGAAACCGGCCTGCTCGGCTGCCTCGCGGCCGTCAACCAGCACGCCGTCCAGCTGCTGGTGGTTCCCGTCGGAGGGCTGATCCCTGGTTTCGCTTGCGCCCAGTGCGGGGAGCTGTCCAGCACGCCCGGCGAATGCCCGGACGGGCCGGACGCCACGCGCTGGGTCCCCGATCTCATCGAGGAAATGGCCGTCAAGACTCTCAGCGACGGCGGGGACGTGGAGGCGGTACGGGATCCGCCCGGTGATATCGCGGCACGGGCCCGTTTCCCGCTGACCTACCCGGAGGGGAGACCATCATGATGGCCGGCGCGCCGATCTCGCAGGTGCAGACCTACACGCGGGGTGATGTGCCCCGGGAGGAGATGGACCTGGCGGTGCAGCGGGTCCGCTCGCTGCTGCGGCAGGCTCCCGAGCCCGTGCTGTCCGCCCGGGTCAAGCTGACGATGGCCGCCGACCCGGCGGTGGAACGCCCGGCGACCGCGCAGGCCAACGTCGACCTGAGCGGGCGGCTGATCCGCGCCCAGGCGACCGGGCAGACGACACGCGAAGCGATCGAGCGGATGGGCGACCGGCTCAGGCTCCGCATCGACCGCGCGGCCAGGAACTGGGCCGGGCTCCGCGGCGGCCAGCCGCTGGCCCAGCCCGGGGAGTGGCGGCACCAGAGCTCGCCCGCGCAACGCATGCCGTATTACCCGCGCCCCCCCGAGGACCGCACGGTGATCCGGCGCAAGTCCTATGCACTGGCGCGCCAGACCGCGGCGGAGGCCGCCGCCGACCTGGAACTGCTCGACTACGACTTCCACCTGTTCACCGAGCAGGCAACCAGCCAGGACAGCGTGGTCTACCGGACGCCGGACGGCCACCGGCTGGCCAGGGCCCAGCTGCGGCCGCACCAGCCCGTTCCCGCGGACGGATCCATCTCGATCAGCGAGCATCCGGCGCCCAGTCTCACTATGCAGGAGGCGATCATCCGGCTGGAGGCCCTCGGTCAGCCATTCCTGTTCTTCGTCGACAGCCAGGCCCGCCGCGGCAACGTGATCTACCACCGCTATGACGGCCATTACGGCCTCATCACGCCCGCGGCGCCCTGATATCGCCGGGCAGGGGTACCGTGAACCTGGGTCGAATTCGTTTGACGGAGGGCGGACCTTGATAGAACGCATGACCGGGCCCGAAGCGAGAGCACCTGAAGCGACAGTGCCTGAACCGAGAGGGCACGGCGCCGAGCACGGCCTCGCGTTCCTTTATGCCGATGAATCGAGATCTCCGCGGGAATTATGCGCCGCTCTCGGCCGGGCGGTCGGACTCGGGGGGCCTGCGCCCGCCGCGATCACGCGGCGAGCCCTGGTGGACAAGGCGTTTGCCTTTCACCTGATGAACTGCCGGGGCAATCCCGAACTGCTCGACGTCCTGTTCTCCGACCCGCGCAACCGGCAGTACGAGGACGATCGCGACGAGCCGCCGGTCCCGGACGAGCCGGCCGTTGCAGGGAACACGCCATCCAGCCTGGCGCTGGCGTGGAAGGCGGGGCAGGCCGCCGCCCGCTGGGGGGCGGCCGGCTTCTCCCGGGTCGCTCCCGAGGTCTTCGAGGCCCGCTTCGGCGCGTGCCAGCGATGTGAGTATCTCGTCGAGCCGCCCAGCCGGGTCGTCTACAAGGTGAAGCTGCGGCGGGAGAGCGACCCCCGGGTATGCGCCGCCTGCGGCTGCGTCGCCTCCCGTAAGGCCGCTCTCCCGACCGAGAGCTGTCCCGTCCCCGGCGGCACGGACCCGTCGCTGAATCGCTGGGGTGAGCCCATGAAGCCCGGCCGGCCTACTTCGTCGTGAACGCCCCGGTGGAGTGCGCGGGGTCGAGCGGCACGTCGTCGTCGCTGACCACGCCCGAGACGCGGACCAGGTAGGTGGTCTTCGCGGCGAGC
The DNA here is from genome assembly GCA_035532295.1 of Streptosporangiaceae bacterium. Taxonomy (GTDB): domain Bacteria; phylum Actinomycetota; class Actinomycetes; order Streptosporangiales; family Streptosporangiaceae; genus DASUBV01. Next base: position 6,199 of record DATKRH010000059.1, read on the forward strand.
TCGCCGACCTCCAGCACGACCAGGGTGCGCTGACCGGGGTTCACCGTGGCGGACAGCACGTCGGTGGCCGGCTCGAACGCATAGTTCTCCGTCGTCTGCGCCGTCGGGACGTCGAGGGTGCGGCTGAACGTGAGCTGCACGGTCGTGGGCGAGAATGCCCGCGCGTCCCGGACCTCGAAATACGCCGGCCGCGGCGTGGCGCATTCGGGGACGGGGAACATCGACAGGCCGGCGTTGTAGCTGTCAACCCGGCAGGCGATGCCGGGTTCCTGGCAGACGTTGCGCGGATCGGGCCGCGCGTGCTCGGCGGAGATGTAGGAGAAGATCTTCTCGATCTGCGGCAGCGCGGACTCGACCACCGTCACGAACAGGTTGCTGTCCCACAGCCTGCGCATGACGGTCGAGATCCCCTCGTAGTCGGCCTGCCCGACACAGCGGACCTCGGCGGCCTGGTAGGAGACCATGGCGGAGACCACCAGAGCGAGCCCGTCACGGCCCAGTTCGGTGAGCCGCACGAGGCCGCCGGTGACGACCACCGCTCGCCGGCCCCACTCATTCCAGCTGTAGGCATTGGGCAGGGAGGTGTCCCAGTCGAGGATGAAATCGACCTCGGGGTACAGGCCCCGCAGCAGGCTGAACAGGTACAGCAGACGGCGGGCGGCGAAGGTGTCACTCGCGCTGACCTTCGGGGCCTTCCCGCGGATGTCACGAGCCTGTTCATCGGTCAGGTAACGGGCCGCGTGGGGCGGGACCCGGGCCTCGGTGTCCGCGCGGCGGCTCGGGGTGAATCCCTGCGGCCAGTCCGCGGGATCGTCGACGAACCGCGCGTAGGCGTCGTCCGGGAACGCCTCGTGATAATCGGGCGTCCCGCCCGGCCGGGCATCCTGCTCCGCGGTGAACTGCTGGATGAGCTCGGGAGCCAGCCGCTGGGCGGCGTAGTGCACCTGCACCTTGTAATCCGCCGATACTAAGCCGTTGGTGTTCAGCAGGTGGCCTGTGAGGTTCGCTCCGTCGAACCTGCCCTCCATCTGGATGGTGGTGACGCCGCCCTGGTAGGTGCCCTGGGCCACCACGACCACCTCGGACAGCCCGCCGTCGGCACGGCGCAGCGCCAGCGGCTTCTTGGTCAGGTTCTGGACGGCGGCCAGCGTGCCGTCCTCGACGAGGAACAGATGGTCCGGGCTCACCATGACCTCGCGGATGTCGTGCTCCGCCTCGTCGTCGAAGCGGTACCGCAGGAAGTACATCGAGGAGACCATCTCGTCGGCGCTGTCCCAGGTCGAGGCCGACTCCACTACCCGGGGGGCCCAGCGCAGATCGGCACCGGCGGTGAGGATCGACTCGCCCGCGCTGATGTCCCGGGCCAGCGCGTACTCGCCGGCGCGGACCTCGATCGGCGTGCGGCTGCCGAAACAGGAGCAGCAGCAGTAGCAGTAGCCAGGCTTGCCCGGGCCGTTCAGGTTCGGATCCTTCGACGGTCCGATCGGGTCATCGGGGTTGAGCGGCGGCTTGACGGCCAGGCAGTGCGTGTCGTTGATCTTGCTGACTTCCTGGCAGAACGGATCCGTGCAGGGTCCGAAGCCCGGATAATCTCTCTTGATGTTCTCCACGCATTTCTGAGTGGCCATTGCTGTCTGTTCCTTTCGTCAGGTTCCTGCTCAGGTCCAGTTCACGGTTGCCCGGTAGTAGAGGATCAGCGCGATGTTGCTGACGACGGCGGGGTTCAGGAAGCCGCCTTCCTTGAGCTGGCCGGGCGTGTCGGCCAGCAGGAACTCAATGGTCCGGTGACCATCGGATAGCCGCGCCAGGTCAATCGGCCGTTCGAAGGCATGCGAGTAGCTGCCATTCGGGCCGGGCGCGAACGTGACCTCCGTGTCGCCGGTCACCCGGAAGCGGACATAGGGGTCCGCCGCGGCCGCCCGCCGGCCGGCCGCCGGTGAGCCGCCGCCGGGCGTCGTGACCAGCTGGAAGAAGAACCCCTCCAGCTGGGGCCGCTCGAGGTGCGGCGGCACGATGCCGCGCGTGATCTCGAACCGCAGCGCCTGCGCCGCCGGATCGGCGTGGTCGGCCATGAAGGCATGCCACTCCTGCGAGTACAGCTGGGCCAGGCTCAGCAGCGGGCTTCCCGCGTAGTCCCGGAGCTCCGGCTGCTGCACGACCTTCTGGCGCAGGGCCGTCCCGCCGTCCCGGGCGGTGTAGGACACCTGGATCAGGACGTCGGAGATGCTCGAGAAGTCGAATCGGTTCGTTTGCGGCGGCATGCTCAGCCGCCAGGTGGACACCGCGCCGGTGCCCTCGAAGGGGAGGAACCGCGGGTCGCTGAAGTCGAGCTGGAACATGCCGCCGTCGTTAATCCCCTGGGACAGGGCGATCTGCTGGCTGACCCAGATGCCAGAGCGCAGGACATCGGGGGACGGCACCGCGGTCGCCGACCCGAGCAGGTACCGGATGGCCTCGATGTCGGGCCTGAGTACCGTCGCGTTTCCCAGCTGCGTCAAGGTGGCGTGGACGCTCTGGTACGGCCCGATAACGGCCGGGATAGTGACCGAGACGCTCTTCAGTTTCCGGCAGTACTGGCCGGGGAAGTCGAAGTCGAACAGACGCTCGGACAGCTGGAACACGCACTCGCCCGTCGCCTTGAGGTCCAGCAGCGCCCGCGGGCTGACGCGGGCGAGGGAGACTGTCTTCTCGATCTCCAGGGTCCGCACATTCCCCTCGAGGTAGGCCTTCTCCAGCTGGGACAGCGCTAGGCCCAGGCTCTCCCCGGCCAGCAGGCCCTTGCGAGCGCCGTCCCAGGAGACGAAGTCCAGGAACGTGGCGGAGGTGTTGAGCTCGTACTGGAACGCCCGCTCGGTGGCCCGGGCGAATTCCAGGGCCAGCAGCCAGGCCTGGAAGTACGCCTCCGACAGCTGCCCGGCCATCCACTGGTACAGCTGCTCGCTGGTGAACTTCCTGAGCAGGAACGATCGCATCTCCCGGTTCTGAGCGATGGAGGTGAGCGTGAGCCGCAGGTCGCGCTCCGACAGCTGCCGCTGGGTGTCGTTGGCGGCGAGCTGCGCCACTGCCGCCGCCTCGTCGGCGCCGGCCAGGGTGAGCTGGAGTTCCCACTCCTCGTTACGGCGCTGATAGCCCGCCATGGTGAGGGACTTCTGGGCGTAGAACTGGGAGATGATGCTGCCGATCTCGAAGACGGAGGCGCCGGCCGCCAGGGCCGATCCGATCTGGACGCCGCCGTAGGTCATCGCGAAGGGCGAGCCGACCTGGGGGATGGTGTACGCGATCGACGACGCGGTCCTGGCCACGCTGGCCAGTACGTTGAAGACGAGGCCGGCCTCCAGGGCGTCGAGGTTCGCCAGCTCCTCCGGCGAGAGCCGCGTGTCGATCATCCGGTGGTAGTAGGACCGGCGAGCCGACGCCGCGGCGAGGGCCGCGGTCAGCGCCTCGCCGGTATCGGTGGCCAGCTGGACCTGCAGCTCCTTCATCTGCACCGTCAGGTCGAGCAGGGCCGATTCCTGGCTGTTGCCCAGCAGGGCGAGCTGCTCGGCGTCCTGCTTCTCGAGGGCGGACAGCAGCTCCGCGCCTAGCGCCGTCACGTTGCCGGCGAAGGCCTTGGCCCTCTCGATCATCGTGGTGAAGCGGTAGACGGGCAGCGGGCCGGGCGTCACCCCGGCGGCGGGCAGCCCGCCGTGTCCGCTCGCGCGGGCCCGGACGAGCTGGCCGGGAGCCAGCGGTGGCTCGAACAGGGCCAGCTGGCGGACCACGCCCTGCAGGTTCATGCAGTGGCGGATCTTGAACAGCCGGTCGTCCACCCGGTCCCAGTAGGCGATCAGCTCGCTGTTCTCGGGCACGCAGAAGTACGCCCGGATGTCGTTGACCGGCACGTCACGGAACGCGGCCGCGGAGTTCATCAGCGCGGGCAGCCCGTTCTCCAGGTCGATGAGGAACTGCGGGATGTCGCGCTGGTACCGCTCGCGAATGCGGGCGAAGTCCTGGGTCGGCGGCACCGGGCAGGCCCCGACCTCCCGCGGCCGGGGGCCGAGCAGCTCCGCGGCGAGCACGTAGAGCTGCGTCGCCTCGCCGATGGACTCCGCCGTGTCCCTGGCGAACAGGAAGTCGCCCCAGCGCAGCAGGTTGTTGATGTACCCGAGCACCACGGCCTTCGGGTACGCGGCCGGGCGCAGCCGCGCGATGGCATCGGGGTCGAACGGCTCGTCGTTGTAGGCGGCGACCTGCCGCTGATCGGTGAGGTCGGCGATCAGGGAATCCAGCGTGATCTTCCGGAACGGGAGGTACCGCCAGTAGCGGTCATTGGGGTGGGTGTCGGTGACCGTGGGCTGCTCGGTCGGGTTGAAGATGTACTCGTACCAGCTCTTGGCGTCCTCGAAGCGCTGCTCACCGCTGAGGCGGTCGGCCACGAGCCACGGGCAGAACAGGAAGATCTCCTGGAAGTACAGCCCGTAGGAGCCCTCGAAGTCGAGCACGTCCGGCGGCGGGATGACCCAGGGCGGCGGCCCGCTCTCCGGCGTGGTGTAGAAGCGGCGGAAGGGGAGCTCGGGCGACAGCTGGGAGTCCAGCGAGAGCAGCCGGCCGATCCCGCCGGCGAGCAGCCGCCGGCGCAGCCGGGATACGACGCTGGTCGTGAGCCGGGTGAAGGTGAAGGACAGGTCGTCGAAGTTCGCCGGCTCGTCGGAGAACGCGCTGGAGCTCAGCAGCACCGCCTCGCCGAGCTGCGCGTCCGGGATCCGGCGGCTGATCACCGCGGTGGAGAGCTGGCCGAGCGCGGCCTCGGTGGAGCGGACGAGGAACGCCTCGTCGCCGTTGTCGAAGACCGCCCACCCGAGCTGGTTGCCCACGTTCCGGAGCATCGCGGTGGGGGATACGTTGAACAGGAGGCCGCGGGACGGGCCCGCGGGCTTCGGCGGCAGCGGCGTCCCCGGTGCGCTGCTGCCCCAGTAGTTGTCGGCGATGGCGTTGTCGCTCTGGGCGGCCTGCAGCACCCGCTCCGAACGGTCCAGCCGGTACTGGTAGGGCCGCGGGTTGTCGGACGCGCTGTAGCCGTAGTTGGTCACCAGCGTGCGCGCGTCCTGGACCTGAAGGTCGTGGTCCAGTACCGCCGAGTAGTTCAGGGTGACCTGGCCCGCGGCGGTCCCTGACGCCTCCTTGGCGAGGGTGGCGGAGTAGAAGACCCCGTAGTCGAACGCCTCAAGCTGCGCGAGGAACGGGTCCCGGCCGGGGTTCAGCGGCACGACGGGCGGCTCGGGGTCGATGCCGGCCGCCGTGGACAGCGCGCCGCCGAACATGACGACCAGCTGCTCGGCCCCAGTGCCGCCCGGCACCACCACGTACCGCTCACCGCCGCGGCTCACGTTCCAGGGCTCGTCGACGAGCAGGTTCGTGCGGGAGGCGACCAGCAGCACGGTGCGGACCTCGTTCGCGCACAGGATGCGGTCGCCGACGGACACCTCCCGGGTGAACTCCGAGCCGGCGCCGGTCACGGTGCCGGAGCCCGCGGTGATGGTGACCGTGCCGGCCCCGTCGAACGGGGGAAACGCGTCCTCGCCGGGCCGCTCGGGAATCACGTTGAACTCGGCGTCCCGCGCCGATCGGGCCCACGGCTGCGTGACCGCCAGCGAGGTGTCGTTGACCACCAGGTCGACGACACGGGTCTGGCCCCCCGCGCGGATCCGGTCGCCGACCCGGATCTCCCGCCGGAACAGCGTGTCGGCTCCTGAGACGTTGATCAGGCCCTTGGTGATCACCAGCCGGCCGCTGCCGGCCAGCCCGCGCGGCACCCGGAAGGGGTACGGCTGCTTCCAGTAGAGGCCTGACGGCGTCAGGGCCGCCTTGACGGGCGGCGCGTCCAGCAGGGTGTAGGGGTTGGGCTCGACTTCGGTCGGGACGGTGGCCGCCAGGGTCTGCGGCTGGACCCACTGCCCCGACACCGCCAGGAACGAGTACTGCAGTGCGGCGCTGCCGACGTACCGGGCCCTGGCCTCGGCCTGGCTGATCGTGCTCGACTTCCCCTTGTCCAGCTCGCTCCAGAACAGGAACAGCCGCCCGAACGCGTAGACCGCCGCGACCTCGGGTGAGGTGATGGAAAGGTCGATCTTCTGCCACGCCGCCCACGATCCCGCCGGGTCGTGGGTCCGCCAGAAGTAGGAGTACGGGTCGGTCCGGGGCCGGGAGACGACGAACAGGCGGGTGGCCGCGTCATCGTCGGCCGTGTCGCTGACGTCGGCGTTGTGGCTCGCCACCGGCACCAGGTTCGCCAGCCCGTCCAGCTCATCGAAGTACTTGAGAAAGGTGTCCGCGACGGCGCCCTGGCTGAGGTCGGTCTGCAGCAGGCCGCCGGCGAGCCGCCTGAACTCCGGGGACTGGCCGCTGCGCAGCTGGGGCTGAAGGTAGTTCTCCGGGTAGAGGAAGATCTTCCGGTTCGCCTCCCAGATCCGGTACGAGGCGAGCCAGTCCCACCACCGCGGATCGACGTCCAGCTCGGTGACGCCCTGTTCCAGGCTCATCCGGCACCGTTGCAGGTAGAGCTGTACCGAGCCGATCCCCTGCGCGATTGGCGAGGTGGTCGCGCAATCGCTCATCTCGACATCGATCAGCAGGAACTGGTAGAGGTCGGCGGGCGTGCGCAGGAACGGGAAATCCGGTCGCAGCAGCCAGATCGTGTGCCCCACCATGGCGTCCCGCTTCGCCGTGTCGGTCTCGCCCGACACCCGCGCGTCGGCCTCGGCGAACGTGTCGCCGTACCGGCCGCTGACCGCGTCGAGGGTGGTGCCGGCCCGCTGCTCGTAGGCGGCCCACGCGGCGGCGTCGGGTGTCCCGCCGATGACGCCGACCGTCAGGTGCAGCAGACTGAGCAGGTCGATCAGGAAGAAGGCGTCCGTCCCGGTCAGGTCGCACAGGCCGAACGCCGCCTGCAGCCGCCGGACGCCCTCGACGGTGCGGCTCATCGTCTCCCGGCCGCCGGCGGCGGGCCAGAGGACCTCGGCGAGCCGGGTGATCTGCGCCGCGCTCCAGCCCGTCAGCCCGGCGAGCAGGGCGGTCGCCTCGTCCGGCGGCTTGCCGAAGTACTCCAGCAGGACCCCGCTCACGTCGTTGAAATCCGCCGTGAGGCGCCGGAACCGCTCCAGCTCCCGGACGTCGGCCAGCGTGAGGTGGCGCGGATCGGAGATTCCGAACGGGCGCGGGCTGGCGGTCACGGCCGCCAGCTCGGCAGGGGTGTAGCCGAGGGCGCGCGTCCACAGGGCGCCCCGGGCCAGTGCCGTCAGCAGAGTTTCCACGCCGGGCGGGAGCGGCGCTTTCGCCGGGAGCGGCGTGAGCAGGGCGGCCCGCTGGGCGGCGAGGCTCTGCTGCCCGGCGCAGAAGGACAGCAGAGCGCGCAGCAGTTCGCGGTCGACGCGCAGGAAGCCGGCCACGCCCTGCTCGGCCTGGGCTTCCTGCGCGGCGCCCGCCTGCTTGAGCACGGTGGCGACAGTGTCGATGTCCTGGCGCGCCTGGAGCAGCACCGCGCGTACCTCGCGCTGCTTCTCCCGAGCCCGCTGGTCGCCGGAGAAGAGGAAGTCAAGGCTGGTCTCGGGCGTGAAGACCTCGCTCAGCACGCCCGTCGGGGACCCCTTGGCCGCGATGAGGTACGGCGGCACGTGAGCGGCCAGCTCGGTGAAGGCCTGTGCCGACTGCTCCGCGTCGATGTCCTGCGTGACGAACGAGCCGGGGGTCAGGGGGAGGAGCGAGGCCAGCTCGCCGAAGGCGGGAGGCTTGTCGGTGACGATCCCGATCCCGGTGACCAGCCCCATCGTCACCAGGGCCTGGAACATCTCCTGCGCCTGGTCATCGCGGATGTTCCCGAACGCGAGCGAGCCGGGCCGCAGCCGCGCCGGCAGCGCGGCGGCCGCCAGCCCGTTGATCAGGATGCTCAGGTCCCGGGTGGTGAAGGCCGCCTCAACGTAGGGGCTCGGCAGGCCGGCGATCACGTACTGCAGCTGGTAGACGGTGAACGGCGAGGCGCGCAGCCACTGCACGGCGGCCTCGATGCGCGCTGTCGCCGCGATGCCGAGGGGAACCGACCCCTCCGGCGGCAGCAGCGGATGGCGATGCGCGGGGTAGAACAGCAGCCAGAGCATCCTGAGGTACTCATCGATGGTCAGCTGGCTCCAGGCCGCCTGCTTCGCCACCCGGTACAGCCAGGACAGCGCCGGCAGGTCGAGGACCAGCGAGCGGCCGGGGCGGCCCTGGAGCGCGCGGACGAAATGGGCGCTGGCGGACAGGTCGTCGTCGGTCAGCCCGAGCGCCCCGAGCAGCCGGCTCCTGATGACGGCGTCGTCGCTGCCCGCGGTCCGCTCGTCGATGTCCCAGGTGAGCGGTCGCGCGGGGTCGAACGGGATCGGCGCGTGACTGGTGTAAGGGTCCTGACCGCGGAGCAGGGCTGGCGCGTTATACACGCGGTCGAACAGGTCCTGAGGGCGCGTCTCGTCCACCCGGCCGATGGTCTTCAGGTCGCTCCAGAAGCTGGTCACCACGTCGACGGGCAGCGTGCCCGCCGCGGCCAGCCGCCGGGTGGCGGCCATCGCCTCGATGACGGGACCGTCCAGCTCCGCGGCGCGCGCCGAGCTCATGACCCACTCGGTGTCCGCCGCCGTCCAGCCCAGCGCGCGCTGCAGCCGGATGAACCGGCTCAGCCGGTCCAGGCGCGGGACCGACAGCCCGACGATGCGCTGGAAGGAATTGCCCGGATCACCCCGGTCGGTCACGAGCTGGAGCGGCGGCAGGCCCTCGGCGGTGGCGTTGATGAAGAAACGCTGCGTCACCCCCGCCTCGAACTCCCGCTCGCTGGTGTCCTGCCGGAAGAGTGCCTCCAGCTCGGGCCGGGTCAGCCCGGTGCGGTCCAGGAAGGTGGTCATGCGGGTGAGCTGGCGCACGGGGCTCACCGTGTAGGCGGCGTTCGCGGCATCGACCCGCCACGCGCTGTCCACCAGCAGCTCGGCGGGACCGCGGACCTCCACGACGGTCCGGATCTCCCCGATGCACTGCAGCTGGTCTCCGGCCGCCAGCCGCTCGAAGTGCGCGCCGGCGTCGCCGGTGACCTGAGTGCTGTCCCGGTGGATGGTGATCGCGCCGTCCCCCGCCGGCCAGCGCGCGACCAGATAGGCGGCGTCCCGGGCGCCGGCGCTCCACGCCTGGTCGACGGTGAGCGAGGCCGGCCCGGCGATGGCCGCCACCGTGCGGATCTGGGTCCCGCTCCACAGCTGGTCGCCGACGGACAGCTCGGCGGCGAACCGCGTGCCGGTGCCGTCCACGGTGACGCCGCCCCTGGCGAAGGTGATCTGCCCGGTTCCCGGCGCGAACGACGGCAGGACGCCGGACAGGTCCGGGTAGCCCCACCCGCGGGCCACCTGCGCTTCGGCCGTGGCGGGGGTGGTCTCCAGCTGATACTGCTCGGGTGACAGGCCAAGGCGCTCGCGCGCCACGTCGGCGGCGTCCCGGACCTCATACCTGGTCTGGCCGGTCGGGGGGCCCTGCCAGTGCGGCGAGACCTCCGCCGTCCGCGTGGCGCCGTCATAGCCGGTGATCTGGCGTGCCTGGCCGGCGCCGGGCCCGGCCGTCAGCGTCAGCTCCATGCCCAGGTAGTAGCCGTCGCGCTCGGACGCGGCGGCCGCGAGCGTGATGGTCCCCGCCGCGCCGCCCCGGGCCTGGCCGGCGGTGAACGGGCCGGACAAGGTGGTGTACACGTCGGCCAGCGTGGTGGTGAGCGCGGCGAGGTTGCCGCGGATCTGCTGCAGCGGAAGGTTGAACGGGAGATTGAACGGATAGGGAGCCAGCGCCAGCGACGGGTAGACGGCGGTGTTCAGCTCGAGCTTCAGCTTCTGCTCCAGCACCTCGTTCACTATCCGCAGATACGGCACCACGGTGTCGGTGTTCTCGCAGTTCAGCGGCAAGGTAAACAGGTCGGGGCGGCGCTGCTCGAGGAGCAGGCCGTCCGGGATATTGCCCGAGCCCTTGTGCGTGTTCGGATAGGTCACGTACTCGTCGGTGATCCGCATGAGGTCGGTGAAATAGGCGGCGGGCGAGAGAATGGACCGGCAGTGCGGGCAGGCCAGGTAGTCCAGTCCGCCGAAAAGATCCTGATAACTGGGAATCTGCTGGAAGTAGCCGGCGATGTCGTCCTGAGCGTTGTAGAAACGAGTCCCCCGGTAATGCCGCGAGGCCACCAGGTCACGTACGTTGGCCCACACGTGCTGCACCCTGGACCGGATCGCCACGGCCCGGCGGTGTACCGCGCGAGCCTCGTCCTCGCCGGCGAACAGCCCGCCGTGCTCGCGCACGAACCGATTTTCTGGCACGGCCGCGATCTGGTGCGCCGAGTGGAACCCCGCCGTGAGCAGTTTCTTCCCGGATTCCTCCGAGCCGCCCAGCCGCATGACCCGCTGCCTGGCCCGCATCCGGGACAGCACGCCCTCCCGGTCGGCTCCCTCCCACCGCAGCGCCCGGCTGGCGCCCTGCTCATGAAAGTCGAAGCTCAGTAGGTCGAACTCAGGGTTCTGCGCGCGGAAATCCCGCAGTTCCCTGGCACTCGGTGCCATGGAGCGCTTCGCAGGCATGTCACTCCCTCCCGGTAGCTTCCGGAACCTGGACGGTCATCGCCGCTGCCGCGGCTGGAACGGCTTCCAGGGACCCTTGAAGAGCGGTCCGTATCGCCCTGAATAGGCGTGGACCGTCCGGCCGGTGACGTCCGCCAGGACCTGGGCATTCTCGGGCCCCAGGAAACCCCTGGTCGCCCCGTAACACGAAATGAACTTGATGGCGTAGTTGTCGTTGTAGGCGGCCAGTTGCGCCCGGACGTACCGAGCGAATAGCTGTATCGGCATGGGGCGCACGTTCTTTCCGCCGGGGCCGGTGGGGACCAGGACATATCCCTGGGATCCGTGCGCGACCACCGTGTGGTAGGCGGGATTCTTCGTGCTGAGCGCCGCGTACGGGTTCAGCCGGAAGATGGCCGACGGCGCCTTCTTGTAGGCGCCCTTGAATTCGTTGACCGCTTCGATTTGCGGGGCCATGACCAGCAGGAGCAGGTCTTTGGGCAGACCCTGGACCGGCCCCTCGTCCGTGCGGTGCAGGGCCGGCGCGATGGGACGGGTGCTGTGCAGGGGCAGCGGGCGCACCCGCGCTCCGTGCCGCTCGGGAAAGCCCCAGAAGGCGCCGGAGGCCAGCACCGCGCTGCCGAGCCCGGCGGCCATGCTGACCAGCAGCCCCGGATCGGGCGTCGTGCTCACGATCGCCCCGCCGAGCAGGCCGGCCCCGATGCCGACGGCAGTCGCCGTCAGGGTACCGACGGTGGCCATGGCGAGCCCGCCGCCGCCCCGGCGGGACACCTGGCCCATCGCCGTTTCGGAGGAGAAACTGCCGACCAGCGAGCCGAGGACGGACGCTACCGCGCTGGAGGCGGCCACGGCGGCGATCGCGGGCGTGGCCACGCCCGCCAGGAGCGCGATGCCGCCCCCGACGACGGCACCCGTGATGCCGGCGACCGTGCCCATGAACACGCCGGAGGCCACGCCGCGACCGTGGCCGAGCGCCAGGGCGCCGCCGCCGCCGACGGCGAGCGTGGTGAGCGCGCCGACGGCGTAGGCGCCCCACATGGCCCAGGAACCGACCTCGCCGGAGGCGTCGATCTTGCTGACCGGATTCCCGTCGACGAAGGCGTAGAGGTTGAGCCCGGCCGTGGTGCCGAGGGGGTCGGGGCTGAGCCAGCGCCCGTAGGCCGGGCTGTAGTACCGCGCGCCGTAGTAGGAGAGTTCGGTCAGGGCGTCGAACTCCTGGCCCGAGTACCGGAACTCCTTGTGCGCCGCCTGGTCCACGCTGGCGGCCGCGATGAACGCGCTGCCGCCGTAGGCGAGGTACTCCTGGTAGTTCAGCGGCTTCCCCTGGCCATCCACCTCCCACGCGACCGAGCCGAGATTGTCGTCGAGCTGGTACCGCAGGCTCCAGCCGCCGGTTCCGGCGTCATGCTCGACGAGGCACACGCGGGTGTGCTCGTCCATGACGCTCACCGTCTGCCGCTCGCCGGTTACCTGGTAGCGGCCGGAGTAGATCGTCTCGCGGGTGGCCTGCGGTCCGCCGCCCGCGTCCGTCCGCCGCTCGATTCTCGCCACTCTCGTGCCGGCGGCGTCGTAGAGGTAGAACTCCTCGCCGCTGCCGTCCGCCAGCGCGGCGCGGGCGAGCACGTTGCTGGCGTTCCACTCCAGCTGGCGCAGGTCGCCCAGCGCCAGCGGGTTGCCGTTCGCGTCATAGGGCTCGCCGGCCAGCCGGTTGGAGTCCGGCGCGACCTCGAACCGGGTCACCGACCGGGCCGCGGCGACATGCTCGACCTGGACGAGGTTGCCGCCATCGTCATACCCGAAATGCTCGGCGTATTCCGCCAGCCGCCGGCGCGGCTCGGGCTCTGGCGGGCAGAAGGGCAGGTACCGGCCGGCGTCGCCGGGCGGCGCCTCGCGGCCCGTGGCCCGCAGCACCCGGTACAGCGCGTCGTAGGCGTAGTCGGACGCGGGACTGACCGGCTGCTGGTAACAGAACGCCGCCTCCAGCGAGCGGTTCTCCGTGCGCGTCACGTTGCCCACGGGGTCGAACGTGAAGCGGATGTCCTGAAGCAGGCGGTCCGGGCCCGCGGCCGCCGCCGGCCCGGTCGTCGTGATCGCCGTCAGGCGCAGCGTGGTGTCCTCGTACGCGTACGAGGTCGAGGTTCCGTTCCCGTAGCGGATGCCCGTGCGCTGCCCGTTGGCGTTGTAGTCGATGGCGGCGATCACGTCCGTGGTCCCCGCGGGAGTGCTCGCCCCGGCGGCGGCGCGCGCCCCGGCGGCGATCAGCTGGCCGGCCCGGATCAGCTGGCCGGCCCGGTTGTAGGACAACGTGGACGTGGTCCCGTTGGGCGAGGTCTCCGCGAGGAGACGGCCGAGGGCGTCATACCGGAAGCCGGTCGTGAACGCCGGCTGGCGGGCCACGGCGGCCATGGCGGCCGGGGTCCAGTTCGCCGCCGCCTCGTAATCGGCGCGGACCTGCCTGGCGGTGGCCGCGACCTGCCCGGCCAGGGTGTAGGCGGCGTTGGTCACCAGGCCAGCGGGGTCGTAGTGCTGGTACACGCGGCCATTCAGGTTGTCATCGGCGGGGCTGGGCGCGGTCTCCCCATAGCTGATCCGCTCGGTGATCACGGGCGCGGTACCGCCGTCGGAGACCTCGACCTGGATCAGCCGGCCCAGCCTGTCGAACGTGCGGGTGGTCTGGACCGGCCGGCCGTCCCAGCTGTGCACCGGGCTGCCGAGCACATCGGTCAGCTGCCACGCCGATCCCGCGTCCGCGCTGCGGGTGACCAGCGCGTTTCCCGCCATGTCGTAGGCCGAGACCAGGTTGCGGTAGTCGGTGCCCATCGTCACGTTGGAGTACAGCAGCCGGGGATCGGTCTCGCTGAGCACGTTGCCGGTCGCGTCCAGGACGCGCAGCGTGGTCAGGCCGCTTTCCTTCAGGAAGGCCAGCAGCGCGGCGGCGAGGTCGCCGAACTGGCTCGCGAAGACCGCCTGGAAGTCGCGGTCGTAGGGCTGCAGCTTCGGCGACACCCAGGCCAGGCCGGGGGTGGTGTGGTCGGGCGTCAGGTACCCGTCACGGACGAGGTCGTCCCAGATCTGCCGCGGCGCGACGCCGGACCCGTCGACGATGGGGGCGAGGTCTGCCGCGGTGACGCCGCCGAGGTTGTCCACCTGGCTGCGCACCACTCGCCCGGAGGTGTCCAGGATCGCCGTCGCCGGCGTGTTGGCGAAGGCGGCCGCCTGGTCGAGCGCGGCTCGTTCGGCCTTGCCCTCCGGCGTGGTCGGGTGGTCCGGGAAGTCGCGGAAGAAGGCCGATTCCCGGACGGTGTCGTCCTCGTCATACGCCCGCACCAGCCACGGCGAGAACGTCACCTTCGAGAAGAACCCCTTCGGGGTATCGATCCGGACCAGGCGGCCGAGCGGGTCGTAGCGCGAAACGGCCGGGGGTGGCAGCGCGGCCGCGAGCCCGGGGTGATCCTCATAAGCCGGGGTGGCCGAGAAATAGGGCAGGTACCGCTGTGTCACCAGCGCCTTGTTGTTGTAGGTCACCTGGCCGGAGGCGATCCACCGCTCCGGCGGATCCGCGCCCGGCTCGCCCGGCTCGCCCGGCTCGGTCCTGATCTTGTTGGCGATGATCCGGCCGAACCCATCGGAGTAGGTGATCCCGGTCAGCGGGGCACGCTGCCGCCCGCCCGCCTGCTGCTGGCCGCCCGCCTGCTCGTGGACGTAGTCCGCCCGGCGGACGCCCAGCGCCGACGGGGGCTGCCGCAGCCGCGTCCAGGCGAACAGGTCGTAGTAGAAGAAGGCCGACGCGCCCTGTAAGAAACGGGCCGGGTCGGCCAGCACCGAGTCGAACGCTGGATCCGGCTGCCGGACATACTCGCTCAGCGGCGCGTCTCCGGCCGGCGCCCCGTGCTTGGTGCCGAACACCGTCGACACGACAACGACGCCGAGCGGGTCGAGCCCCACCTCGGTGACGTTGCCGTTGATGTCGGTCACCCGCCAGGGAACGAGCACGTGATAGTCGTTGCGGGCGGTCACGCGCAGGGCGTCGGCGGCGTCCTCCTGATGGCCGGCGTCCTCCTGATGGCCGGTGCCGGTGCCGGTGCCGCGGATGTACTGCGTGACCTCCGTCGGCAGGATCTGATACCCGTCGTAGGTCACCGTCGTGACGGGGTTCAGGGGGCTTTCCGGGTCCACCCCGGCGAACAGGCCGTCGGTCCGCCGCGGCTGGAAGAACGCGGCCGGGTCGCGGGGGTAATGCTGGATCAGGCCCCGGTTCCACCAGTACCCGTCGCTGAGCCAGTACCCGCAGCCGCTCATCAGCCCGGCCGGGTCGCCCTTCTCCCCGAAAAACTCCCGGGCCAGGTCCGGGGTCAGGATCGCCAGCTCCTCATGGTGGATCAGCCCGCGCGCGGAGATCTGGCCGAGCGGCAGCGGAGCGCTGAGCGCTTCGTCCCAGTAGAACGACCGCACCCAGGAGCAGAGCCGGGCCTGGCACTGGCCGGGCGTGAACGGCTGGCCATAGGCGAGCGGGTCCCGGAGCGCCGCGGCGACCTCGGTCCGCAGCTGGCCGATGGTGAAGCAGCCGGCCGGCCGGGCCAGTCCTTCGAGCTCGTACTGCCGGCTTTCCACGGCGACGCCTATCCACCGGTACGCGGCGGCCTGCGTCCCCGGGTGGTCGGCGTAGCCGTGCTCCGCGACCGTGACGTGCGGCTGGCGCTGCTCGGGATAGACCGGCCGCCCCGGCGCTTCCCGTCGCGGGTACGTCACCTGGCACGACCGGCGGACGTCGCCGAACTCGTCCACGATCAGGGCGACCTCCTGCGTTACCCGCGGGTCGGCTGGCTCCCGGTCGTACTCCGACGCCAGGGTTTCGAGCGGGCAGACGAGGAAAACGGCGAACCGCTGCCGCTGCCTGGGCTGGACCATCCGGACTTCGAAACGGTGTTCCGTGACGCTGTAGGGGTCCGGGGCGGCCGGCGAGCCGTCGAGCCCGTAGACCTCCTGGCGCAGCACGCATCCGGCCAGCGCGGCATAGGCCTGGTGCAGGGTCGGCGCGTCCCCCCGGTCGACCGCCGCGTCGAGCCTGCTCTCGGGCAGTGCCCACGCCTGCGGGTCGCCGTTCCAGTACTCCCGGGCGTACTGCCGGGAAACGACGCCTTCCCCGAGGAAGGTCCCGGTGTGGAACCACGTCCGGGTATAGACGGGCGGCACGTAGAGATCCTCGTCCATGGGACGGATGACCGCGCCGGAGGCGCGGCACGCCGCCAGGAAGTCGGAGTACTCCTCGGTGTCCCACGTCTCGACGAAGCCGAACCCCTGGAACTGGCGGTCCTCCGGGTCGTAGCACCCGTCGTGGTAGCGATGCCGCGTGACGTACCGCGTGCCGGTCGTCTCGTCGGTGCGCTCTACCCGTTCCACGACCTGGACCGGGAAGTACAACCGGGTGGCCCAGGTCCGGCCCTGCCGTTTGTCTTCCAGGTACTGCCGGACCGACGACGTGTACCAGACCCGGACGGCTGATCCCATCTGGTTGGCCACGCTCGTCAGGAGATACGGCTTCGTCCCGCCGGCGAAGTCATACACGTAGTGCGCGACGGCCGGTGTCAGCTGGGTCAGGATCAGGCACGTCGTCCCGTTCCCGTAGACATCCCCGAAGCTGATCTGGCTCAGGCGGTCATAGGGAACGGGCAGCGGGATGGTCAGCGGAGGGCTGAACCCGTTGCCGGCCTGGCTGAAGAAGACCTGCACGCAGCCGGGCCGGACATAGATCAGGTCGGCCGGCCCCGAGCCGTCGGTGTCGGCGAGGAAGAGTCGGGTGGCATCGAAGTCGGCGCCGAACCGCGGGGCGTTGCCCAGGGTCACCTTCGCGCCGAACTTCCCGTAGCCGAGGTTCGGCCAGCATTCGATTTCGCCATCCCGGATCCGCACCCGATGAGAAAGGCCGTCTCCGAACATGTCGGCGAAAGCGAGGAGTTCCCGGGAGCCGGGGCTGGTGCTCACCGGGAAGTCGCGCCGGCAGGGCGCCTGCTCGGGTGGCCCGTAACCGCCGAGCCCGCACGAGGGCCACGTGCTGATCGCCTCCTGCTCTAGCAGGGCGATGTCGGCACGTCCGCTGCCGTTCATATCGACCAGTTCGGTCGCCGTGCTGGTGAGATTGGCCGGCGCGGCGGGGAACGGGCGGAACGGCTCCCAGCGTCCGGTGTCGTCGCAGCGGTAGTACCCGGCCCGGCCCGGCTCGCTGACGACGAGATCCTTGCGGCCGTTGCCCTGCAGGGACGTCAGGACGAGGCCGGGGCCCCGGAGGTCGGACTCGAGCGGGAAGCCGCGCGGATTCACCGGGCTGGCGTAACGGCCCTCGCCCAGCGGTTCCCAGAACAGCGTGGCCGTCGTGTCGCTGTACAGGACGCCGGGCAGTCCCTGCCCGTCGAGGTCGACCAGCAGGTACTGGCCGTCGCCCAGGTAGGAGGGGAGGGAACCGTTCCCGTCGACCACCAGTTTCTCGTAACTCCCGCCGCGCGGATCGAACGGGGCGTAATCGAGCATCAGGGACGGGTAGGGTGCCCGGAGGTAGCCGCCATCCTCGAGCTTCCGGAATCCGGTCTCGGTCACCCGGCTCACGAAGGACAGGCATGGGGCGGGCTGCCCGGCCGACGGCAGCCGCGCCGCCTGCTCATACTCGAACTCCAGCGCCCGGACGAGGAACGGCTCCCCGCCGAACTGGTCGTGGAAGCAGTGGTAAACGAGAATGGCCCGGCACCGTCGCATGGTCCGGATCTCGAAACCACTCCGGTACGTAGAGAATGGATCGGGGCGGACCGCCCAGTCGCCGGGCTGACGATCCGGGTCCGCTAGGGAATATTCACCGTAGTCGAATAACACCCGGCACGAGAAATGCTCCGTGCCGTCCGCGACGTAGTTCCCGTATTCGATGCAGGCGACATAACGGTTCGCCTGGTGGTCTCGGCCGTGCTCGTAGATCGCGGCGGCGACGCCGACGTCGTTCTCCGCCTTGTAGTGGTAGCGGATCTTGTTGCCGCGCGGATCCTGGGTTTCCTCGGGCAGCCACTGGAAGATCCGTTCCGGATGCCGCGGATCGGAGATCCTGCCGTTCATCGTGATCCCGTACCGCCACTGCGTGTTGTCGCGGCTCCGCAGGCGCCAGTGTGAGCATCCGTCGATCCGGCTGGTCCATTGCTCGATATGCGAGAATGCCGACTCGCTGCGAGAACGGTAAACGACCACATCCCACGCGGGATCGGTCGCGGGCTCCTGCCGGGCGTCGGGTCGCCAGTCGCCCGTCGCCGGGTCACGTAAGAGAGCCGGGACTAGTTCGCCCTCGCCGGAGAGTATGAAGACATCATCCGCTCCCTGATAACGCGGGATGCCCTTACTGGTCTTGCGGGCGATGCTGGGCAGCGTTAAGGAAATGCCCATTCCGAAGGGCCCGTTTCCGCCGCCCGAGCTATAGGATACGGCGAGTCCAGGCCCCAGCCCGCGGACGGGAAGCGCGGGGACAGGGATGGAAAGAGTGGCCGCGCCGGTAAAGGCCTGAGACTCGAAGCTCTCGGCAAGCCCGCGCACGGCCCCGCCGCCCTCGGGTGCCTCAAGGTTAGGCGCGGAAATCCGGTGCTTGCTCCCCAGGTCCGGCACGGCGAGGGACCCCCTTCTCCAGCGAACCGTGGTCCCTCGGTGAACTTACTTGCCCGCGCGCTGGCTGGCAAGATGGAGGATATGCATTTTTCGCTTCTCGGCTTAGTGGTCCGGCAAATCGATGGCGACGATATGCGGGCGGAGTGCCGCTGAAGTGCGCCATGTCCGTTATGCTCCGAGTGTCGGATCCTCGTAAGATTACCTGGACTGCCGATTCGCTGGCCATTCACTGGGCTCTTCGCCTCAGCCGCGGGCGGTGCCGGAAGGAAGATGCGTCATGCCGACCTCACCGAACGCGGACCGGCGGATCGTCTGTGCGTGCCCCGGATGCGACGAGCTGGTAGAGCAGCCGGCGGATCCGGGCGTGACCCGGCTCTACCACTCGCGGGAATGCCGCATGCGGGCGCGTCAATTCCGGCGCGGGGGCGGATACTCCGCGATCGAGGCCGCCACCGTGCATCCCAGCCCGGATCTCGCTGAGCCTCCGGCCGACACGGAGCGCGGCTCGGGTCCGGCCCGCCTGGCGTCGCTACGGCACAGGCGTCCCAGGGTCGCCCTGGCGTTGCTGGCAGCCGCGATCGTGCTTGTCGGCGTGTACCTGACGCAGCGCTCAACGGGCACGGCCGGGCATGGCCTGCACCCGTCCGCGGCCGGGCAGCATTCCGCGCCGCCTCCCGTGCGGACGCCTGCCGCGGCGGTCCCCGGCAGCCGATCCTCTTCCAGTACCGCCCGGTCCGGGCGGGGGCACGCGTCGCGCTCTGCGGCGAAGGGGCACCTTGTCGCTGCTACGCCAGCCCCCGCTGCCACGCCCGTGCCTGCCACAGCAGTGTCGCCATCTCCGCACCCGTCATCGTCGAAGGCATCGGCGCAGGCGACACCGAAGCCCCCCGCCGGCTCCACGCTAATCAGCTTCGAGGACGGAACAGCCGACGGATGGGGAGCGTTCTGGGGCGATATCACCGGCACCGCGAGCACGAGGGCAGCCTTCGACGGAACTCACTGCCTGCTGCTCAAGACCAGCGGAGACCGCTACACCGCGATCGGTACCACGTCGCACGTTCAGGGGCTGCGGCCAGGCGACGAGGTCATTTACCACGTCTGGTCGAGCGGCCAGGCGGGCGGCCTCCGGCCATTCGTCCAGGACGGCGATTTCAATGTCCATTTCGGCCAGAGCGCGGACACGCCGCTTCCGTCCAAGGCGGGATGGATCACCCTAAAATGGATGGTGCCGTCCGTCTCCAGCGTGCACGCGATCGGCATGCAGGTCACCAATCCAGGCAGCGGCAATCTCACCTTGGCCATCGACGCATTGTCCTGGCCGAGCTGACCAGCTGACCGGAGCTGGCCAGCTGGCCGAGGTCGTCCTGGCGGTCGTGCGGATCAGGCGGCCGCTGCGGCGACGGGTGCGGCGAGCTCGGCTATGGCTACGCCGGCGAGGGCTGTTGCTCCCGCGGCTGCGGCGATGTTGCTGACGCTGGGGACGGCTGCGACGTTGCTGTAGGACTGCTGGGCGTTGCTGATGGCTTGCTGGGTGTTGGCCACTTGCTGGGCGACGAAGTTCTGGACGCCGGTGACGGTCTGGGATGCGATGCTCTGGACTTGGGCGGCTGCGTTCTGAATGCCCTGAGTGATTTGCGACTGGGGGTCCGGCGTGGGGGTCGGGACCTGGACCGGCGTGGGGGTCGGGACCTGGACCGGCGTGGGGGTCGGGACCTGGACCGGCGTGGGGGTC
>DATKRH010000060.1:0-2138 GCA_035532295.1 Streptosporangiaceae bacterium
GCTCGTGTCGTACTTCCTGGCGGCCAGCCTGCGGTGCCAGGCCAGCAGCGTCGCAGGCGTCACCGGAAAGACCCCGGCCTAGCGCCGCCGCGGGATGAACCGCATAAGCGCGGTGAACCAGGCCCGGTCGGCTGACTCGTACCGAACGCGGCCAACGTTCCGGCGCAGCACCGCGTTCTCGTGCCGGAGCACCAGCAGCTCGGCGTTCTTCGCCTGGTCTTCGCGGAACATCAGGACTACCAGCCCAAAAGTCCAGCGCATGAGTAGCTGGGTGACCTTGAGGAGCACCCGGCCAGCCAACCATCACCGCCTCAACCGCTCAGGCCAAACGGCAGGTCAACGGTGCAATCGAGTTTCCGGGCGGCACATGCGCTGCTACGACGACGCGCAACTCGTCCAGCTGCTCGTCGCAGGCGGATTCAGCGACGCCACCGTGACGCGCACCGCTGACCGACGCGGGCAGCTGGCGACCGCGCGCCGCGCGTGATCTCCGAGCTCGGCGCCGGTGGCGCAACCCGCGTCGCAGGAGGATCGCCGGCCGGAGGCGGGAGAGCCGTGGCGACGCCTCGAGGTCAGCGTCCCACCGGACATCCACAACCCACTCCCTCGACAGACTTTCCACGTGGACCCGCCGGCCTCATCCGCCATCAGGACTACGTTGCCCGGCCAATCGGCCGGTGAGCACGCGCCGCCCACTACCGCCAGCGCGGGCCGCCGGGGCGGCGCCCGTCCTCGCCGCGACCGCGGCCACTGTCCTCGCCGCGGCCCCGGCCTGCGCCACCCCCGCCACGCGGCCCGCCGCCTCCTCCGCAAGTACTGAGGTCACACCGCGCGTGGTCACCCAGCCAGTCTCCGGCCATCCGCGATCGACTAACGCAACCGAGCCGTCCCCTGTCATGCGCACCGATCGGCCAACGCAACACTGCCCTGGCGAGACCGCCCAGCCTTGTGTAAACTGATGTGTAAGGAGGCGCACATGGCGACTAACCTGGCAATCGACCCCGACCTGCTTGAGCGCGCCCTTGAGGTTAGCGGCGAGCGTACCAAGAAGGCCGCGGTCACCCGGGCGCTGCAGGAGTTCATCGCCCGCCGCGAGCAGGCCCGCATTCTGGACCTGTTCGGCGCGGTCGAGATCGACCCTGCATACGACTACAAGGCCGAGCGCTCGCGCGGGTGAGCCTGCTCGTTGACACGAGCGTCTGGTCGCTCGCGCTGCGCCGGGATGCTCCTCCGGATGTGCCTGAGGTCCGGGCGCTGCGGGATGCGCTCGCCGGCGGCGAGATCGTCGCCACCACGGGGATGATCCTTCAGGAACTGCTTCAGGGTGTCGTCCCGGAACGAGCCCGGGCACAGATCAACGAGATGTTCGCTGCATTGGAGTACCTCACGCCTTCTCGCGAAGATCACGTCGCTGCGGCGGGCGTGCGCAACACATTGCGCTCTGCAGGTGTTCAGGTCGGCACGATCGATGCGCTCATCGCCCACCTGGCCATCGCTGGTAGTCACACGCTCCTCACCACGGACAACGACTTCCGCGCTGCATCCAGCCACATCAGCCTTCAGCTTTGGCGCGCCCCGTAGCCCCGCTGCGCATTCGGCATCAGGACGCTGTCCGTGGCTGTCCGCAGATCCCACGCGCTCCACCAGTTCCGGCACGGGCTCAGCTTGCCGTTTAACCTGTGTGTTTCTTGCCGTCAGCCTTAGCCCGCGTTCGGGGAGCTGGTCGCCGACGGCGCGGTCGGCCTGCTCGGCCTGAGCAATCACTGGGCCTGGCTGGTGGAGCGGGCGCGGGCCCTGGCGGCCGCGGCCGGGACCGCCCGGGCCGACGTGCTGCAGTATCACCACACCTACCTGCGCATGCGCACCGACATTCCCGACCTGCGTTTCTCGTTCTCGCGGGATGGTGAGATCGGCGTGGCGGACGGGTCGATCCTCAGTTACCTGCGCGCCGAGCCGGGGATGACGCTGGTGGCGTACTCGCCGCTGCTCAACGGCGTCTACGCCCGTCCCGGCCAGGAGCTGGGCCGCGCCTACGACCATCCGGGGACTCGCGCCCGGCTCGAGGCGTTGCGATCGAGTTTCCGGGCGCCACAGGACCAGGTCCCGCCCGGGACCCGCCAGCACCTCCCGCCCGCGCC
>DATKRH010000061.1:0-2438 GCA_035532295.1 Streptosporangiaceae bacterium
CACGGTGCCGGACGGCGGTGAGCCGACCGATGGCACCACCGGACCAGGAGGGGCACGTGCAGCTCCAGCTCGGAGCGTACGTGCTCGGTGGCCTGTCGGCCACTGAGGAAGCGGCCGTACGGGCACACCTGGACACTTGCGCGCAGTGCCGGGTCGAGCACGAGGAGCTGACCTGCGTACCGTCGTGGCTGGACCTGCTCCGCCCCGACCCGGCGGACGCCGGACCCAGGGTGCCGCTGGACGGCGAAGGCTACCACGATCCCGGCCGCGCGCCGGGCCGCCCGGACGACGAGGGCGGGCCGCCGGCCGGGCCTTTCTGAGTCTGGTCACGGCGCTGGCTGAACCGCGGTCGCCGCGGCGGTCGTAGCAGGAAGCAAACCGTCCTGCCGCACCCACAGGCGTACCAGACGCCGGGGAGGATCGCCGATGCCCCCCAGGGTCGATAACGTCCCCGCCTTCGCCGACCCGCCCGGCCGGCCAGTCACTCCGGCCGGGACCGCCGGACCCGCGCCGCGGCGCCTGACGAGGATGCCGTCCGGGCAGTCCCTGCTCGGCGTGCGCGCCGGTCAGCTCGTCGCATGGCAGCTGACCGCGATCATGGCCGCCGGCGCACTGGCCGAGCGCGGACACATGCGCTGGGCCCTGGGCGCCGTGGCGCTGCTCGGCTGCTGCCTGACAGTGCCGAAGTGGCGCCACCGGTGGGCCTACGAATGGCTGCTGACCGCCGCGAGTTTCCATCGGGCCCGGCGCGCGCTGCCCGGCCCGGCCAGCGCGCTGGCCGGGTCAGTGCCAGCCGGGCTGCCGCACATTGACATCATTCCGGCCCGGATACGCGGCGGCGACGCCGGCATCATCCATGACGGTGCCGGATTCGCCGTCGTCGTCGCCCTCGCGCCGCAGCCTGGTGCCGCGCCCGTCACCGAGCTTCCGGTGGCGAGGCTGGCCAGCCTGCTCGATCCCGACGACGAACTGGTCTCCGCCATTCAGGTCATCCTGCACGCGGACCTCGCCGACGGCGACGCCAGGTCCGGTCCGGCCGCCGCGTACCGGAGCCTGGGTTACCGCCGCATGCCCCGGTCGGCGTCGGCCTGGATCGCGCTGCGCCACGATCCCGCGATGAGCCGGTATGCCGTCGTCGCCTCGGGCGCCACCCCTGACGTGCACGCCAGCCTGGTCCGCGGGCTGGCCACCCGCGGGACGAGGATGGCGGACCTGATCGGCGACCTGCGCCTGCGTGGCCAGCTCCTGGATGCCCGCGCCGCCCGGGAGCTGGTGACGGCGACCCTGCTGACCGGCGAGGCCGGCTCGCCGCCGATAACCGCGGTCGGGGCGGCCAGGCCGACCTTCGCCGGCCTCGCCGCGACTGACCTCGTCGTGGACGGCCTTCCCGCGGATGATCCGGCCGCGGCCGGGCCCGCGCGGCCGCATCAGTGGCGATCGTGGCACAGCGGAACGCGCCAGCACATCACGTACTGGCTGCGGCGCTGGCCGGCCGGGGGCCTGGATGCCCTGCAAGAGGCGCTGGCCGCCGTGCCCGCGCTCGCGGTCACCACCGGCGTGGTCATCGCCCGCATCGGCGACGGCCGGATCGGGCTCAGCGCGACGATCCGCGTCACCACCACACGCGGCCCTGGCGTCCCCGCCGTCGCCCGAGCCGCAACGGCGGCGGCCGCGTCCTGCGGAGCGCGCCTGGTCCGGATGGACGGCGAGCACGCCGACGGCGTACTCGCGACCCTGCCGCTCGGCCGTGGCCCGGTCGGCCGGCGCCTGGGCTGGCATACCGGCGGCCACGACGAACGATCGCCGACGGCGGTCCTGGCGATGGCAGCCGGCGGGGTCGTGCTCGGGGCGCGAGATGATGGCTGCCTCGTCGCGATTCCGTGCTTCACGGCGGACCGGGCCACCCGGGTGACCGTCATCGGTGACGCACTGCTGCCGCGACTGCTGGCGCTGCGCGCGATCGGTACCGGCGCGCGGCTGCAGGTCGTGACGAGCCAGCCGGCCGGCTGGCTGAAGCTGCGCGATCACGCGCAGGTGCCGTCGGAGCGGATGCCCGTCGTCAGGCCTGGCACCCAGGTGCCGGCCGACGGGACGCGAGCCGACCCCTGGATGATCATCGATGACACGGGTTCCCCCGAGTCCGCGGGCAGCTACCCGTGGCAGTCATTGGTCACCGTGCTGGCCCAGCCATTCGAGCCCGTCGCGCTGCTGCCCGGCCAGGACGCGATCGTGCTCCAGCGCACCAGCGCCGCCGGCGCCGCGGCCGTCGTCACCGCCCTGGACCTGACCGCGCCGACAGCGCAGCACCTGGAGGCCATCCCCGAGGGGATCGTGGCCGTGGCGACTCCGGAGCCGGCGGTCCGGTACGCGCGGCTGGACCCTGACCCGGCTGAGCGGGCCGTGCTCACCGGGTTCCTGCGAACCGGCTAGGGCAGGCC
>DATKRH010000062.1:0-82098 GCA_035532295.1 Streptosporangiaceae bacterium
ACCGCGTTAGTTGCCAGCTCGGTGACAGCTAGGGCCAGGTCGTCGGCGCGCGGGCACCCGCACAGCACCTCCCGCACGAACCGGCGCGCAGCCGGAACAGATGCAGGCGTGCCGGACAGCGTGATCTGCATGGCTGCTGGAGCGGTGCAGGCCGTCACGGCCCAGCTCGTCAACGTGGTAATCCCGGCGGTCATGAGCAAGACGTTAGTTTGACCGCCCACGGTGACCGGACACGATTTGTGTCCCCTATTTCAGGAGACCATCCCGACTTGCTCTGCCAAAGTGCGGGCTCCTGTCCGCAGCGGCTCCGGGCTTTCGGTCAGTTCCAGAATCATGTGGCGGGCGTATCCGTTGTAACGGATAGTCTCCGGTGCGGTCACGTATGCGTTTCTCAGGGTGCCTAGGAGCGCCGGCTTGTCGTTGCCAAGGTGGTAGGCGCGGGCTATCTCGATCAGATGGCGCCCCTTGCGCGGCTGTGATGGTATCGCGGAGTTGGCCGATCTCCTGGCCTGTCTCTTGCTCTCGCCCGCCTGCCGGGTCTCCACAGCGATCGTGACAGCGTGAGCGCCCATGATCACCTGGCTGAATGACGTCATGGGGTCGTAATGGCTAGCGGGCAGCGTGCGGGCGATCACGTCGGCCTTATCCCACCAGCCCCAGGCTGTACCGGCATCCCCGGCGCGAGCACTGGTGTAGGCGGCCTCGAAGTGCAGCGCACCCCACATGGCCCGCAGGTCGGTGTCAGCCTCGGCTACGTGCGGCCTGAGCAGATCGAGACCGTCACGGGTGACGGCCTCGGCAGCGTCGAAGTCGCCGGCGTCCCTGTGGGCCTGCGCGAGTAGCCAGACTGCACCGCCAAGAGCCCGGGGGTCCTCGGACTCTTCGGCGGCCATGACCGAGCGTTCTGCGACGCGCCACAGCAGATCCGCTGCCGGCTGGTAGGCGATGAAGAACTGAGCCAGGTTGTAGACCTGAGCGAGAAGCGACAGCGCGTGACGTCGATCGTTTCCCTCGTACATCCGTACCGCGTACCTAGCATCGCGGATCAGATCTGGCAGAAGTGCGCCAACTACCGTCCGGTGGTCGGGGGACGAATGCCGGGCACGCCACGCAAAATCGATCCGCGCCTTCATATGCTCCCTGGATGCTGGAGGCCCAGTCATTGACGATGCGACTCTATTCACCGCATCGCGAACGGCTGGTAATGCCGGATGCCCAGGGCCTTGAAACGTCACGACCGGTACCGACTGGTCTCCGGTGAGCTGGCCGAGATCCTTGATATGGAGGGCCTCGGCGAGGCTCAGCAGCACCGGCAGCTTCGGCTGCTGAAGCTGTCCGGTCTCCACAGCTTTCACCCACCGCGCCGACTTGCCGACTAGCCCGCCCAGCACGACGCGGGACATGCCCCGGCGGGTGCGGAAGAACTGAATGCGCTGCCCGACGGGGGTCTCCGGGTCGGCGGGATCCGTATAAACCTCGGGCATAGGCCCTGCACCTCCTGAACCTCGACAAGTTCAGGCTACGGCGCGGGGCCTCATCGACGTTACCGGTTCGTCCCGGATCATGGCCAGCGGGCAGTGAGTGAGCCGGGGCCACCTGGTGATCAAGATGTCCGGGCACCCGCCGTTCGGCGCGCAGGTGATCCTCAGCGGGCACGAGTACGTCGCCCGGTGGCATCGCCGCCAGGGCCCGGGCGATGACCGGGCACGCCATCTACAAAACCCGGCGAGCCGCCTGCGACCTGCGCAAGCTCTGCGGCATGGGAGGCTACTCGGCCGGGGGCTCCTGGGACTGCTGGGGTACTGGGGGCTCGCCTGGAGGGGTCTTGCGCAGGGCTGGGCGGCGGCCCTTGCTCCGCTGCGCGTACTCGTCGACGTACTCCTGGCCGGACAGCTTCATGAGCTCGTACATGATCTCGTCCGTCATGGCCCGCAGGACGATCCGGTCCTCCTCCATGCCGTAATAGCGGGAGAAGTCGAGCGGCTTCCCGAAGCGCACCCCGGGCCGGATGCGCAGCTGGGGGGCGATCTTCCCTGGCGGCTGGAACTCGAAGCCCCCGATCATCGCGGTAGGGACCACGGGAGCGCGGGCCTCCAGCGCCAGCCTGGCCACGCCGGTCTTGCCCCGGTACAGGCGGCCATCGGGCGTCCGGGTGCCCTCCGGGTAGATGCCGAGAATCTCGCCCTCGGCCAGCACGCGCAGCCCGGTATGCAGCGCCCGCTCACTGGCCGCACCGCCGGACCGGTCCATCGGAATCTGCCCGACGCCTCTGAAAAACGCCTTGCTGACCAGGCCTTTCAGGCCGTGGCCGGTGAAATACTCTGCCTTGGCGAGGAACACCACCTTGCGCGGGATGGGCAGCGGCGCGAAGAAGTGGTCGGAGAACGACAGGTGGTTGCTGGCCAGGATCGCCGGGCCCTCACGTGGCACGTTCTCGGCCCCCTCGGACCACGGCCGGAAGATGATCCGAAGGAAGGGCCCGAGTACCGCCTTGACCACCCAGTAGAACACGGTCATATGTTCGCACGTCATCTGCCGTTCACAACACGGCCCACTGCTCCAAGATCGCCGACTCGCCGGCGATCTCCTGCTCACGGGCTTTCAGCCGGCCAACGGCTGCCGCGCTGGCGCCCGGCGTGGGACGATCGGGGGGTGGAGCCGCAGCATGCCCCGAAGGGACCCCTGACATGCCGCTGATGCCCGGTGCCGAAGCCTTCACCCATGAGGGCGGCGCCACCGGCGTGCTGCTCTGCCACGGGTTCACCGGCAGCCCGCAGTCCCTGCGCCCGTGGGCGGAGTACCTCGCCGACGCCGGGCTGAGCGTCTCCCTGCCGCGGCTGCCAGGTCACGGCACGACCTGGCAGGAGATGGCGCGGACTCGCTGGGAGGACTGGTTCGCCGAGGTCAACCGCGCGTTCGAGGAGCTGCGGGGCTGCTCCGATGAGATCTTCGTCATGGGCCTGTCCATGGGCGGCTGCCTGGCCCTGCGGCTGGCCGAACTGCACGCCACGGCCGTCAGCGGGCTGGTCCTGGTCAATCCCTCGGTCATCGCCGATACCCGGCTGTTCATGCTCGCGCCCATGCTGAAGTTCCTCGTGCCCTCGCTCAAGGGGATCGCCAGCGACATCAAGAAGGAACCGGCCAGCGAGCTCGGTTACGACAGGGTCCCGGTTAAGGCCGCCGCCACGCTGCCGGGGCTGTGGCGCATCACCCGCGAGCACCTGGGCGACCTGACACAGCCGGTGCTGGCCTACCGGAGCACGACCGATCACGTGGTCGGGCCGGCCAGCCTCGCGGCGCTTCGCAAGGCACTGCCGGCCGGCCAGCTGGAAGTCTGCGAGCTGGCCGATAGCTATCATGTCGCGACCCTGGACAACGACGCCAAGGTCATCTTCACTGGGAGCCTGGAGTTCGTCCGGACGCACAGTCGCGTCAGCCGGGAATCGGGCAGGGAATGAGGTAGTGGGCGGAAACGAGGAAGTGGACGGGGACGTCAGCGGCGAAGAGGCGGCCTGGCGTGACCTAATCGCGCGCTTCGACCTGCCCGTGGACACCACGACCAGGCAGGCGCCCTGGCCAGCCCGCGAGGACCTGGCGGAGATCCCCGGCGACCAGCGGCTGCCGGAACGGGACACGGCCGTCGGCCGGGAGCAGGGCGGCCCGGCCGGGCCAGCCGGCCCCGTCAGCCGCGCCGGTCCCGCGAGCCTGCCCGGACCGGCCGGTATTCCCGGGCCGGTACGCCGGCCCGGGGCAGGCCTGCCCGGGCCACCCAGCCGCCCCGGCCAGGACGGGCCCGACGACGTCAGCTCGGACGGCACCCGCCAGGACAGCACCCGCCACGACGGGGCCGGGCCAGCCGGCGCCGTTCCGGACGGGATCAGCGACGACGGCACCGGCCGGGGCGGCACCGGTGAGACCGGTAGGCCGGACGCCGGGGCCGGGCCAGCCGGGGCCGGGCCAGCCGGGGCCGCAGACGGAACAGCCGGGCACGGCCGGGCCAGGGACGGCCGGGCCAGGGACGGCCGAGCCAGAGACGGACAGGCCAGACACGGACCGGCCAGGCGCGGACCGGCCAGGCACGCGGCCACCGGAGGCGCGGACGCCACCGGTGCCGTAGGCCCAACCGATGCCACGGGCACAACCGGCGGCACGGGCAGCACCGCCAGCACCGGCCCAGTCGGCGCGGCAACCGATGCCACGGGCGCAGCCGCCGGGCCTGACGGGAACAGCGCGGCCCCGAGAGCCGCCCAGCCGGGGGCCAGAGCGGGTCGTGGCAGCCGATCCGCCAGCGGCTTCCGCGGGGACCGGGCGCATATTGTCCGGCGGGCAGGGGCGGTTCCGCGTCCGGCGCCCGCGGGCGACGACACGGATGAGGATGACCGCTATGTGCCGCCGCCACCACCGCCGCTACCTCAGCTCGACTCGGTCGCCAAGGGCGCCTGGGCGGCCCTGCTCGGCGGACCCGGCTACCTGCTGGTAGCGACGCTGGTCGGCTGGCAGGTCTCCGACTGGGCCGCGCTGGTGGCCATCATCGCGTTCGTCGCGGGATTCGCCGTCCTGGTCCTGCGGATGACTGACCGGCCACGCGACGACGACGATGACGGCGCCGTCGTCTGACCGCCACCCGTCTGACCGCCACCCGTCTGACCGCCTGCTGTCTGGCTGGCCTCCCGTCTGGTGCTCCTGGCGGCACCAGCGCCTGACTCGGCCGGATCAGGCGCCGCGGGCCAGGTCCGCCGCACCGATCAGGCCGGCGTCGGCTCCCAGCTGCGCGGGCTTGATCTCGGCGAGCGGGCGGTAGGCGCCGCCGGTCAGGCCGCCCTCGAACGCCAGGCGCGCGGGACTGATGAGCAGGTCGCCGGCCTCCGACACGCCACCGCCGATCACGAAGCAGCCGGGGTCGAGGATCGCGGCCAGGTCGGCCAGGCCCGTTCCCAGCCAGTGCCCGATGATCTCGAAGCAGCGCAGCGCCACGGCGTCGCCCTCCAGGGCGGCCTGGGTCACGGCCGGCCCGTCGATCCCCTCGGCGCTCCCTCCGGCCAGCTGCAGGAGCCGCACGGCGGCGCCCGGGGATCGCCGCGCGAACTCTCGCGCCTCCGCGACCAGGGCGTTGCCGCTGACGTACTGCTCCCAGCAGCCCCTGTTCCCGCAGCCGCAGAGCCTGCCGTCCGGCACGACCCGGTAGTGGCCAGGCTCCCCCGCCGATCCCCACCGGCCGCGGTACAGGCTGCCATCGAGCATCAGGCCGGCCCCGATCCCGGTGCCAACCGCGATCAGCACCACATGATCGTGGCCTCGGGCAGCACCGAACTTGGCCTCAGCCCACGCGGCCGCGTTGGCATCGTTCTCGACCAGGACGGCGCAGCCGAGCCGCTCCTCGACCTGCTTTTTCACGGGCTCCTCGCGCCAGGCGAGATTGGGCGCGAATAGCACCGTCGACCGGGCCTCGTCGACGAAGCCGGCCGCGCCGATTCCCACCGCGTCGATGTCATGGCGGCTCAGCAGCTCGGTGACGACCTCGACGATCACCTGCTCGGTGCCCGCAGGGCTGGCTGCCGGAGTCAGCCGCTTGATCTTCTCGACAATCCGCCCGCGGACGTCCACCACCCCGGCGGCCACTTTCGTGCCGCCGACGTCAACCCCGATCGCCAGGCTCATCCTGTGCCCTCTCCGCCTCGTCGCCCGCGGAGTCATCACGACCGGATCGTGGGGACCTATCCGCTCGCGGTCCCGGTCCGGGAGCCGCTGGGGGCCGTGACAGTACCGCGTCGAGGGCCACGATCGCATCCTGAACCGTCGAGGCGACCACATCCGAGGCGCCGGAAATCTGCGAGCCGAGCCCCGGCCCGGACTCGCGCATACGGCGCGCGGCGCGGCAGATCGGGCACCAGGCGCATTCCGGCGACTCGCCGACGCTGGGCGGCGGCTCTGTCGTCGCCGTTCCCCAGACGTCCTCTGGCTGCGTGCGGCCGCCGCCGAAGGTCCGGCGGACCTGGCCCTCGATCTCACGGCGCATGCTCTTGGCGCTGGAACGGATCAGCCAGCGCTGCAGGTCCGTCAGCAGGTCACCGCCGGAGGAATCGGGACGCCGGTCGGGACGCCGGTCGGGACGCCGGGCGTCGGGACGCCGGGCGTCGGGACGCGGGGCGTCGGGACGCGGGGACCGGGCGGGCCGACTCGCCGGGCGGCTGGCCTCCCCGGACGGATCTACGTCCGCGACCGCGCTGGCGGGCCGCTCGCCCACGGGGTCCGTGGCGGCGCTCCAGGCGCCCGGCTGACCGGTGCCGGGCCGGTCGCCGGGTCCGCGGTCGCTGGTGGCGGCGTCAGTCACGGCCACCACCACTGGCCAGGCCGGGATCGGCAGTGCCCGCCGCGGGCAGGCTCTCCGCCCGCGCCCGCAGTCCCTTGAGCGCCGTGTCGATGATGGTCTTCTCGGCCTTGCGCTTGAGCATCCCGAGCATCGGCACTCGCAGGCCTACGGCAAGCTCGTACGTCACCCTCGTCCCTCCGCCCTCATCGGCCAGCTGATATCCGCCCGACATTTCGGAGATCATGGAGCCTGTCCGGGCCAGGCTCCAGCGCACCGCGGCGTCGGTGTCCCATTGATAAGCGAGCACGTAGCTATCCTTAATGATCCCGTCATCGAGCACGAAACGCACCTGGCTGGCACGGCCGTCCGCGCCGGGCTCTATGACCTCGGCAGAACGAACCCCGGTGGCCCACTCCGGATAGGCGGCGAAATCGGCGATCACGCTCATGACGGCCGCCCGGGGCGCTCCCACGGTGATGCTGGAGCTGGTCTTGTCCGCCATGACTCGGAGCGTACCTCCAGCGCGGCGGACTCCGGTTGCGCCCGCAGACCGGTCGGCTACCACTCCAGGGCGAAGGGCCGGCCGGTGGCGCGGAAATGACCGACATTGACGCACTCGGTGACGCCGATCCGGAGCCGGCTGGCCTGCGGCTGGTGCACGTGGCCAAAGAGCGCGTAGCGCGGCTGTGTCCGCTCGATCGCGGCCAGCAGCGCCTCGCTCCCCCGTTCCATCCGCCGCGCGACCGTGTCGTAGAGCAGTTCGGGCACCGCCGGCGGGATGTGCGCGCAGAGCACGTCGACCGCGCCGACCGCCTCCACCTTGGCCGCGAAGACATCGTCGTCGAGCTCGTTGGGCGTCCGGTACTTCGAGCGCAGCCCGCCCCCGACGAACCCGAACGACCAGCCGCCGAGGTCGACGCGCTCGCCGTCCAGCACCTGCTGACCCGGCCGCAGGTTGTCATCCCACAGCCGCGGGACATCGACGTTGCCGTAGGTCAGGTAGGCCGGCGTGGGCATGGCCGCGAACAGCTCGGCGTACTGCCGCGAGACCGCGGCGTCGATGTGCTGGCGAGGATCGCCGCCCAGTCCGGCCCACAGCCGCGCGGACATGGCCCGCGCCTCGTCGAACCGCTGCGCGGTGCGCAGCGTGATCAGCTCGCGGGTCGCCTCGGCGCCGAAAAGCTCGGCAAAGATGCCCTGGCCATGGTCCGCGTAGTCCACGAACAACAGCAGGTCCCCCAGGCACAACAGCGCCTGCGCATCGCTGCCCGCCGCGCGCAGCGCGTCGATCCGGCCATGCACGTCGCTCACCACATTGACCCGCATGGCCACACCTTAAGCACCCGCGCTGGGCGAGCACGGGCGCGGCGTTGTACGGTCCATGGAGATCAGGCGTCGACGCCGCGGTCCCAGGGAGGTTACGTGCGCGACTACAGCGTTCCGGCGCTAGCCGAGGTCACCGATAGCGCCACCCTCGCTGACGTTGTCTTCCGGCGGGCCGCCAGCCAGCCGGGCAGCGTGGTGATGCGCAGGCGCTCCCCCGACGGCAGCTGGCAGGACGTTACCGCCGCGACGTTCCGTGCCGAGGTCGCCGGCCTGGCCAGGGGCCTGGTCGCGGCCGGAATCGAGCCGGGCGACCGAATCGGGCTGATGTCAGCGACCCGTTACGAGTGGACACTGATCGACTATGCGATCTGGACGGCCGGCGCCGTCACGGTGCCCATCTACGAAACATCCTCGGCTGAGCAGGTCGAGTGGATGCTCGGGGACTCCGCGGCCCGTGCGGTCTTCGCCGATAACGACAAGCACGCCGGACTCATCGAGGCCGCGCGCGGCCGTCTGGCGGATCTGCGCGAGGTCTGGCTGATCGAGCGGCTCGACACGCTGGCCGCCGGCGGGACCCAGATCACCGACGAGCAGCTTGCCGGGCGCCGGGCCGCGCGGACGGCCGACGACCTGGCCACGATCATCTACACGTCGGGCACGACGGGCCGGCCCAAGGGCTGCGAGCTGAGCCACCGCAACCTGCTGGCCGACGTACGCAACGCGGTCGTCGGGGCGCTCCCCGAGATCTTCGAGGTCGAGGGCAGCTCGACTCTGCTGTTCCTGCCGCTCGCCCATTCCTTCGCGCGCATCATCCAGGTGGGCTGCCTGGAATCGGGGGCCATCCTCGGGCACTGGCCCGATGCCAGCACCGTGGCTCAGGGACTGCCCGAGTTCCGGCCCACCTTCCTGCTCGCGGTGCCGCGGGTCTTCGAGAAGGTCTTCAACGCCGCGCAGCAGGAGGCGTCGCGCAGCGGCGCCAAGAAGCGGATCTTCGAGGCCTCGGTCGCCACGGCCATCGCCTGGAGCCAGGCCCGTGACGGCGCCGGGGGGACTCCCCTGGGCCTGCGGCTGCGGCACGGCGTGTATGACCGGCTCGTCTACGGCAAGCTGCGGGCCGCCGTCGGCGGGAAGGTTCAGTACGCGGTCTCGGGGGGCGCCCCGCTGGGCGAGCGCCTCGGCCACTTCTTCCGCGGCGTGGGACTGACCGTCCTGGAGGGCTACGGCCTGACCGAGACCTCGGCGGCCGCCACGGTGAACAGGCCGGCGCGCAACAAGATCGGCACTGTCGGGCAGCCGCTACCGGGCGTTAGCGTCAAGATCGCCGACGACGGCGAGATCCTCATCAAGGGCCCGAACGTGTTCCCCGGCTACTGGCATAACACGGCCGCGACGGCCGAGGTGCTCGACGAGGACGGCTGGCTGCACACCGGCGATCTCGGCGACCTTGATGACGAGGGCTTCCTGCGGGTGACCGGCAGGAAGAAGGAGATCATCGTCACGGCCGGCGGCAAGAATGTCGCGCCGGCCGTCCTGGAGGACCGGCTCCGCGCCTATCCGCTCATCAGCCAGTGCATGGTCGTCGGTGACGGCCGCCCGTATATCGGCTGCCTGGTGACCCTGGACCCGGAGGCGCTGGATTACTGGAAGCAGCGCCACGGCAAGCCGGCCAGTGCCACGGTCGCCGGCCTGGCTGACGACCCCGACCTGATCGCGGAGATCCAGGGCGCCGTGGACGAGGCGAACAAGGCCGTCTCCCGCGCCGAGTCCATCCGCCGGTTCCGCGTGCTGGACATTGACTTCACCGAGGAGACCGGCCACCTGACGCCCTCGCTGAAGGTCCGGCGCGCCATCGTGACGAAGGACTTCTCGGCCGACATCGACGCCCTCTACGGCTGACCGGGCGGCCCGTCGTCCGGGCCAGCCCCGGACTGGCCGGAGCCGGACGGCACCACGGCCGACGGCTGATCGCCGTGGCCGTTGCCCTCGATGGCGTGGCCATTCCCGTGCCCGTTGGCGGGCAGCGGCACGCTCTCGGTGATGACGTTGTACAGCCGTTCCCGCGCCTTGCCGATCGCGCCCCGCATGCCGGGAGCCGGCACACCCTCCTGCGATTCCTCCGGGCCCGCGCCCGCGCCCCGCGGCAGGCCCTGGTAGTGCGGCCTGGACTCCAGGATGGCCCGCGACTCCTCGTCGACCGGCCTGGTCTCCTCGATGAACTCGCCGCTGGGCAACTGCCGGATGATGCCGGTCTCCACGCCGTGCTCCAGCAGGTGCACGTCCTTGCGCTGCAGGCCGAGGCAGATCCGCTTGGTCAGGATGTAGGCGATGATCGGCGCCACGATCCACGCTACCCGGGCGATCTCGGTCGTCAGGTAGAGCGAGATGTCGAAGTGATTGGCGAGGATGTCGTTGGCACCCTCGGCCCACAGGACACCGTAGAGGGTGATCACCGCGACGCCGATCGCGGTCCTGGTCGGCGCGTTCCGCGGCCGGTCGTTGACGTGGTGCTCCAGCTTGTCGCCGGTGACCCATTGCTCGATGAACGGCCAGAACGCGGCCCCGGTGAACAGCGCGCCGAGCGGCAGCAGCGCCGGGATGAACACATTGAAGGCGAACGTGTGCCCGAAGACCACCCACTGCCACGCGGGGAAGACGCGCAGCGCCCCTTCCAGCATGCCCATGTAGAAGTCGGGCTGTGAGCCTGCCGACATCGCCACGGCGTTATAGGGCCCGTACAGCCAGATCGGGTTGATCTGCGCGAAAGCCCCGGCGAGCGCGAGGATGCCGAACGTGAAGAAGAAGAACGCGCCCGTCTTGGCCATGAAGTACGGGTACATCGGCTGGCCGACGACGTTGGTGTTGGTCCGGCCCTTGCCCGGCATCTGGGTGTGCTTCTGGAAGACCATGATGAACAGGTGCGCGGTCACCAGCGCCAGGATCAGGCCGGGGATGAGCAGCACGTGCAGCATGTACATCCGCGGGATGATGTCGCTGCCGGGGAACGGGCCGCCGAACAGGAAGAACGCCACGTAGGTCCCGACAATCGGGATGGACTGCAGGACGCCTTCGAGGATCCGCAGGCCAGCGCCCGACAGCAGGTCGTCGGGCAGCGAGTAGCCGAACAGTCCCTCGAGCAGGCCCAGGGTGAACAGGGTGATCCCGATCAGCCAGTTCACCTCGCGCGGCTTGCGGTAGGCGCCGGTGAAGAAGATGCGGATCATGTGCGCCATGATCGCGGCCATGAACAGGTCCGCGGCCCAGTGGTGGATCTGCCGCATGAGCAGCCCGCCGCGCACGTCAAAGCTGATGTTCAGCGTCGAGGCATACGCACGGCTCATCGAGACGCCGTCGAGGTTGGTGTAGGAGCCGTGATAAACGACCGTGCCCATGCTGGGCTGGAAGAACAGCGTCAGGAACGTCCCGGTCAGCAGCAGGATGATGAACGAGTAGAGCGCGATCTCGCCCAGCAGGAACGTCCAGTGGTCCGGGAACACCTTCCGCAGCAGGACACGGACTCCGCGGGCGCCGTGCAGCCGGTCGTCCAGCCAGGTGCCGACGCCCTCCAGCGCATGGTTGGTGCTCATGACCGCTCCCAGAAACTTGGCCCGACTGGCTCGTGATAGTCGCTCTGGGCCACCAGGAAGCCCTGCGCGTTAGTGGTCAGCGGCAACTGCGGCAGCGGCCGCGTGGCCGGGCCGAAGAGCACCTGCGCGCCGCGCGCGGCGTCGAAGGTCGACTGGTGGCACGGGCACAGAATGTGGTGCGTGGTCTGCTCGTACAGGGCGGCCGGGCAGCCAAGGTGGGTACATATCTTCGAATACGCCACGATGTCATTGACCGTCCAGTTCATCACCGTGGGCGCCCGCAGCTGGCCGGGGCGGAACTTGATGAGCGTGGTAGCCGCCTTGGCCAGCGCGTTGTCGTTCTCGGCGTAGCCCTCCGGGATAACGCTGAGGGAGGAGCCGGGCGTGCTGAAGTCCGCCGGCGTCAGCGGCCGATTGGTGCCGTAGACGACCAGCCGGGTGCCCTTCTTCCAGACGGTGTGATCCAGGCTCTTTTCCGGCAGCGGGCCCATGTCGCGCAGCAGCACGATCGGGGCGACGGCCACCGGCACCGTGGCGGCGATCAGGGTGCGGCGGATGAGCGGGCGCTTGACGAACTGGCTAGTCTGCGCGCCCTCCTCGAACGTCTGGGCAAAGGCGGCCTTGTTCTCGGGCGTGGAGGCCAGGGGGTGGCGTTCCTCGCTCACCTCGACGTCGGGCATGAGGCGGCGCACCCAGATGGTGGCGCCCACGCCCATGGCCAGGAACGCCACTCCCATGGTGGTGCCGAGGGCGAGGTTGGAGTGCAGGGTGTTATTGACCGTGTGCACCTGGAAGATCACGTAGGCCGCGATGAAGCCCAGACCCGCGAGCATGGCGAGCACGAAGCACGCGGCGACGATCCGCTCGGCCCGCTTGGCCGATTCCAGGTTCTCCGGGTCGGCCGGGAGCTCCCGCGGGGCGCCGCCGGCCGCCGGCTCTTCGGCCAGCATCGTCCGGCCCGCCGCGGGCGCCGGAGTCCCGATGACCCGGCGGCGAGCCTGCGGTCCGTCCGGCTGGCCCTCGTGCTCGCCGGGCTGGCCCGCCGCCGCCAGATCGGCCATCAGGTCATCGCCGCGCGCGGACTCACCGGGTTGCCCGTGGTCCCCTGGATGCCCGTGGTCCCCGGGTTGCCCGTGGTCCCCAGGATGCCCGTGGTCGTTCGTGTCACTCATGAGATGTCTTCCCGTGCTTCGCAGTGATCCAGAGGGCCGCCAGCACCATGAACAGCAGCAGGCCGAGGAAGGCCACCAGCCCCTCCGTTACCGGACCGATGCGGCCCAGGCTGAATCCGCCCGGGTTGGCCTGCACCCGCGTCTTGGTCACGTAGGCAATGATGGCGCGCTTCTGATCCGGGGTGATGGTGGTGTTGTTGAAGACCGGCATCGCCTCTGGCCCGGTCAGCATCGCCTCATACATCTGAGTGGGCGTGGACTTGGTCAGCGGTGGCGCGTACTTGCCG
The DNA here is from genome assembly GCA_035532295.1 of Streptosporangiaceae bacterium. Classification (GTDB taxonomy): domain Bacteria; phylum Actinomycetota; class Actinomycetes; order Streptosporangiales; family Streptosporangiaceae; genus DASUBV01. The sequence goes on from DATKRH010000062.1 coordinate 12,680, forward strand.
TAGGTCAGCGCGCCGCCCGCGCCGACGAAGTTGTGGCACTGTGCGCAGTTGGTGACGAACAGCTTCTGCCCGAGTCCGACGTCCGCGCCGGAGGTGTTGACCTCCGCCGCGGACGGGATGGCCGGCCCGCCGCCCAGCGCGGCGATGTAGGCCGCGACCGCATGGGTCTGCGCGGTATTCAGCTGCGGGGGCTTGCGCGAGGCCTCGGCGCCGCTGTCCTTCAGGGGCATGCGGCCGGTGCTCACCTGGAAGTCAACGGCGGCCGAGCCGACGCCGATCAGGCTGGGCGCCACGCCGCTCTGGCCCTGGGCGGCGAAGCCGTGGCAGGTCGCGCAGTCCTGCAGGAATATGGTCCGCCCGGCTGTGATCTGCGCCTCGTCAGCCGCCGCAGGCGGCGCCGCCGAGGCGGCGGTCCCGCCGCCCACGACAGACGCGTAGACCGCTCCCACCAGGAGAAGTCCGAGCAGAAGGATGGCGTAACCCGCCGCCGGGTGCCGCCGCCTTGCGGTGATCCAGCTCACAGCGTTCCTCAAAGTCCGGGTCAGTGGATCAGGTAGATGGTCGTGAACAGGCCAATCCAGACGACATCGACGAAGTGCCAGTAATAGGACACGACGATGGCGCTCACCTGCTGCTCGTGGGTGAACTTCTTAGCGGCGAACGTCCTGCCGAGCAGGAACAGGAACGCGATGAGCCCGCCGGTCACGTGCAGGCCGTGAAAACCGGTGGTCAGGAAGAACACCGAGCCGTAGTTACTGGAGGCGATGGTCACGTGCTGCTTGCGGATCAGGTCCAGGTACTCGTAGCCCTGGCCGGACACGAAGTACAGACCCATCAGGAACGACAGCACGTACCACTCGCGCAGGCCCCAGCGCGCCACGTTCCAGATCTGGCCGGTCCGGCGGATCTGGCCGCGCTCGACCGCGAACACCCCGAGCTGGCAGGTGACGCTGGACAGCAGCAGCACGACGGTGTTGGCGGTGGCCAGGGCCAGGTCGAGGTGGGCCTTCGGCCAGTGCTGCCCCATGCCCTTGTCCACCGCGCGGATGGTGAAGTACATGGCAAACAGCGCCGCGAAGAACATGAGCTCTGAGGACAACCACACGATTGTCCCGACACTGACGAGGTTCGGACGGCTCGCGGGGGTGCGCGAGGCCACCTCAGTAGTTGCTGTCGCCACGGGGCCATTATTACGACACCGCGTAGGCCTTCGTTGCCCGACCCCCCGGGTCGGTAGCATCCAGTTCCATGAAGGTCGTTGTGTATAGCCATGATGCGGACGTTCGCGCCAGGATCAAGCTTGCGATCGGGCGCCGTCCCGCCGCTGACGTCCCCGAGGCAGAAGTCATCGAGGTGGCCACCGAGCCCGCCCTGTTCCGGCTGCTGGACGCCGGCGGAGCCGACGTTATGGTGCTGGACGGCGAGGCTCAGCCGGCCGGCGGCATGGGCGTCTGCCGCCAGGCCAAGGACGAGATCTACGACTGCCCGCCGGTCCTGCTGATCATCGGGCGGGCCGATGACGGCTGGCTGGCCACCTGGTCACGCGCGGATGCCGTCGTCAGCCATCCGATCGACCCGGCCGCGCTGGCCCAGGCCCTGGCGGGACTGATGCGCCAGCGCGCCGCGGTCGCCCAGGCCTGACCCAGGCACCGTCCCTACTCCCCCAGCCGCCGCCAACCGAGGTGGTCACTCATGGACTCGCGCACTTCCTGGCCGGCGCTGCTCGGCGCGCTGATCAAGGGCGAGACGCTCACGGCCGAGGAGACCGCCTGGGCGATGAACGAGATCATGGACGGCGCCGCGACGCCCGCCCAGATCGCGGGCTTCGGCGTGGCGCTGCGACTGAAGGGCGAGACTGTCGGGGAGGTGGGCGGCCTGGCCCAGGCCATGCTCGAGCATGCCTCGCCGATCTCGGTTCCCGGCCCGATCGTGGATCTGGTCGGTACCGGCGGGGACCGCGCCCATACGGTCAATATCTCCACGATGGGGACGATCGCGGCGGCCGCGGCCGGCGCCCGCATGGTGAAGCACGGGAACCGGGCGGCCTCGTCCTCCTGCGGGACGGCAGACGTGCTGGAGGCGCTCGGTGTCGTGATCGACCTGCCGCCCGGGGCGACCGAGCAGCTGGTGGCCGAGGTCGGCGCCGGGTTCCTGTTCGCGCCGCTGTACCACCCGGCGTTCCGGCACACCTCCGCCCCGCGCCGCGAACTGGGCATCCCCACCGTGTTCAACTTTCTCGGCCCGCTGACCAACCCGGCCCGGCCCGCGGCGCTGGCCGTGGGCGTCGCCGATCCGCGGATGGGGCCCGTCCTGGCGGGCGTCCTGGCCGGTCGCGGCAACTCGGCCCTGGTCTTTCATGGCGACGACGGGCTGGACGAGCTGACGACCACCGCGCCGTCGACCGTCTGGGTCGTGTACGGCGGCACGGTGAGCAAGGCCCGGTTCGACCCGGCGGAGCTGGGCATTGCCCGGAGCCGGCCGGAGGACCTGGCCGGCGGGGATTCCGCCCGCAACGCCGCGGCGGCGCGCGCCTTCCTGGGCGGCAGCCCCGGCCCGGTGCGCGATACGGCGCTGCTGAACGCGGCGGCCGCGCTGGCCGCGGCGGCCGGGGTGCCCAGCCCGGCTGATCTCGGGGCGGCCCTGGCCGACGGCCTCGCGCGGGCCACGGCGGCCCTGGACTCCGGCACCGCCGCGGACCTGCTGGTCCGCTGGGCATCAGCCAGCCGGCGGCTGGCCGTCCCCGGAGCAGCTGCCGGCAGGCGCTAGCCCTGCTCGGGCTAGCCCTGCTCTGGGTAGCTCTGCTCGGGGTAGCCGATCGAGAAGGCGGCCTCAAGGTCGTGCCGGGAGTACGCCCGGAACGCGATGTGCGTCTCGGTGTGCGTCACGCCGCTGACCCGGTTGAGCGTGCCCGGGATCACGTCGCCGAGTTCCTCGTGGCTGCGGACCCGGACGATCGCCACGAGATCGAACTCGCCGGTCACGGAGTACACCTCGGTAACGGACGGCAGCTGAGCGATGGTCTCGGCCGTTTCCGGGATACGCGCAACGTCGGCCTTGATCAGGACGATAGCGGTGACCACGGTCGCCTCCTGGGCCTGCCGGGAACGCGCGCCCCGGCCGCGCCAGTAGCGTACAGCGGCGGCCTGGCCCCGCCGCCGTCAGCACTGACCCGGCCGGCCGGCGTGGTCAGCCGCTGCTCGGGTCGACCGGGCCGCTCCGGGCCGCGCGGCTGGCCGGGTCCGCGGGCCGCCGCCACGGCCAGCAGGCCCAGCAGCACGTCGGCGGTGGCCTGCGCATCGGCCAGGGCACGGTGACAGGGGGCGACCCGGGTGGCGAAGAACTCGGCCAGGGTCGCCAGCTTGCAGTCCGGCACCTGATCCGGGCGCAGCAGCAAGCGGGCCAGCACCGCCGTGTCCAGCACCGCGGCGGGCGGCCAGGCGACGCCGGCGGACCGGCACCCGCTGGTCAGGAAGCCCAGATCGAACGGCGCGTTATGGGCGGCCAGCACGCATCCGCCGGCAAAGGCCAGGAACGCCCGGAGCGCGCTGGCAGCCGGCGGCGCCTGGCTGACCATCGCGTCATTGATCCCGGTCAGCTCGGTAATGGCCGCCGGGATGGGCGCGGCGGGGTTGACGAGCGAGAAGAACTCGCCGGTCACCCGCGCGCCGCTGAGCCGGACCGCGCCGATCTCGATGATCGTCGCATCCTCCGGGAGGAAGCCGGTCGTCTCGACGTCGACGACCACCCAATCCAGGTCATCCAGTGCTTCCAGTGCTCCGTCAACCACTGCTCCGTCAACCACTGCTCCGTCAACCAGTGCTCCGCTCACGCCCTCACGCTAGGACGTGGCACTGACAGTCCTGGCCAGGCACGCCGTCGCGGCCGGATGCCGGGCGGGCTCGGTGATCACCCAGCCTGGCGCACTCTGAGACAGAGGTGAGGAGTTTCGTGATGGCATTGTTATCCCGACCTAGGCGACGCCCGAATCACGGGAGTCCGCGAACCGGTTGAATCTCCCCCGCCAGGTTCACTAGTCTCAGGCGCGGGTCGCATCGCTTATCAGCCACCAGCATGGTGGCGGCGGTCGGCCGCTGCCGAGTCTCCACATGCCGGCCATTCAGGCCGGGCTGGAGAGCCGGGGAACCACCGGAGGGCCGCAGGCACGCCTGCGCAGGGCCCGCCAGGGGTGAATCGGCCCGACCTAGACGGGCCGTAGGGCGCCTTCCACAGCCCGAACCCGTCAGCTGACCCGGTAGGCAGAGAGTGGGAGAAGGAGCGTGTCACGCACGTGCATACGCCACCGTCAGTACTCGCCAAGATGTCGGGGAGCCGCAGACTGAGGTACCGCGCAGCGTCCGTCACGGCCGGACTGGCCGCGCTGGGCATCCTCGCCGCCTCCGGCGCTGTCGCCGTGGCCGCCCCGCGGCCCACGCTCTCCCAGGTCCAGAAGAAGCTCAGCCAGCTCAATGCCAAGGTTGACCAGCTGGACCAGCAGCTAGACCAGGTCAAGCAGGAACTGGCATCGGCGAACCAGCGGCTGGCGGTGGTGAACCGCGAGGCAGCCCGGTACGCCAAGCAGTACAGCTCGATGCGCGCGCAGGTCGGCCGGATTGCCGCGCAGGCCTACGAGCAGGGCAACATCAATTCGTCGGTGGCCCTGCTCACCTCCGGGAACCCGCAGCAGATCCTGGACCAGTCCTCGATTCTGACGGAGCTGTCCGCCACGAACAAGGCCGAGATGGACCAGTTCATCGCGGCCACGCGCCAGCTCACCAGCACCCAGCGGGCGGCCCAGCACACCAGGGCCGGGATCGCCCAGCTCAAGAGCACCCTGAGCAAGCGCCGGGCGGCGCTGGGCAAGCAGCAGGCGCAGGAGAATACGCTGCTCGCCCAGCTCACGCCCGCTCAGCAGGCCGTGGTCGCGCCCGGCGGACCGCCCGTCACCAGCGGCCCCCCCGCCAGATACACCGGGCCCACCTCGACCCAGGCGGATCAGGCCGTGGCCTTCGCGTACGCGCAGCTCGGCTGCCCCTACTACTACGGCGGCACGGGCCCCTGCAAGAGCGGCTTCGACTGCTCCGGGCTGACCTCGCAGGCCTGGGCGAGCGCGGGCATCGCGATCCCGCGCACGAGTGAAGGGCAGTGGAGCCTCCCGCACGTCAGCACGTCGGCCCTGCAGCCGGGCGACATCCTGGAGTTCGCCGGCGAGAGTCACGTGGGCATCTACGTGGGCGGCGGGATGCTCATCGACGCGCCGCATTCCGGCGCGGTCGTCGAGAGGGTCGCGCTGAGCGGCTGGTATCAGTCGCAGCTCGACGGAGCGGTCCGGCCGTAGCCGGCGGGGTAGTCTCTCAGCCACATCTCAGGCGCGTGCCGTCAGCGGGGCCGCTTCGGTCCCGCTGACGGCACGCGGCACAGGAGCGCGATGCGCAAGGTCCTGATCGTCACCAACGACTTCCCGCCGCGACGCGGCGGGATTCAGTCGTTCGTGCACGCGCTGGCCACTGGCCTGCCGGAGGACTCGGTCTGCGTTTACGCGCCGTCGTGGGACGGGGCGGCCCCGTTCGATTCCCGGCAGCCCTTCCCCGTCGTGCGGCACCGCACGTCGCTCATGCTGCCCGTCCCCTCCGTGGCGCGGCGCGCGGCCGCGATCTTGACCGAGTACGGCTGCGACACGGTGCTGTTCGGCGCTGCCGCCCCGCTGGGCCTGCTGGCGCCGTCGCTGCGCCGCGCGGGAGCCACCCGCATCGTCGCGCTGACGCACGGCCACGAGGCCGGCTGGGCGGCGCTGCCCGTCGCCCGGACCCTGCTGCGCCGCATCGGCGAGAACGTGGACGTCGTCACCTACCTGGGCGAGTATGTCCGGGTCCGGCTCGCCCGCGTGCTGTCCCCGCAGGCGGCGGCGCGCATGGTCAGGCTCGCGCCGGGCGTCGACACGGACGCCTTCCATCCCGGCGCTGGCGGTGCCGCCATCCGGCAGCGCCTCGGCATCGGCCCGTACCGGCCGGTGGTCGTGTGCGTCTCCCGGATGGTGCCCAGGAAGGGCCAGGACACCCTGCTGCGAGCCTGGCCCCGGGTGCGGGCCAAGGTGGGCGGTAACCCGCTGCTGCTGCTGGTCGGAGACGGGCCGCACCGCGCCGAGCTTGGCCGCCTCGCCGACCGGCTCGGCCTGGGCGAGTCCGTGCTGTTCGCGGGGCCGGTGCCCTGGGAGGAACTGCCCGCCTACTACGACGCGGGCAACGTGTTCGCCATGCCCTGCCGGACCCGCCGCGGCGGCCTCGACGTGGAGGGCCTGGGAATCGTCTACCTGGAGGCGTCGGCGACGGGGCTGCCGGTGATAGGCGGTGACTCCGGCGGTGCGCCCGATGCCATTCTGGACGGCGAGACCGGCTACGTGGTGCCCGGCGGGCGCGAGGACGCGCTAGCCGACCGCCTCATCGAACTGCTCACCGACCCGGCGGGCGCCACCGCGATGGGCCAGAAGGGGCAGGCGTGGGTCGACGCCGAATGGCGCTGGGAGCTGATGGCACAGCGGCTCAGCCAGATTCTGGCCGACCACCCGGCTCGCCTGGAACCCTAGCCGCGGTTAGTGGGCGTAGTGGCCGCGGTAGTACTCGAAGACGAAGCCGATCATGCTGAGAATGACGGCCAGCGCGCCTACCAGGAACAGCCACCAGCCGACGGCGACGCCGACCGTGGCCAGGGCGGCCGACAGCCCGACATACAGCGGCCACCAGCTGTGCGGGCTGAAGAAGCCCAGTTCCCCGGTGCCCTGGTAGATCTCGCCCTGGGTGTTGTCTTCCGGCCTCTCCGGCAGCCTGCGGCCCGTGAACAGGACATAGAAGCCGGTGAGGAACGCCAGGCACACAGCTAGCGCGAGCGCGGTCGTGCCCGTGGGATCGTGCGAGAAGCTCCAGTAGGCGATGTCAGCCGCGCCGAAGAACCCCGCGCAGCCCAGGAACAGGTAAGCCTCGACCTTCACTCGCCGACTCCGATCGACTGCCGCTCCAGCTCACGGTTGCGGCCGGACTTGATGTGCGGGTAATGCAGGTCGAACGCCGGGCGCTCGGACCTGATCCGCGGGATGGAGGTGAAGTTATGCCGCGGCGGCGGGCAGGAGGTGGCCCACTCCAGGGAGTTGGCAAACCCCCACGGATCGTCGGCCGTGACCCGCTCCGCGTTCTTGTGCGTCCAGTAGATGTTGTAGAGGAAGACCAGCGTGGACGCGCCGAGGATGAACGATCCGATCGAGGAGATGTCGTTCAGCGTGGTCGCGAGGTGCGGCAGGAACGGGTAGTTCGCCACACGCCGCGGCATGCCCATCACGCCCAGCCAGTGCTGCACGAGGAACGTCATGTTGAAGCCGATGAGCACCAGCCAGAAGTGCCACTTTCCAAGGGTGTTGTTCAGCATCTTCCCGGTGAACTTGGGCCACCAGAAGTAGAACCCGCCGAACATGCAGAACACCACGGTGCCGAACAGCACGTAGTGGAAGTGCGCGACCACGAAGTAGGAGTCGCTGACGGCGAAGTCCAGCGGCGGCGAGGCCAGGATGATGCCGGTGAGGCCGCCGAACAGGAACACGACCATGAAGCCCAGGATGAACAGCATCGCCGGCTCGAAGGTGAGCTGGCCCCGCCAGATCGTGCCGACCCAGTTGAAGAACTTCACCCCGGTCGGCACCGCGATCAGGAAGGTCATGAAGGAGAAGAACGGCAGCAGGACCGCGCCGGTGGTGAACATGTGGTGCGCCCACACGGTCATCGACAGGCCGGCGATGGCGATGGTGGCGCCCACCAGGCCCTTGTAACCGAACATGGGCTTGCGGGAGAAGACCGGCAGAATCTCGGTGGCGATGCCGAAGAACGGCAGCGCCACGATATAGACCTCGGGATGACCGAAGAACCAGAACAGGTGCTGCCAGAGAATCGCCCCGCCGCTACTGGCGCTGAACACCTGCGCGCCGAGCTTGCGGTCGGCCTCCAGCACCAGCAGCGCGCCGGTGAGCACGGGGAACGCCAGCAGGGCCAGCATGCTGGTCAGCAGGATGTTCCAGGTGAACATCGGCATCCGGAACATGGTCATGCCCGGCGCCCGCATGCACAAGATCGTGGTGATGAAGTTGACGCTGCCCAGGATCGTGCCCAGGCCCGCCAGCACCAGGCCCATGATCCACATGTCACCGCCGATACCCGGCGAGTACAGCGCGCTGGTCAGCGGCGAGTAGGCGTACCAGCCGAAGGAAGCCGCGCCGCCCGGGGTGAGGAAGCTCAGGATCAGGATCAGGCCGCCGAACACGAACATGTAGTAGCTGAGCAGGTTCAGCCGCGGGAACGCCACGTCCGGCGCGCCGATCTGCAGCGGCATGATCTCGTTCGCGAACCCGACGAACAGCGGCGTGGCGAACAGCAGCAGCATGATCGTGCCGTGCATCGTGAACAGCTCGTTGTACTGCTGGTCCGACACGATGTGATTGTTGGGTCCCATCAGCTGCGCCCGCATGATCATGGCCATCAGGCCACCGATCAGGAAGAAGGCGAAGGATGTGATCAGGTAGAGGTGGCCGATGATCTTGTGGTCAGTCGACGACAGCCAGTCCGCCAGGAGCGAGCCCTTGCGGTAGCCGGGCGGCGCGACCGGGGATCCGGGTGCGGTCTGCACGGGCTGTTGGGTCGCGGTCACTGAGTACTCCCGGGTGCGTTCTGCTGCGCCTGCGAGGCAGTAGTGGCGGGGGCGGCGTTCTGCTGCGCCTGCTGCGCGTGAATCCACGTGTTGAACTGGGCCTTCGTCACGATCTTGACCCGGAATAGCATCCGGCTGTGATACAGCCCGCACAGCTCGGAGCAGCGTCCGACCGAGGTGCCCGTAGCCGTCGGCGTTACCTCGAAGTGGTTCGGGTGGCCGGGTATGACATCGCGCTTGAACTCGAACGGCACGATCCAGAACGAGTGGATGACGTCGACGGAGACGAGGTTGAAGCGCACCGTCTCGTGCTCGGGGATCTCCAGCAGCGGCATCTGGTTGTAGTTGCCGGCCGCGCCGGACTGCCCGTTCCAGGAGGCGCCGAGCTCGCACACGTCGGAGTGCCCGCACAGCGCCGCCGCGCTCTTCACCTGGTACTGCGGGTACTGGAACGACCAGCTCCACTGGAACCCGGTGACGTTGACCACCACGTCCGGATTCTTCGACAGCTTGTCGATCGAGTTCTCGTCCCGCGCCGTGTAGTAGAACAGCACGCCGACCATGACAAACGGCAGCACCGTGTACAGCATCTCGATCGGCAGGTTGTAGCGAACCTGGTGGGGCACCCGGTCCGACCCGGCGCGCTTGCGGTGGAAGATCACCGCCCAGATGATCAGGCCCCAGACGACAATGCCGACGCCGATAGCGGCGACCCAGGACCCCTGCCAGAGGTCCACGATCGTCGTGCCCTGACTGGTCTGCGGCGGCACCAGGCCGAGCCTGGTGAACGTCGTCGACTTGCAGCCAGCCGTCACTGCCACCAGCGCGACGGCGAGGGCGGTACGCGGCAGCCAGCGCCGAAGCTGGCGTACTCTCACCCCTAGGCGCGGGTGACTGCGGAAGAGACTCACAGATTGCCTTCCCAGCGGATGACTTCCGGCTCCGTACAGGCCGGAAACGCTCGTCCTACAGCCTGTCGTGGAAACAGTACAACGAACGCGGCTCGCGCCCTGCGGGACCCCCGGTACTGGGCGGCAACCGGGCGGCCAATTGTACCCGGGCCACGGTGCTTACCTCAGGCGCGCACGGGGTATCGCTGCGGCATGGCGCTAGCCGCGAAGCCGTCCCGGCCGTCGCCGGCGACGGCCGCCTGCACGCTTGCGGCGGGATTGCGCGACACTGTCAGGGCACCCGGCACCGCGGTCGGCCGGGACGGCCCCGACGTGGAGGTAGCCGCGTGACCCCCGAGCATCGCGGAGCGCAATCAGGCTGGCCAGGCGCCCCCGCCGCCGCGCTCACCATCAACGCGCTCGGCAAGAAGTGCCCGATTCCGATCATCATGCTCGCCGAGCGCATCCGGGAGGTGGCCATCGGGCAGACGATCGAGGTACTAGCCGATGACCCCGCCGCCACGAGCGACCTGCCTGCCTGGTGCATGCTCAAGTCGCAGGAGTTCGTGCGGACGCGGGAATTCCAGTCAGGCTGGTCGTTCCTCGTCCGGCGCAGCTACTGAGCCGGACGGCCCGCGCTCAGCCTGCCTAGTCGGCGCCGTCGTCGACCGGCTGGAACCGCTCGGCGAAGCGCTGGTCGGATTCCCACCAAGGCTGCTGCGCCAGACTCGCGGGCCGCCCGCCCGGGTCCGCCGGGCCGCCCGCGAGCGGGGCGTGGGTCACCGGCGCGGCCTCGGCGGCGTCTAGCTCCGCGTCGATGACCTTGGCGTCGGCCTCGTCCTCCCGGATCATCTGGATCAGCTGGGCCACGAGGAACGGCAGGCCGACGATGTCGCCCAGGACCCAGATCGTGCCGCCGCCGAGGATCTGATCGGTGGCCAGGTTCGGTCCCCACGGCCGGGCGACCAGGTGATAGTAGGAAGCGGCGACGAGGCGGGGGTCCGCGATGATGGCCAGGCCCAGGATCGCATCGCCGATGACCTCGGCCCCGCTGATCCACAGGGACACTACGTAGGGATAGGCCTTAGGCACCGGGTCGACGCGCAGCAGCGTCCAGAAGAACACCAGTCCCGGCGCCATGAGGGCCAGGTAGGTCAGTTCCCGGATCAGCGTGGAGTGGAAGCCGGCCACGTACCACGAGGTGAAGTAGACGAGGAACGGCGTCACCACCAGGACCAGGGTCGTGATCGCCGGGAACGTAGCCACCTTGGCGGTCCGGCTGCCGATGGCCCGGCCGACCCGCGGGCCGGCGGCGGGGAGCGCCGCGATGGCCAGGCTGAGCGGCCGGCCCAGGGCCAGGAACAACGGCACGACCAGCAGCATCAGGACCGTCTGCACGGCACGCGCGTAGAACAGGACCGGCCGGTAGACGCCCACGAACGACATCGTCGCGATGACCGCGAAGCCCAGCCCGAGCCCGCAGAACGCGATAACGCGGCCCGCCGGCCACCGCTGCCCGCTCCGTCGTACCCGCCTGACGCCAGCCAGGTAGGCCACGGCCAGCACCAGGACGAACGCCAGCGCCCACGGGTCGAGCACCCATTCGCTGAAAGCCCGCGAGATGGTCAGCTCCGGCGGCCCGTGGTAACCGAGTGTGTCCGGGTGGGCCAGGGCATCGGGATGGCCCAGGGCGATGACGGCTGGCATGCTCGCCACGCTACCGCCAGCGTCCCCCGCCGGCCGGCGGCCGGGCTAGCTGAAGTGCCGGGCGATATCTTCCGCGGCAGCCGGGCCGTAGGCGTCGGTGAACCGCTCGGCCAGGTTTCCGGGCTTGAGCTCGTACTCCTGCGTCCCGGTGGTCTCCAGCGCGTGGACGGCGAGCATGTTGCCCAGCTGGGCCGCCCGCTCCAGGCTGAGCCCCCAGGCCACGGCGGCGAGAAAGCCCGAGCGGAACGCGTCGCCGGCGCCGGTCGGCTCGGCCGGCGTGACATCAGGGATCGGCGGAACCAGGATCGGCTGCTCGCCCGCCCGCTCCACGCGCGCGCCCGACGAGCCCAGGGTGGTAATCCGGATGCCGACCTGCTCGGTCAGATCGGCGCTCTTCCAGCCGCTCTTGTGCTCGATGAGCTCCGCCTCGTACTCGTTGCTGAACAGGTAGGCGGCACCGCCCACCAGCTCCCGGACCTGCGGGCCGTCCATCCGGGCCAGCTGCCAGGACGTGTCGGCCGCGAACGCCATGCTGTGCTCCCGGCACTGGGCCGTGAACCGGAACATCGCCTCGGGGTCGCTGGCCCCGATCAGCACCAGGTCGGTATCCCCGGCCAGGTAACTCAGGTCCAGGTGGACATCCTCGCTCATCGCCCCCGGGTAGAACGAGGCGATCTGGTTGAGGTCGGCATCGGTGGTGCCGATGAACCTGGCCGTGTGATGCAGCGCCGTCTCGCGCACACCGCTGGTATCGACTCCGTGCCCCTCCAGCCAGCCGCGGTACTCGGCGAAATCGGTGCCGACCGTTCCCACCAGCACCGGCCGCAGGCCCAGGCAGCCCAGGCCGAAGGCGATGTTCGCAGCCACTCCGCCGCGGCGGATCTCCAGCTTGTCCACCAGGAAGGAGAGAGCCACCTTGTCCAGCTTGTCGGGCATCAGCTGGTCAACGAAGCGCCCGGGAAATGTCATCAGGTGGTCGGTCGCGATCGACCCGGTCACGGCAATACGCACGGCTATCCTTCACGGCAGGGGGCTCACGGGGCGGGTGCGCCCAGATTACCGCGTCGGCAGGCCGCGGCCGGACGCCGTCACGTCGGGACCACGAGCCGCTGTATGCCGAGGCAGTTCAGCAGGTGACCGATGTCGTCAGGGTCGGCGCTGACAATCCCCGCCCCGGTCCGGGCGGCCAGCAGCACGACGAACGCGTCCACGATGTCGGCTGTCCCGGACGCGGCCAGGAGCTGACCGACAGGCACATGGTGGGCGGTGGTGAACGGGACCAGCTCGCAGCCTTTTAACGCCAGCATGAGGCCCGCCTGAGTGGCTGGCTTGCGCACGACCTGTGCCGCGACAACAGTCGGGACGAGCACCTTACGGCCCCGATCGAGGCGCCGGCGATGCCGGTTCGCGGCGGACCTGTCGCGAGGGTTGTCGATGGCGATGAGGGCGCCGCTGTCATAAACGAGCGTGCTCATGCGGCACCGCTCTCACGTTGCTCGCCAGATTCTCGCTGCTGGCTGGCCAGCATCTCGGCGAGCAGTCGCTCCTCCTCGTCCACCCATACTGCCGCAGCCGCTTCCTCTTCCGGGGTCGGATACCCGTACAGGCGGTAGTACTCGTCCATGGCGGCTAGGCCATCAGCGCGGATCTTGAACCATTTCAGCCGCTCGGCCAGGGCGGCCTCGACCACGCTGGAAATCGTGACGTTGCGGGTGGCAGCCTCCAGGCGAACCGCATCCGCCACGGATTCGGCGACCGTGACGTTGAGTACAGCCTTCTTCTCGGTCATGTTATGAATCTAACATGACCGGGCCGGACCGGAAGCGCCGGATTAGTGGAAGGAGTCGCCGCAGGCGCAGGAGCCCGTGGCGTTCGGGTTCTCGATCGTGAAGCCCTGCTTCTCGATCGTGTCCACGAAGTCGATGGTGGCGCCGGTCAGGTACGGCACGCTCATCTTGTCCGTCACGACCTGGACGCTGCCGAACTGGCTCACGACATCGCCGTCAATCTGGCGCTCGTCGAAGTACAGCTGGTAGCGCAGGCCCGAGCAGCCGCCCGGCTGAACCGCGATGCGCAGCCGCAGGTCATCACGACCTTCCTGCTCCAGCAGGTTGCCCACCTTGGTCGCGGCAGCCTCAGTGACGTTGATGCTCTGAGTGGTGGCCTGGTCCTGTACTGTCATCTGACTTAGCTCCCGGGTCGACTAGCCTGCGCCCCTTGGCGGGGCCCCGTCACCTGCACTACCAACCAACCATAAGCCTGGTGCTGGCATTCCGGCCGGCCCCTGCTCTCCTGGGTCCCTACAGACCCGGCGCACCCCAGACGGGGAACCACCTGCCGAGCTCGGGCTCGACCTTGAGGTCATCGCCGAGCGCGCCGCGGATCTGCAGCTCCAGCGCGTTGTCGCGACGCTCGCCCGGCAGGGGCGCGAACGGGTAAAAGGTCCCGCGCTTATACAGGTACACCAGCCCCAGGCTACGGCCAGCCGAGTTCCGGAATGCCATGATCGTGCAGAGCAGCTGGGGCCCGAAACCGCCGAGTTCGAGCGAGGAATTGACCGCGTGCAGGTCGGTGACCAGCCCTTCGGGATCTGACGGGTCGTGCTGGCAGACCAGCCAGGTGAAACCGAAGGAGTCGGTGGAAACCTCGACCGCCTGCTTGTCGTCGCCCATGCTGAGCAGTTCGCGCACGTCCTTCTCGATGTCGCCGAACGCGCGGCCCTCGACCGAGCGGAAGCACACCGACCCGCAGCCCGTCGGCGCGAAATCCGTCCCTGCCTGCAGCGTCAGCGCGGCGCCCGGCAGGGCGAACAGGGCGTCCAGGTTGGGCGGCACCGGCTTGGTCCGGCCGAGCAGCGTATCCAGGAATCCCACCTGCTACCTCCCTTCCAGGCGGCACTGCCGGGAACCGGCGCTGCCTCGGGCAGACGCGGTCCGGCCGGTGCGCCGCACTGGCCGGACCGGATCGTTACTTACTGAGCTGCTGAGAGATCTTGTCTAGCTGCTTCAGTCGCTTGTCCAGCGACGGGTGCGTGGAGAACATCGCGGACAGGCTCAGCTCCCCCTCGCGCCGCGAGAACGCCGGCGTGAAGTAGAACGCGTTCAGCGGCTCGGCCGCCCGCAGGTCCCTGGTCGGGATCCGCGCCATTTCCCCGGTCACCTTCACCAGGGCACTGGCCAGCGCGGACGGACGCCCGGTCAGCAGCGCGCCGGAGCGGTCCGCGGACAGCTCCCGATACCGGGAAAGCAGCCGGATCAGCAGGAAGCTGATGGCGTAGGTGACGATTCCCACCACCATGACGATCAGCATGACGGGCAGCGCGTTCTGGTTGTTGTTGTTACCGCCCCGGCTCCGGCCCCCGCCGCCGAAAAGCTCGCCGTAGAAGGCGAACCTGACCAGGAGCGCGGCGACGATCCCGAGGAACGAGGCCATCGTCATGACCGCGACGTCCTTGTGAGCGACATGCGACATCTCGTGCGCCAGGACGCCCTCAAGCTCCTCGTTGTCGTCCAGCTTGTCCAGCAGGCCCTGGGTCGCGCACAGGACGGCGACCTTGCTGCTGCGGCCGGTGGCGAAGGCGTTGGGCATGGATGTGGGCGCGATCGCGATCCGCGGCTTGGGCATGTTGGCCAGGGCGCAGAGCCGGTCGACGACTGCATGCAGCCGGGCCGCCTCGCGCGAGTCGGTCGGGCTGACCAGCCGGGCGCCGGATGTCCGCAGCGCGATCTTGTCCGACCAGTAGTAAGACGCGAACGCCACGCCGATGCCGATCACCGCGGCCAGGACCACCAGCGAGGCGGTGCTGCTGCCGCCGTTAGCCGACCGGCTGCTGTAGATGTCAAGGATGTAGAACAGGCCCACGATGAGCCCGACGAAGACCAGGCCCAGCAGGAACATCGTCGCACCCATGCGCGCGATGAGCCCGGGGTCAGACGCGTAGCGAGTTCGCGCCATCGGGGGCGCCTCCGTTTCGTTACGGCTCGCGTTGGGAGCCGCCTTACTTCATTACACCGCGAACGGTGCTGTGCTCTGCCCACTGCAACGCCATCCCGGCCGTGATCGTTCCCCTGCCATCCTCGCGGGCGGCAGGGGAACGACCCGGATCAGCCAGGGATCAGCCCGTCATCGGTGAGCAGCTTGCGCACGTCATCCATGGTCGCGTCGGCCTGTGGCAGGATCAGCGCGGAGGGCTCGAGGTCATCCGGCTCAGTGGGGGTGCCGATCGCCCGGACCCGGCCGAGCAGGACATCCAGTGCCGCGGTGAACCCGGCCTCGTCGCCGCCCTCGACCGCCGCCTCGAGCTTGGCATCGAGCTCATTGAGCTCGGTCAAGGCCGAGTCGTCGACCCGCAACTGGCCCTCGCCGAGGATCCGGACGATCACGGCACATCACCTGCACGAGGCTGGTCGGCCGCCTGCCCGGCGGCGGCCGGCTGCGTGGGCGGGGCCGGAGTCGCCTCCGGGACCGCACCGGTGGCCTCGATCTCGCGCGGCGCACCGCCCTGGTCCAGCTCGACCTTCATGCGCTCCAGCTCGTGGTCCACCCCGTGGCTGGCGCCCATCCGGTCCAGCTCGGCCTGGATGTCGTCGCGCGGGCCGCTGACGACATCGTCGAGCGCGCCCGAGGCCATCAGCTCGTCGATCGCGCCCGCCCGGGCCTTCATCTGCTCGGTCTTGTCCTCGGCACGCTGGATCGCCATGCCGACATCGCCCATTTCCTCGGAGATGCCGGTGAACGCCTCGTTAATCCTGGTCTGCGCCTCGGCCGCGGTATAAGTGGCCTTGATGGTCTCCTTCCGGGTGCGGAAGGCGTCCACCTTGGCCTGCAGCCGCTGGGAGGCGTTAGTGAGCTTTTCCTCCTCGCCCTGCAGGGACGCGTACTGGACATTGAGGTCGTTCATCTGCGACGTGACGCCGGCCTTGCGGACCAGCGCCTCGCGGGCCAGGTCCTCACGCCCGGCTGACAGCGAATCCCGCGCCTGCCGGTCGAGCTTGTCCGAGGACTGCTGCAGCTGGTTGATCTGCAGCTCGACGCGCTTGCGCGACGTCGCGACGTCGGCGACGCCACGGCGCACCTTCTGCAGAAGCTCCAACTGCGTCTGGTAGGAGTAGTCCAGCGTCTCGCGCGGGTCTTCCATCCTGTCCAGGGCTTTGTTGGCCTTGGACTTGAAGACCAAGGACACTCTCTTCATGACGCCCATAGGCGCGACCATCCCCTCATACATGTACACCGCTGCCGCAGCGCGGCAGTGCCGCGGTCTGGTGCCCGGAGAGGCAACGTTTCGACACGTGCTTTTCCCAGCCTACGACTAGCTGATGCCAGCGTCATCACATAGGGCGCGCAGCCGCGCCCGCCGCTTCCGCGCCGCGCCGGCCTCGGCCGCGCGGGCGGCGCGCCGCCAGACGGGGTGGCCGCGCAGTAGCGTTCCGCGGCGTTCGTCCCGGTAGGCTGTGGGCGTGTTCCGACGACGTGCTAGTGACGCCCCTGACGTGCTCGATCGCGATTCAGCAGACGGGCAGGGTACGGAAGCGCAGGGCGCAGCTTCGCAGACCGCTGGCCAGTCCGCGGCGCGAACCGGCCAGACCCCGGCCAAGGGCAAGCCCACGCCCAAGCGCAGCGAGGCCGAAAACCGTCGCCGCCAGCCGTACACGGCGCCCGGCGACCGCAAGGCCGCCGCCGTGCAGGGCCGCGGCAAGGACCGGGCGGCCCGGCAGCGCCGGATGGAGGCCATGCGGCGCGGCGAGGACTGGGCCCTCCCGCGCAAGGACCAGGGACCGGTCAAGGCGCTGGCCCGCGACGTCGTGGATTCCCGGCGCGGCATCAGCGAGTACTACCTGTACGGGATAGTTGTCCTGATCGCGCTGCTGTTCGTGCCGGCGCTGCGGGGCAACCCGATCATCGACTACATCATCCTGGTGATCCTGGTCGTCATCGTCGTCGAGGGCTGGTGGGTAGGCCGGAAGGTCCTCACGCTGGCGCAGCAGCGCTATCCGGGCGAGAGCACGCGCGGCCTCCGGATCTACACGGCGATGCGCGGCACCCAGATCCGCCGGATGCGCGTCCCGACGCCGCGGGTCAAGCCCGGCGACAAGATCTGAGGATGCGAGTCCAGCCGGAGCCGGCGCCCGACCGGTAATCCGGCGCCGGCGCAGGCCCGGCGGCGCGGGAATATTAGGTTAGGCGTCATGGAATACCGTCATCTCGGCCGCAGCGGCCTGAAGATCAGCCAGATCGCCTACGGCAACTGGCTTACCCACGGATCGCAGATCGAGGAGGACGCCGCGCGGTCCTGCGTCGCGGCGGCGCTCGACGAGGGAATCACCACCTTCGACACGGCCGATGCCTATGCGGGCACCCGGGCCGAGGAGGTGCTGGGCCGGGCCCTGCACGGGGTGCGCCGCGAGTCCCTGGAGATCTTCACCAAGGTCTTCTGGCCCACCGGCGCCGGGGTGAACGACCGGGGCCTGTCGCGCAAGCACATCATGGAGTCGGCGCATGCGTCCCTGCGCCGGCTGCAGACCGACTACGTCGACCTCTACCAGGCGCACCGGTATGACCACGAGACCCCGCTGGAGGAGACCCTGCGGGCCTTCGAGGACCTGGTCCGCCAGGGGAAGGCGCTCTACATCGGCGTGTCGGAATGGCGGGCCGAGGAGATCGCCGCGGCGCTCAAGATCGCTGGCCAGATGGGGTTCGACCGGATCGTCTCCAATCAGCCCCAGTACAACATGATCTGGCGCGTCATCGAGGCGGAGGTGGTCCCGATGTGCGAGAAGGAGGGCATCGGGCAGCTGGTGTTCTCGCCCATCGCGCAGGGCGTCCTGACCGGCAAGTACCTGCCGGGAGCGGACGTGCCGGCCGGCTCGCGGGCGGCTGACGAGAGCGGCGCGGCCATGATCTCCCGGTTCATGACCGACAGCCTGCTCGCGCGGGTGCAGGAGCTCCGGACGGTCGCCGACGAGGCCGGCCTGTCGCTCGCCCAGCTGGCGATCGCGTGGACCCTGCAGAACCCCAACGTCGCCGCGGCCATTGTCGGCGCCACCCGGCCCGACCAGGTACGCGACAACGCCGGCGCTTCCGGCATCCGGCTGGACGCCGGACTCCTCCGGCGGATCGACGACATCCTGGGCCCCGAGATCGTCACCGACCCGGCGCGTACGGCCAGCCCGCCGAGCAGGCCCTGAGCCCTACTCGGCGGCCGGGCGCAGGCTCATCGGGCCGTACTCGACCCTGGCGTCCTCCAGGAGGCTGACCTGGTCGACGCCCGAGTCGAGCAGCCCGCGCCAGTTCTCGCCGAGCCAGCTCTCCGCGTCGCCCTGGCTGCTGAAGGTCTCCCTGGGCAGGTCTCGGGCGCTGACCGCGCCGGCGTCTTCCTTCTCGAACTGCCAGGTCCAGGTCATATCTCGCCTCGGTAGCTAGGATCAGGCCGGTCATCAGGTCAGGGCGGTCATCAGGAGCCCGCCGGCGGCCTCATCGTAGCCACACCGAACGCGGGGCGGACGAATGGATGTTCAGTTCCTCGGCACGGGCGGCCTGGCCGGCTGGCCGCAGGCGGGCTGTCGCTGCGCCTCGTGCATGCGCGCCGCGGCCGCCGGCCGCGGCCGGCGGCCCGGCGGCGTGCTCGTGGACGGGCGGCTGCGGATCGACCCCGGCCAGCCGCTCCAGCCGGCCACCGGCTACCGGATTGAGCGGCTCCCCGGCGGCTGGGACATCACCGGGCGCGATGGCGCCAGGCTGCTGGTGGCCGCCGCGCCTGGCGCGGCTCCCGGCCCGCCCGCCGGGACGCGGCCGTTCGACCTGGTCCTGCTCGACCTCCTGGGCTCGGCGGCGCAGCTCGGCGCGCTGCGAGCCGGCGGCCTGGTCCGGGCCGACACGGTCGCCGTGGCGCTCTGCGCCGATCACCGGATCTCCTCCGAGCCGGAGCTAGCCCGCCGCTGCCGCCTCTGGCGTGCCGTCGTGCCCGCCGACGGGACCACCCTGAGCACGAGCGGCCGCGCGGAGGACGGCATCGCGGTTGACGGCGCGGAGGACGGCATCGCGGTTATCCCGCATCGGACCCTCGTCCTCGGCGGGGCCCGATCGGGCAAGTCGCGGGAGGCCGAACTGCGGCTGGCGGCTGAGCCGCAGGTCACCTACCTGGCGGCCGGCCCATGGCCCGACGGCGCGCAGGCCGGTTCCCCCGGCGGCCCCGACGCCGACTGGGCGCTGCGCGTGGCGGCGCACCGGGCGGCCCGGCCAAGCTGGTGGCCCACGGTGGAGAGCACCGACGTCGCCGGGGCGCTGCGGCGGCTGCGGGGGGCGGTGCTGATCGACGGAATCGGCACCTGGCTGGCAGCCGTCATGACCGAGGCGGGGGCCTGGGACGAACCCGCGGCGGCCGGCGCGGGCGACCGGATCGCCGCCCGGGTGGACGAGCTGATAACCGCCTGGCGACAGGCCAGTGCGCGGGTGGTCGCTGTCAGTGACGAGGTGGGAGCTGGCGTGGTCCCGGCGACCGCCGCGGGCCGCCAGTTCCGGGACCAGCTCGGCTGGCTGAACCAGCGGCTCGCGGCGGAGTCCGAGGAGACCGTGCTAGTTGTGGCCGGGCGTGTACTGAGCCTCCCGACTTGACCGAATCGCTACTAATCACGGATTCGGTGCCCGAACCGCACGAGAGCGGCCGTGTACCTGTTAAGTTCTAGGCGCTAGCTCTGAGCCGGGCTTCATTCCAGAGGCGGGCCGGCTCTCAGCCCTGTGATCAAGGTGGTGAGACGACATGACGCGCGTCGTCGTCGTTGGTGATCTCATGACGGACACGGTCGCCCACGCCGCCCTGCCGCTGGCCAGGGGAAGCGACACGCCGGCCGTCGTGACCATGCACGGTGGCGGGTCAGGCGCGAACATCGCCGCCTGGCTGGCCGTGGACGGCGCCGAGGTGGCTTTCGTCGGGCGCCGCGGTGCCGACATCGCCGGCCGGAACCGGGACATGGAGCTCATGGGCTACGGCGTGGACGCGCGCCTGGTCATGGACCCGGAGCGGCCGACCGGTACCTGCGTCGTGATGGTGACGCACAAGGGCGACCACACGATGCTGTCCGACCCCGGTGCCAACGCCGCCCTGTCGCCCGATGACCTGCCCAAGGACCTGTTCACACCCGGCAGCCACCTGCACGTCTCGGGCTACACGCTGCTGAATGAGGGGTCCCGCCAGGCCACGCTGGCCGCGCTCTCGCACGCTCAGCGAGCCGGGATGACGATCTCGGTCGACGGTGCCTCCGCCGCGCCGCTGGAGCGGGTCGGGGCCGAGCCATTCCTGCAGCTCACCAACGGGGCTGCGCTCCTGTTCGTCAACGGGGCCCAGGGCCGGGTGCTGACCGGCCGGGAGGAGCCCGAGCAGGCGGCCCGGGTGCTGAACGCCTGGTACCCCCACGTGGTCATGAAGATGGGCGCCGACGGCGCCCTCTTCTACGCCAACGGCCGGCCCGACCCCATCCGGGTGCCCGGCCCGCCGCTGGAGAAGCTGGTGGACCGCACCGGCGCCGGGGACGCGTTCTGCGCCGGGTTCCTGCCCGCGTGGCTGGACAAGAAGCCGCCGGCCGAGGCGCTGGTCAGCGGCTGCCGCCTGGCGGCCCGAGCCCTCAGCCTCGTCGGCGCGCGACCGCTGTTGTAGCGGGCGACCCGGCCCGCCGCCCCATGCCCGCCATGTCCTCGTGACCACCTACCTGGAGCGGCTTTTCTCGCTCGCGGGACGGGTCGCGGTCGTCACGGGCGGCAGTTCGGGCATCGGCCGCGGCATCGCTCTCGCGCTCGGTCAGGCCGGCGCCGGGGTCGTCCTGGTGGCCCGGGACGAGAACCGGCTGCGGGCGACTGCCGCCGACCTGCGGGCGACCGGCGGCCAGGCCGCCTGGGCCGCCGCGGACCTGGGTAACCGGGCCGACGTGGACCGGGCCGCGCAGCAGGCGACCGCCGCGTTCGGACCGCCGGACATCCTGGTCAACTGCGCGGCGGTGAACATCCGGCCGCCGCTGGAGGAGCTGACGATCGGCGTCTGGGACACCACGATCGCCGTGAACCTGACGGCGCCGTTCCTGCTCGGCCAGCATTTCGGTCCGATAATGGCGACCCGTGGCTGGGGCCGAATTATCAGCATCACCTCGCAGCAGGCGGAGCGGGCCTTCGGGAACAGCGGCGGCTATGGCGCTTCCAAGGGCGGCCTGGCCTCGCTCACGCGCTCGCAGTCCGAGGCCTGGGCTTCGCGCGGCGTCTGCTGCAACGTGATCGCGCCGGGTTTCGTGGCCACCCCGCTGACCGCCTCGGTCGCCAGCGACCCCGTCCAGTCCGCGGCGCTGGCCGCCCGCACGATGCGGGGCCGCAACGGCGAGCCGGCGGACTTCGCCGGCGCGGCGATCTTCCTCGCCAGCCCGGCCAGCGACTACGTCACGGGCCAGGTCATCCGCGTAGACGGCGGCTTCTCAGCCACCTGACCCGTCGCGTCCGGCGCGCCGGGCGGGGCGCTGCTCGCGGCAATAGCCGGCGGGACGGCACAATGGCGGTCATGGCCAGACGCACCACGACAACTCCGCCGCCGGAGGACTTTGAAGAGAACATCGTTGACATCGATGTCACCGATGAGATGCGCGGCAGCTTCCTCGAGTACGCCTACTCGGTGATCTACCAGCGCGCCCTCCCGGATGCGCGGGACGGGCTCAAGCCCGTGCAGCGCCGGATCCTCTACCAGATGAGCGAGATGGGCCTGCGGCCCGATCGCGCGCACGTCAAGTGCGCTCGCGTGGTCGGCGAGGTGATGGGCCGCCTGCACCCGCACGGGGACGGCGCCATCTACGATGCGCTGGTCCGGATGGCGCAGCCGTTCGCGATGCGGCTGCCGCTCATCGACGGGCACGGCAACTTCGGCTCACTCGGCGGCGACGACGCACCCGCGGCGATGCGCTATACGGAGGCCCGGCTGTCCGCGGCGGCGATAGAGATGACGGCCTCGCTCGACGAGGACACTGTCGATTTCATCCCTAACTACGACGGTCAGGACGTCCAGCCCGACGTGCTCCCGGCCGCCCTCCCGAACCTCCTGGTCAACGGGGCGTCCGGGATCGCCGTCGGGATGGCCACCAACATGGCCCCGCACAACCTCGGCGAGGTCGTAGCCGCCGCTCGCCACCTCATCGCGCACCCGGACGCCGACCTCGAGACGCTGATGCGGTTCGTGCCCGGCCCGGACCTGCCTACCGGCGGCAAGATCGTCGGCCTGGACGGGATCAGGGACGCCTATCAGTGCGGCCGCGGGATCTTCCGCACGAGGGCCGCGGCGCGGATCGAGAAGATCACCCCGCGGCGGACCGGGATCGTCGTCACCGAACTGCCTTACGGCGTCGGGCCCGAGAAGGTCATCGCCCGGATCAAGGACCTGGTCCAGGCCAAGAAGCTGAACGGCATCGCTGACCTCAAGGACCTGACCGACCGGCACCGTGGCCTGCACCTGGTGATCGAGGTACGCAACGGCTTCGTGCCCGAGGCCGTGCTCGACGAGCTGTACCGGCTCACCCCGATGGAAGAGACGTTCGGCATCAACAACGTGGCCCTCGTGGACGGCCAGCCGCGCGTCCTGGGACTGCGCGAGCTACTGCAGATCTACGTCGCCCACCGGATCGAGGTCGTGCGGCGCCGGACCGCCTACCGGCGCGCCAAGCGCACGGACCGGCTGCACCTGGTCGACGGCCTGATCATCGCGCTGCTCAACATCGACGAGGTCATCCAGGTCATCCGGACCAGCGACGACGCGGCGGCCGCCAGGGACCGGCTGATGTCCGTCTTCGAGCTGACGCAGATCCAGGCGCAGTACATCCTCGATACCCCGCTGCGCCGGCTGACCCGGTTCGACAAGCTGGAGCTGGAGCGGGAGCGCGAGACGCTGCAGGCCGAGATCGCCGAGCTGACCGCGATCCTGGAGTCGGAGTCCCGGCTGCGCGAGGTCGTCTCGGACGAGCTGGCCAGCGTGAGCGAGCGGTTCGCCACGCCGCGGCGGACCGTGCTGCTCGAAGGCAGCGGGGCGACCCGGACCGCGGCGGTGCCGCTGGAGGTCGCCGACGACCCGTGCACGGTGCTGCTGTCCTCGGCCGGCCTGCTCGCCCGGACGGCGGCAGGCTCGCCCGCCAGCCAGGAGGCGCTCCCGCTGGACGGCGCGCCCGACGGCGCCGGGCGCCGGCCCCGGGAAAGCGCCCGGACCAGCAGGCCCCAGCGCGCGGCACACGATGTCATCACCGGTACGGTCGAGTCGACGGCACGGGGCACGATCGGGGTGGTCACCTCCCATGGCCGGCTGATCAGGCTCGGCGTGCTGGAGCTGCCCGCCCTGCCGCCGAGCGCCCACTCCCCCGGCCTGTCGGGCGGCGCCCCGATCAGCGAGTTCATCTCGACCGAGCCGGGCGAGACCGTCGTAGGGCTGGTCGCGGCCGACGGCGCCGGGCTGGCGCTGGGCACCGCGCAGGGCATCGTCAAGCGGGTCGCCCCCGATTACCCGCAGAACGCCAGCGAATTCGAGGTGATCTCGCTGAAGGACGGGGACCGGGTCGTCGGCGCCGTCCAGCTCGCGGACGAGCGTCATGAGCTGGTCTTTATCACCAGCGACGCGCAGTTGCTGCGCTTCACCGCGGAAACCGTACGGTCGCAGGGACGAGCGGCCGGCGGCATGGCGGGAATCCGGCTGTCGCCGCGGGCCAGCGTGGTCTGGTTCGGCGCGGTCGACCCGGCCGCGCCGCCGGGCAGCGATGCGCCCGGCGACGGGCAGGCCGGGGCGGCCGCCGGGGTCCCGGTGGTGGTGACCGTCGCCGGGTCGGCGGGCGCGCTGCCGGGCACCACCGCGGCCACGGTCAAGGTCACGCCGTATGCGGAGTTCCCCCCGAAGGGCCGGGCCACCGGCGGGGTCCGCTGTCATCGCTTCCTCAAGGGCGAGGACGCTCTGGTCCTGGCCTGGGCCGGGCCTGGTCCAGCGCGGGGCGCCACCGAGGCCGGGACGCCGGTCGAGCTGCCGCCCGCCGAAGGCCGCCGAGACGGCTCGGGCGAGCGGGTACGCCAGCCGGTCGCCGCGATCGGCGGCACCGCGCCCCCCGGCCTGACCTAGTCGCCCGCCGCGGCGCGGGACCGGGGATCGGCGACCAGGGCGGCGAAGCGGTTCAGCCCGGTCTCGATCAGCTCCGCGGTCAGCTGGCTGCAGGCCAGGCGGGCCTGGTAACGGCCCCCGTTGCCGTCATAGAAGTGGCCCATGGGTGTCCACAGCACGCCGTGCTGGCGGGCCGAGAACTCCAGCAGCTCGTCGTCGGCCGGGAAGGGCAGGGTGACGACGACGAAGAAGCCGCCCGACGGCGAGTTCCAGGTCACCCGGCCGGGCCCGCCCGGGTCCGGGAACCGGCTGGCCAGCCCGGCCAGCAGCTGGCGGCGGTTGCTGCCGTACACGGCCGTCTCCCGCTGGTTGGCCCGGGTCAGGCTGCAGTCATGGGCCAGCAGCTTGCCGCCGACGATGGCCTGGGCCACCGGGGAGGTATTGACCGTGAGCATGCTCTTGATCTTGGACAGGTGATCGGCCAGCAGCGTGACGCCGCCGTCGGAGTCCGCTACCCGCTGGTCGGCGACGGCATAACCGACCCGGGCGCCCGGAAAACCGGTCTTGGCGAAGGAGCCCAGGTAGACGACCTGACGAGCGGTGTCGAGGGACTTGAGCGTCGGCAGCTGAGCGCCGTCGTGAAACGTGCCGTAGGGGTTGTCCTCCAGGAGCAGGATCTGCTCCCGGGCGGCCAGTTCCAGCAGTCGGTGGCGGAGCGGGACGGACAGGCTGGTCCCGGACGGGTTCGCGAAGTCGGGCATCACGTAGCAGGCCCGGGGCCGGAGCCCGGCGTCCCTGGCCCGGCTCGCCTGGGCGGCCAGGTCGGCGAAGTCGACGCCCGTCGGCCCGCTGCGCACGGGCCAGACGGGCAGGTCGGCCAGGCGCGCCGCGCCGGTCAGGCCCACATACGTCGGCGATACCGCCAGCAGCACATCCCGCTCGTCCGCGCGCAGCGCGCGGAGCACGATGAACATCGCCTCCTGGCAGCCGACGGTGACCACGATCGCCTCGGCATCGGCCTCGATTCCCTCATCCGTGGCGAGCTGCCTGGCGATCAGCTCGTTGATGATCCCCTTGGTCCGGCCGTACTGAAACAGGGTCTGGCTGACCTGCTCTTTGCTCAGTCCGCGGGTGTCGTGCAGGTAGCGGCAGTAGTCGTCGATGTACTCGTGGATCAGCGCGATGTCGAAGAATTCCTCGGTCGGCCGCCCGGAGGCGAAGGACACGGCGTCGGGGTACCGCCCGCCGACCTCGTTCAGGAAGTTCATGGATTCCAGCGCGGGATCCTCCAGCGAGGCGTGCAAGGTCGAGGCGACCAGGTCGCAGTCTCGCGGGTCCGCGCCCCCCGCGGCCATCAGCGACCCCCTCCGGCCGTCCGCAGCGCGGCGGCGGAGGCGACGTCCGGACAGCCCGCCAGCATCATGGCGCTCTGGAGTTCCTCCTGAAGCAGGCCGATCAGCTGACGCGCGCCGCTCGCACCGCCGCGCGCCAGGCCCCAGAGCGCCGGCCGGCCCAGGAGCACGCCCGATGCCCCCAGGGCCAGGGCCCGGAGCACGTCGGTACCGCTGCGAATCCCGCTGTCCAGGATGACCTCGCAGCGCCCGCCGACCGCCGCGCAGACGTCGGGCAGGGCCGTGATGCTCGGCGCCGCGCCATCCAGTTGCCGTCCGCCGTGGTTGGAGACCACCAGCCCGTCGACGCCCAGGTCCGCGGCCCGCCGGGCATCGCCGGGGTCCAGGACTCCCTTCAGGATCAGCGGGAGGGCGCTGCGCTCGCGCAGCCACTCGATATCTGGCCAGCTCAGTGAGGGGTCGAAGATTGCGGCCGTGTGCCGGGCCACCGCCGAGGCGCCCGGCACGCTGGCGTGCCCGGCCATCGCCTGGCCGGTCTCGAGATTGGCGGCCGTAACGCCCGGCGGGAACGCGAAGCCGTTGCGAAGATCCCGGAGCCTGCGGCCCATCCGGGGCACGTCCACCGTCAGCATCAGGCCGCGGCAGCCGGCCTGCTCGGCACGCCGCACCAGTTCCGCGGTGAGGTCCCGGTCGCGGAGCCAGTACAGCTGCAGCCAGATGTCCCCGCCGATCGCGGCGATCTGCTCGATCGGGTAGCTGCTCAGCATGCCCGCCGTGAACGGGATGCCCGCCGCCAGGGCGGCCCGGGCGAGTCCTAGCTCGCCGTCGGCGTGCACCAGGCGCTGGTAGGCCATCGGCGCGATCGCGACCGGCATGGCGGCGGGACCGCCCAGGAACTGGGCCCTGGTGCTGCAGGCCGAGACGTCGGTGAGCACCCGAGGCAGGAGATACACCTGATCCAGGGCGGCCCGGTTGGCCGCGAGCGTCAGTTCCGCGCCGCTGCCCCCGGCGACGAAGTCCCAGATCTCTGGCGGCAGGCTCGCGGCCGCGAGCGGCTCGGCCTCCGGCAGGGACAGCGGCACGGCCGCCGCCCGCCCGGCCTCCTGATGATCATCATCGCCGCGGACACGTAGCCCGCCACCTCGGGATTCTTCCCAGAGCATTGCCAGCTCTCCCTTCCGACGCCCTACTCTCATCCTTTCCTGGAGTCACATTTTTCGCAATATTCAGCTCTATACGCTCTGGCGACGTCGTCCTACAGTGTGGAAATAGACCAATGTCAAGTCTGCGACGTGGGAGGAAATCGGTATGTCACGTTACGAGTGGGGCGAGGAAAATCCGGGTGTAGCGCGGCTCAAGGCGGCCGTAGACCCGGCGCGTCACCGCGTGATCAGTCACCCGATGTATCGCAGCCTGGACAGCCTGGGACCGGTCCTGACATTCATGGAGCATCACGTCTTCGCCGTCTGGGACTTCATGTCCCTGCTTAAGTCACTGCAGCGCTCCCTGACGTGCGTGCAGGTGCCGTGGGTGCCGACCGGGCCGACGGGAAGCCGGCGGCTGATCAACGACATCGTCCTGGTCGAGGAGAGCGACGAGCTCGGCAACGGCTTCATCAGCCACTTCGAACTGTACCTGCAGGGCATGACCCAGGCCGGCGCGGACCGGTCCGGGATCGACGCCTTCATCGGCTTAGTGCGGGAGGGCAGGGCGGTGCCCGCCGCCCTGAAGGAGGCCGCAGTCCCGGTGCCCGCTGCCGACTTCACGGCGATGACCTGGGAATTTATCGAGAACGCCCCCACGCACTGCCAGGCCGCGGCCTTCGCGTTCGGCCGCGAGGACCTGATCCCCGACATGTTCGACAAGGTGGTGGCGGTCAACCGGGAACTGGGCAACCAGCTGTCCACCTTCGTCGACTACCTGGAACGCCACATCCAGGTCGACGCCGAGGAGCACACGCCGATGGCCATGCAGATGCTGGCCGATCTCTGCGGAGACGATGCCGAGAAGTGGCGCGAGTGCGAGGAGACCGTCAATACCGCCCTCGCCGCCCGGAACAGTCTATGGGACGGGATCCTCGCCGCCATTGAGGCGGGTCGCCCGCATTAGCCGGTCCTTGATCCAGATTGACTGTTGACATTCCTGTCCGGAATGTGTTCATTAAATCCAGGACTGGAAGGGAGGGACCAGATGAAGGGCACGTCGCAGCTGTGATCATGATCCGGCGACGAGAAGGGAGGGAGCAGATGAAGGGCGAGGCCAAGCTGTAGCCAAAGCTGTAGCCAAAGCTGTAGCCAAAGCTGTCACCGAAGATAAGTGGCATTGAGCCGGGTCCGCCTGCATTCAGCTTGCCGCAGGCGGCCCCGGGTGCTCGCCGGGCTAGGCCGAGCGCCGCTCACGGGTACTGGGGCGGCCCAGGACCAGGCTGATGTTGTGGCCGCCAAACCCGAACGAGTTGGACAGCGCGTAGTCGATCTCGACGCTGCGGGGCTTTTCGCGAACATGATCCAGGTCACACGCTGGGTCCGGGTCGTCCAGGTTCCAGGTCGGCGGGAGGACTCCGCGGCTGAGGGCCGCCGCGGTCACCGCCGCCTCTACCGCGCCGGAAGCGCCCAGCATGTGGCCGGTGAGGCTCTTGATCGAGCTCACCGGCGGGCTATCTCCGAATACCGCGGTGATGGCGCGCGACTCGGCGACATCACCCAGTTTCGTGCCGGTGCCGTGCGCGTTGACGTATCCCACGTCCGGCCCGGCGATGCCGGCGTCGGCGAGGCCGCGACGCATGCACTCCGTGGAGCTAGCGCCGTCCGGGCGGGGAGTTGTCGGGTGATGGGCGTCGGTCGTGGCCCCCCAGCCGACGACATCGGCGTAGCCCGCCGCGCCGCGCGCGTCCGCATGCGCCGGGCTCTCGAGGATCAGCACCGCCGCCCCCTCGGCCAGCACGAAGCCGTTGCGCCGCAGGTCGAACGGCCGGCTGGCGGCGGTCGGGTCGTCCCAGTCGTGCGCCAGCGCCCAGGCATTGCCGAACGCGTCAAAGAACGTCGGGAATAGCTGCGCCTCGCTGGCCCCGCACACCACGATGTCGGCATCGCCGCCGCGGATCAGGCGCAGCGCTTCGCCGATGGACTGAGCGCCGGCCGCGCAGGCCGTCCCGATCGTCGAGCTGTAACCCTGGATGCCATGTTTGATCGCGATATAGGCGGAGCCCATGCCCGGCAGCATCCCGGCGAGCAGGTACGGGCTCACGCCGACACGGCCGCGGCGATCCCGGGCCAGGGTGTTCCTCTCCAGTAAGGCGAAGCCGCCCACGCCGGAGACGATGACGCCGGCCCGGTACGGATCGACGTCGCGGCCGACGGCGAGCCCCGCGTCGGCCAGTGCGCTGTCCGCCGCGGCCAGGGCCATCACGACGAAGCGGTCCACCGTGCGGGCCTGCGCCCGGGGCAGGACCGTGGTGGGGTCGATCTCCGGGCCGATGCCGGCCACCTGCGCGACCTCGTCCAGGGGATGTCCCGCGGGCGGCTTGCGCAGCCCGGACCGGCCCGTGCACACGGCATCGAACACGCTGGGCAGATCGCTGCCGACCGGCGTCACCAGCCCGATGCCGGTGATAACGGCGCTGCGGCGGCCAGGGACGCTCACGACGCCGCCGTCGCGGCGAGGTGGCGCTGGCGCATCAGGAACTTGCGGACCTTGCCGGTGGGCCCGACCACGATGTCCTCGTCGGGCACCGCCACGATGCGCCGCAGCGTGGCCGCGGCCGCCTCGCCGAGGGCCTCGGCGATGGCGCCGCTCCGGTCCGCATCGGGGTCGGCGCCGGCGGCGAGCAGCAGCAGGACATCGGTCACCATCCTGCCGTCGGCGGGACCGGCCACCACGGTGCAGTCGCGCACGTCCGGGCAGCGCGTCAGGATGCGCTCCTCCGACATGGCCGTGTAGAGCCAGTTGCCGCCGCCGAGGTCGACCGAGTCGATCGCCCGGTCGACGTGGTAGTAGTAGCCCTCCGCGTCGCGGTACATCAGGTCACCGGTCAGGTAGTAACCGCGCAGCCGGTTCCGGTACGTGTTCACCGAGTCGTTCCAGTAGCCCGGCGCCAGCGTCGGGGACTTCAGCCCGACGTGCCCGACCTGGCCGTCTGGCACTTCCCGTCCCGTTTCGAGGTCGAGGAGCGCCACGTCGGCGAAGGCATACGGCTTCCCGACGCAGCGGCCGTAGCGATCGCTCGTCATCCGGTGCACCGCGCGGAACGCCGAATGCCCCATCTCCGTCGAGCCGATGCCGTCGATGAACTTCGACCCGGGCACCCGGGTCACGCCGTCGCGCGTATAGGTGAGGTGACTGCCCGCGGCCACCAGGCGCCGCACGTGGGCCTCGTGCGCGCAGTCGCCGGTGTTGAACCACAGCGCCACCGAGCTCAGGTCACGCTGGGTCAGGTCGAAGCGCGCCAGTTCGGCCCAGGTCACCGCGAACCCGAAGACGCCAGTCGGGCGCCAGCGCTCGATGGCATCCAGGACAGTCGTTCCGCTTTGCTCGAAGCGCCCGCCCTGCGCCGAGAGGAAAAGCAGTTCGTGCCGGTTGCACAGGGCCTGCTGGGTGCTGATGATCCCGGCGGCGTGCGCGGCCGGCAGCACCGACAGCGTGCGCTCTTCCCCGCTGACTCGCGGGCTGGCCAGGTGCACCCGGCGGGTCGCGGCGAACAGGCTGGCGTGCGAATGGACCACGGCCGCGGGCATCCGCGTGGTGCCCGAGGAGTGCGTGATCGCGACCGGGTCGTCGTCATGATGGCGGTAATGCGCGGGCGCGCTGGCCGGATCGCCCGTGCCGGCCTGGGTGACGTCCGCGAGGATGGGAACGCCTAGGTCGGTGCCATCGAGAAGTTCGCGATGCGCGGCGTCGGTGAGCACGCCGACTCCGCGCAGCCGGCGAATGTACTCGGCGGCGATGCTGGCGGGCATATTGCCGTTCATCAGTGCCGGAATCGCGCCCAGCCAGGTCATGGCCATGAAATTGAGGAGGCAGTCCGCAGACGAGGTGACATACAGCGCCACCGGGTCCCGCGGCCTGATCCCGTAGGCGTGCAGCCAGGCCGCCCGGGCCGCCACGCGCTCGCTAAGCGCCCCGAGCGTCAGCGGCGCCCAGGCGGGATGGCCGTCCACGGCGACGTCGAAGGTGATCCCCGGACCATCCGGGTCCGCACCGTGCTCGGCCAGCCTGAGCAGGACGTTTCCCGCTCCAAGCGCTGGGTCGGCGGCCAGCGCGGCGCGGAGGTTGGGAGCGCTCATCGGCTACTCCGCCGCCGTCTTGGCGGTGCTCAGGCGCTGCGCCACGACGGCGCAGAACTCGCCCACCGTCATGTCAGCCAGTTCCTCGGCCTCGTCCTCGTCAAATTTCACGCCGTATTCGTCCTCGACCCGAATGGCAAGCTCCGCGAGACCCAGCGATGCCAGGTCGGCTCCCCGGGGACCTAGCTCAGTATTTTCGCTGATGCCCTCGACGTCGTAATTCATCTCCTGTAGCGAGTCGAAGATAAACTGCTGGATAGAGTCAGCCATCGGACGGATTCCCTTCGTGACAGTGCCATCGGAATGCAGGCCACCGGAATGCAGGCCATTCGGAATTCGACAGTAAAGTACCGGCGGGGGGGCGCGACCTGCGTCGGCTGCCGATTAAGAAGGCCAGTGGCCTGGCATCGCGAGGCCATGGCAGCGGGCGGTCGGACGCCCCGAACTGGTCGTTCATCTGGCCTGCTAAATCACGTTGCCGGTCGGATGCGCCACGGCCGGCCGCCGGTGCGGGAACGGTGGCGCCCGTGACAATTCGTCATTAGCGTAGCACCTGGGTTGGCGCATTCCTAGATGCAGTCGCGGTCGCCGCGGCCAGGGCGAGTAGCCTGGCATTGACGACCGCCGGCGGCAGGCGGTACTTTCAGGAAAGATGATGGGCTTTCCGGCTGCCTGACTTCAACAAGCGGGTGGTGAGTGATCGTGGCGCAGGGATTAGTCGTCGCATTCTCGGGAGAAGGCTCCGGCACCGCCGGCCTGTCCTGGGGACAGCAGACGGTCTGGCGGGGAATCGAGGCGCGCGGCAGGCCGAACTGGCTGACCGGCGTGGAGCAGTTGCCTGGCGGCGTGACCGCGGACGACGTGGCGGCCACCATGAGTTTCCTGATGAGCCGCCATCAGTCGCTGCGCACCCGGCTGCGGCCCGGCGCCGACGGCCGGCTCCAGCAGGTCCTCGTGAGCTCGGGCACGGCCTGGCTGGAGATCGTCGACGCCGATGATGAGGCCGACCCGTATGTGTTCGCGCGCGAGCTCGAGGCGGCTTTCGACAAGGCGGACCGCGACTACGCGCAGGGCTGGCCGCTGCGGATGGCCGTGGTCCGCCACCGCGGCGTCCCCGTCTACCAGGTGATGGCGATGTGCCACACGACCTCCGATGGCTTCGGCGTGCTGGCGATGCTGGCCGACCTGGCCGCCCGGGACCCGCGCACCGGCGCCGCGAGCGGGCCGGTCACCGCGATGCAGGCGCTGGAGCAGGCGCGCGTGCAGGCCAGCCCGACCGGTCAGCGGCAGAGCCGGGCAGCGCAGCGGCACTGGGAGCGAGTCCTGCACGCGATCCCGGCCCGCAGGTTTCCCGGTTCCCGCGACCAGCGCCAGCCGCGCTGGTGGGAGGTCATCTACGATTCGCCGGCCGGGTTCCTGGCGATGCAGGCGGTGGCCGCGCGAACGGGCGTGGACACCTCGCCGGTGCTGCTCGCCGCGTTCGCGGTGGCGCTGGCCCGGACGACCGGCGTCAGCCCGGTGGTCCCCCGGGTCCAGGTCAACAACAGGTTCCGGCCCCGGTTCGCCGACACGGTCAGCCCGATCGCGCAGACCTGCCCGTGCGTGATCGACGTCACCGGCAACAGCTTCGACGAGGCCGTCGCCAGGGCTTACCGCGCGTCGATGGCCGCCTACAAGAACGCCTACTTCGAGCCGGCCCGGATCAGGGCGCTGGTCGTGGCCGCCGGACACGACCGCGGCGAGGACATCGACGTTGACCTCGTCTATAACGACCGCAGGCTGGCCACTCCGCGGGAGGCGGCCGGCTCCCGCCCGGATCCCGATGCGCTGCGCGCGGCCCTGCCGCGCACCACCCTGACGTGGACGGAGCAGTCCGACGAGCCCACCGACTCCTGCCACATCCACATCCGCGACTCGCCCGACTCCATCAACGTGCTGGTGGGGTTCGACACGCACTACGTGTCGCCGGCGGACCTGGAGGGGGTGCTGCGCGGCGTGGAATCGGCCCTGGTCGAGGCCGCGTTCGACGGGAGCGTGCCCGTCGGCGTCTAGCGGCCGCTCTTGGCGACCATGCGGATGGTCATCGCCAGCTGCTCGCGGGTCGGCTGCAGGGCCAGGTCCAGCTCCGGCACGCAGCCCAGGACCGCGCTGTCGGGCCGGGTCACCCGCTTCGGCGCGGCGACCAGGTGCATCTGCTCGGCCGCGGTCGCCAGGATCTCGGCACTCAGGCCGCAGAACCGGTTCGAGTCGTCCATGACGACCAGCCTGCCGGTCTTGTCCAGGGATGCCGCGAGGCCATTCCAGTCGAAGGGATAGACCGTGCGCGGGTCAAAGACCTCGACCGATATCTCGCCGGCCAGCTCGCCGGCCACGGCCAGCGCATCGTGCACGAGATGCCCGACCGCCACCACGGTCACGTCGGAGCCGGGGCGGTGCACCCGGCCCACGCCCAGCGGCACCGGGCCGAGATCGGCGAGCACGACGTTCTCCCGGACCCCGTGGGCGGCGATCGGGGCGAACACCACGACCGGGTCGTCGTCCCTGATCGCCGCGGTCATGAGGCCGTAGGCATCGGTGGGCGTGGCCGGGAGCACCGTCTTGACGCCGAAGTGGGCGAACATGCTGTAGGGCTGATCTGAGTGCTGAGCGCCCCACGCGGGCCGCCAGCCCGCGGCCGGCAGCAGGTAGGTCACCGGCACGCTGGCCTGGCCGCCGCTCATCAGGGACACCTTGTTCGCCTGGTTGGCGATCTGCTCGATCACCAGCAGCAGCAGGAACGGGATCTGGTACTCGACGACCGGCCGCTGGCCCGCGAGGGCCGCGCCCGTGGCGAAGTTGGTGAATCCCTGCTCGGACAGGGGCGTCTCGATGACCCGCTGCTCACCGAACCGGTCGAGCAGCCCGATCGTGGTGTTGGTCAGGGCCAGTCGGATGTCCTCGCCCATCACGAACACCGCCGGGTCGCGCTCCATCTCGTCGCCGAGCGCCCGGTTGATCGCCCGCAGGTACGACAGGCTAGGCATGAGATCCCCTCTTCTTCCGCTAGCTGACGACGCCGGCGCGCAGCCGCAGCCCGGTGGAGTACAGGTAGGCGAGCGCGTCGTCTGGATCCGGCCGGGGACTGTCGAGGGCGAATCGCTCGGCGACGTCCAGCGCGGCCTCGACCGCCGCGTCGATGTCCGCCCGCTGGCCGGCCGGAATCCGGCCGCCTTGCAGCTCCATCGGGTCGCGGGCGCGCCACTGCGCCACCTCGGCCGGGTCCCGGTAGCGCAGCCGGACGCTGCGCTCGAACGTGTGGTGACCCTCGTACCGGTAGGTGCTGAATTCGAGGAACTGCGGCCCTTCGCCGCGGCGGGCCCGCGCCGCGGCGGCGGCGGTGGCGTCGAGCACCACCTGGGCGTCCATCCCGTCGTGGGTGGCGGCCGGGATCCCGAAGGCGGCCGCCCGGGCGGTGATCGAGCCGGCGACGGCGGTCCGCACCGGCAGCGTGGTGGCATAGAGGTTGTTCTCGCAGACGAACAGCACGGGGACGCGCCAGAGCGCGGCCAGGTTGAACGATTCCAGGAGCGCGCCCTGGTTCACGGCGCCATCACCGAAAATGCTCATCGCCACCCGGTCGGTGCCCGCCCGCGCCAGCGCCCAGGCCACGCCGGCCGCCATGGGCGCGCCATGACCTACGGTGCCCGTGCTGCCGAAGACGCCGACGCTGAAGTCGGACGGGTGGAACGAGCCGCCCCGGCCGCGGGCGACCCCGGTCGAGCGGCCGGCCAGCTCGGCGAGCAGCGCGCCGGGATCACTGCCCTTGGCCAGTAAGTGGCCATGACCCCGGTGATTGGCCATCATGACGTCATCGGGGCGGAGCGCGGCGCCGATCCCGGCGGCCACCGCCTCCTGGCCGATGCACGGATGAATTCCGCTCGCGATGTCGCCGGACTTGACCAGCCCCATCGCGCGCTCCTCAAAGCGGCGGATCAGCCGGATGGTCCGGTACAGATCCTCCGGAAGCGATCCCGCCTTCTCACCGGGCACTGGCTTCTCCTCCCCTCGCGCGGGATTGCCGCTATTGAACGCTGCGCTGGAACGAGCGGACCGACCAGGAAAGCGCGAGCCCGGCCAGCACCACGACGATGATCATGCTGATCCACACCGGGGAGGCGCCTAGGTGGCCCGAGAACAGCTCGCGCATTCCGTTAGTCGACCAGTAGAAGGGGTTCCACTCGGCGATGCGCAGCAGCCATAGCGGCGCCAGGGTCAGCGGCAGCAGCACGCCGGCGAGCAGCATTAGCGGATTGCTCAGCGTGTTAATCATCGGGCCGAGCGCGGCCTCGTTACGCACCTTCAGCGTCAGGCCGTAGGAGAAGGTCACGGCCATGACCGACAGCAGCGCCAGCAGCAGGTAGGCCAGCAGCAGGTCGCCTATCGGCACCCGCAGCCCGAATGGCAGCGCGAGCAGCGTGATGATCACCGCCTGCACGAGCAGCATGACCACCTCGCGCAGGGCCCGGCCGAGCATCAGCGCCAGCCGGCTGACCGGCGTGACCCGGGCCCGCTCGATGATGCCCGTGCGCACTTCGCGCAGCAGCCCGAAGCCCGCGTAGGAGCCGCCGAGGATGGCCATGACCGTGAGCAAGCCGGGCACGTAGATGCGGTAAGCCTGCGTGTAGGTGGTGATGCCCTCGGCCTTGAGCGCCAGCTTCAGCATGGGCGCGAACAGCAGGACGTAGGTGACCGGCTGGGCGAGCGCGAAGCAGATCCAGGTGGGCGAGCGCAGCACCAGCAGGAAGTGCCGCTGGAAGATCAGCCAGGTGTCGCGGGCGAGTTTCATCACTTTTCCCGCAGCGAGCGGCCGGTCTTGGTGAGGAACACGTCGTCGAGGCTAGGCCGGTGCAGCTCGATCGCGCCCAGTTCCACGCCCGAGCCTTCCAGCACGCGCAGGACCAGCGGGATGGCGGTCGCGCCCGAGTCGACGTACAGCCGCAGCCCCTGCTCATCCAGGACTTCCAGCTTGTGCACGTACGGCTGGCCGCTCAGCAGCTCGGCGGCCAGCGGGGCGGAGCCGTTGACGGTCACGGCCAGCACGTCCCCGGCGATCTCCCGCTTGAGATCATCGGGGGTGCCCTCGGCCACGATCTCGCCGTGATCGATGATCGCGATCCGGTCACACAGCGCGTCGGCCTCCTCCAGGTAATGGGTGGTGATGAAGACCGTCATGCCCTCCTTGCGGAGCCGGCGGACCTCGTCCCACATGTGCGCGCGGCTCTGCGGGTCCAGCCCGGCCGTCGGCTCGTCCAGGAACAGCACCCGCGGGCCGTGGATGACCCCGAGCGCGATGTCGACCCGGCGACGCTGACCGCCCGAGTACGTCTTGCACCGGCGATCGGCGTACTCGGTGAGCTCGAATGCCTCCAGCGCCGCCGACGCCCGGCGCCTGGCCTCGGCCTTGCTCAGGCCGTGCATTCGCGCCTGCAGCGCCAGTTCCTCCCGGGCGGTCACCTCGTCCCAGGTCGCACCGCCCTGGGCGACGTAACCCACCCGTCGGCGGACCTCGCCCGGGTCGGACAGCAGGTCCGTGCCCGCGATCGTCGCCTGGCCGCCGTCGGGCATGATCAGCGTCGCGAGCATCCGCAGCGTGGTCGTCTTCCCGGCACCGTTCGGGCCCAGGAAACCGAAGATCTCGCCCTCAGCGACCGCGAGGCTGACACCGCGCACCGCGTCGACCGTCGCGCCCTTACGGCCCTTCCCCGTGTGGAAGGACTTTCTTAAACCGCTGGTCTCAATCATTTTTTACTCCCGGCGCGGCCGGACAGATGCCGACGATAAGGCGTATAAGCAAGGCTAGACCGATATAAAGGTTCCGGACAACAGGCGATATTGGCGGGGCTGATTTCGGGGGACCTGGTAGGGACATCGTCTTAACCGGCCGCCAGCTGCGCGAGCCGCCGGGCGGCCGCACGCGCCCCGCCGGCCGCCGCGAACGAGTCGCGCACCCGGCCGGCCGCGGCCCGGTAGGCGGGCACGTCGAGCACGGTGGTCAGCGCCGCGCGCAGCTGGTCCGGGGTGACCCGGCTGAAACTGACCCGCAGCCCGGCGCCGGCGGCCACGACCTGCTCCGCGTTGATCGGCTGGTCGCGGGTGAGCGGAGCGATCACGAGCGGGATGCCGTAGCTGAGGGACTCGCACACGGTGTTCAGGCCGCCATGGCAGACCACCGCGTCCAGGTGCTGCATCAGCTCCAGCAGCGGAACCCGGGGGGCGACCAGGACGTGCGGCGGCGGGGCGGGGATCGCGTCCGGCGGGGCGATCACGACGGCCTGCACGCGATCGCCGAGGGGCGCCAGCGCGGCGGCGGCCCGGCCGTAGAAATCCGTCGAGTCAGTGGCGTTGTTCTCCGCCATCGTGCCCACCGTCACCAGCACGTGCTGACGATCGGGGGCCAGCCAGTCCCACGGGAAGTCGGCGCGGGCTGGCCGGGCCGACAGCGCCGGCCCGACCAGCGCGTAGTGGTCGGGGAACGACAGCTCGCCGGTGAGCGCCCGGCTCGTGAGAGCGACCACGAGGTAGGGCGAGAAGCGCAGGTCGGGAACCTCGCCGTCGGGCAGGCCGGCCAGCGCCCACACCGTCGCCAGGTGCCCGCGGATCCAGGCCTCGATCTTCGGCAGCTTCGCGAACGGCCGGGCCAGCTCCATCGACGAGCTGCACATCGTGGCCCAGCGCAGCCCGTAGCGCTCCGCCACCAGCGCGCCCGCGAGCGCGTGCTGATCCACCACCAGCACGTCCGGGTGATAGTCCTGAACCGCCTGGTCGACCGCGGGCAGCGTGAAGCGGGTATACGGGACCACGAAGTCGTCCCACAGCGACTTGACCGACGTCAAGCCCGTGTCCGCGAGCCCGCGGTACGGGCGCAGGCGGGTGCCGTACACCGTGGCTCCGGGGCCGATCAGCGGCCGCAGTCGTGCCTCCGAGCCGACCCAGGCGACCTCGTGGCCGTCCTGCGCCAGCATCTGGGCCAGGGCGCTGGCCGGGTAGATATGGCCCGTCAGCGGCAGCGTGATGAACAGGAACCTGCTCACGCCCGCATCCCCCGCATCCCCCGCATCCCGCGCATCCCCCGCATCTCGGCGGGGCTCCCGGCGGGACTCGCGCAGACGTAGGCCACGAGGTCCCCGACGGTCAGCCCGACGATCTGATAGATATCCAGCTCGGCGACGAACGCCGCCAGGTCCACCGAGTCGCCGTACGCCTGCCGGAGCCGCTCCCCCAGGGCCGCTAATTCCACGCTCTCCAGGCGCAGGTCGCCCTCCAGCCGACTGGCCGCGGTCACCCTGGCCGCCCAGCGCTGATCCTCGCCGGTCACGGCCGCGAGCATGCCGATGAGCTCCCCCAGGACGCGCTCTCGATCCAGCCCGGCGCGATCCGCTGGCACTGCCGTCATCCCGGTCCTCCCCGACCAGCTACCAGATCACGACGCGGCGGACTGCCCGCGCGTGAGGGGCGTGTCAGGTGCTACGAAAGCACAATGGCCGCTGATTTGGAAGGGTGCTTTGTGCTAGTTGTGAACCGGGGTTATGATCCGGTCATCTGACGCGGCAGCCTGCATCAGGGCCATGGCGGTGGGGAAGCGGCATGACGAAGCAAATCCTCGTCCCATTCGAGGGGGAAGGCTCCGGCGTCGGCGATCTGACCTGGGGCCAGCTCGACATCTGGGCGGCGATGCAGCGGGAGAGCTCGTCGTTAAGCTTCGGTGGCGCGTTCCCGTTACCGGCGGGCACGACTGTTGACGATGTAACGGCTGACCTGCGGTTCTTAATGTGCCGACATGCGTCGCTGCGGACCCGGCTCCGGCTGGAGGACGGGCGGCTCCAGCAGCTCGCCGCGGCGTCTGGCGAGATCGCGCTCGAGGTGACCGACCCCGGTGGCGCCGATCCGGGCGAGGTTGCGGCTGGCCTGTTCGCCCGTTATTCGGAAAAGGTCTTCGATCACTTCCGCGAGTGGCCGATCCTGTGGTCGGTGGTCGCCCGGGGGCACGACGCGACTCACCTGGTGACCGTCATCAGCCACCTGGCCACCGACGGCATGGGCGCCATGGCCATGCTCACCGACCTGGCCCGCCGCGACCCGGTCACGGGCCACGCGCCCCCCGTCACCGCCGCCCAGCCCCTGGAGCTCGCCGCGCAGGAAACCACCCCCGCGGCCCGCCGGCAAAGCGCCGCCGCGCTGGCCTACTGGGAGCGGACGCTGCGGGCCATCCCCGCCCAGAAGTGGACGCCCCCCGCCGCCGGCCCGCGCAGCCCGCGTTACTGGCAGGCCACCTACGACTCCCCCGCCGCGCTGCGCGCCGCGCAGGTCCTGGCCGCCCGCACCCGCGCCACGACCTCCACCGTCCTGCTCGCCGCCTGGGCCGTCACCCTTACCCGGGTCACCGGCAGCCACCCCGCCGTCATCCAGGTGGTCGTCAACAACCGGTTCCGCCGCGGCCTGGCCGAGGTCGTCAGCCCGCTGTGCATCTCCATCCCCTGCGTCATCGACGCTGACGGCCCCTTCGAGCAGATCGTCGCCCGATCCTGGCGCGCCGCCATCAACGCCTACAAGCTCTCCTATTACAGCCCCCCCGACCGCGAGGAGCTCGTCGCCAGGATCGAGCACGAACGCGGCGAGCCCCTCGACCTCGGCTGCTTCGTCAACGACCGCCGCCTGACCGTCTCCCATGAGCCCGGTGACGGCCCGCTTCTCGCCCCGGCCGACATCCTCGCCGCGCTCCCCCGGTCCACCCTGACCTGGGGCATCCAGCAGGACCTGCCTCGCGAACGGTGCTTCCTGCACGTCAATGACGTGGCCGGGAGCCTGCGCGTCGAGCTGTGGGCCGATACCCAGTACGTGTCGCCGGGCAACATGGAGGCCTGCCTGCGCGGACTGGAGACGGTGCTCATCGACGCGGCCGTCGACCCGGCCGCGGACACGGGCGCGGACACGGGCGCGGACACGGGCGTGCGGGTACCGTGACCGCGATCGAGGCCGTGGCGACCTACCTGCCGGACCAGCGAGTATCCATCGAGGACCTAGCCGGCCGACTCGGCCTGAGGCCGATCCAGATCAAGCTGTTCCGGCGGTTCCTGGGGCTCTCGCAGATCCGGCTGGACCCAGCCGGAACGCTGCTGGACCTGCTGCTGGCCGGGGCCGCCGGGCTCGATGCCCTCCGCGGCCGCGAGCATCAGGTCCGGTACGTGCTGTACGCGCGCACCCTGCCGGTGGTGGTGCCCTACCCGCTGAACCCGCTGCACGAGCTGTGCCGGGCGCTAGGGCTCGACCGGGCGGTCGCGTTCACGGTGACCCACCATGCCTGCGCGACGAGCCTGCTCGCGGTCGACATCGCGGGGCGGCTGCTGGCCGCCGACGGGGAGCCCGACGCGCTGGCGCTCGTCCTGACCGGGGAAAAGACCTTCACTCGCGACGCCCAGCTCGTGCCGGGGACGTCCATCTTCGGCGAGGGCGCGGCAGCGTGCCTAGTGCGCGCCGACGGCCACCGGGACCGGCTGCTGTCCTACGCTACCGCCACCAAGGGCGAGTTCGACGGCCGGCTGGAGGACCTGCCCGAGCTCGCGGCCCGTTACGAGCAGGAGTATCCCGACTCGCTGGCCGAGGTGCTGCTGGCGGCGGTGGCCCAGGCCGGGCTGACGCTGGAGGAGATCAGCCTGATCCTGCCGCACAACGTCAACGTCGTGTCGTGGCAGCGGCTGAGCCGCAAGATCGGCTTCCCGGTGGACCGCGTCCTGCTGGATAACGTGCCGGTCACCGGGCACGCGTTCTGCGCGGACTCGTTCCTGAACTACGCGACCGCCCGAGACCGGGGCCTGCTGCGGCCCGGCGACCGCTACCTCATCGCCGCGGCCGGGCTGGGCGCGACGTTTTCGGCCATGGTCTTCGAACACTAGCCCGCGACACGACCAAGCAGATGGGACCGATGGATGGAAGAGGGAACCGTGACCGCGCAGCTGGACACCGTGCTCCGGCAGCGGGTCTTCGACAGTATCGGCGTCCTGCTGCCGAAGGTGCTGAGTCGTGAGACACCGGCGATCAGCGACAGCACGCAGCTGATGAGCGAGCTTGGCCTGCGCTCGGCGACCATGCTGGAGCTGCTGCTGGAGCTGGAAGAGGACCTGGAAGTCCAGATCGACGTCGAGGACATCGATCAGGGGGACATGAACACCGTCGGTGACCTGGCCGACTTCGTCGCCGCCCACGCGACGACGGACGGCTGAGCCGATGCACTGCGCCGGGCCGCCGGGCGCCGACGGGGCCGACGGCGGCCACGGCGAACCGCTGCGGGTGGCCGCGGCCGGACGGCAGGCATTCGAGGGATCGTCGGATGCGGCGCTGGATCCGATGCTGCGCAGCTACCTGTCCGACCTGGTCGCGCCCTACGGGCTCGGGCTGCGAGAGGATCTGCTCGGCCAGGGCCGGGGGCAGTCCTACGGCGAGATGGCCGGCGCGCTGCTGACGCAGACGATGCCGCCGGGCCAGCCGGTCGACCTCATCGTGCTCGCGTTCGCGGTGCACGACGTCGTCCCCGGCCGCTCGACCGCCGCCCACCTGAGCTACCTCTGCCCGGGCGCCCCGATGGCGTTCGCCGTCTGCGACCAGGGGACCGCGGCACCGTTTGCCGCGCTGCGGCTGATCCGCGAGTACGCCCGCGGCGGCAGCTGCCAGCGGGCCCTGCTGGTGGTCGTCGAGCAGGAGACGCTGCACTACGAACTGGCCGCGCCCGGGGTCCTGCCGACCCGCGGCGCCGCCGTGGCACTGCTGTGCGGCCCGGCCGGAGCCGGACGCCTGGCGGCCGTGCGCCAGCACGCCGGCGTATCCGCGGCGCAGGCCGGTGACCTGCTCGCCAGCGAGCTGGCGGCCCTGGCCGCCGGCCGCGATGACGTGACGCTGATCGTCGGCGGCAGCCTAGCCGGCCTGATCGGCGCGGTCGCCTCGCCCGGCCCCCGGACCGGAAGGAGTAACGGGGGCCGGTCCGGCGGCCAGCAGTTGCTGCCCCCCGGCGTCCCCGCCATCGACCAGGTCCTCGTCGCGCCAGCCGGGCAGCCCAGCACCGGCGTGTGGTGGGAACTCGCGGGCGGACTGCCAGACTGGACGGCGCGGGGCCGGCGGGTGCTCCTGGCCGACTACGAGCCGGAGCTGCGCTACCTGAGCGTGTCCGCGATCGACGTCGAGGCCGGCCCCGTGGTCGGCGCGCGGCAGGTGCGGTGATAGCCGACGTCGTCGACGTGTGGCTGATCCGGACGGACCTTCCGGGTCCGGTCCTGGCCGGCCTCGAGGCGCTGCTCGACGACACCGAGCGGCAGCGGGCCGGCGCGCTGCTCGAGCCCGCCGACCGGGGCCGGTTCGTCGCGGCGCACGGTGCCGCCCGCCTGCTGATCGGCCGCCGGCTGGGCGCGCCGCCCGCGCGGCTGCG
Organism: Streptosporangiaceae bacterium; assembly: GCA_035532295.1. Lineage (GTDB taxonomy): Bacteria > Actinomycetota > Actinomycetes > Streptosporangiales > Streptosporangiaceae > DASUBV01. Next base: position 55,138 of record DATKRH010000062.1, read on the forward strand.
CTGGCGTTACGGGCCGCACGGCAAGCCCGAGCTTGCCGGGCCCTGGACCGGAGCGCAGGTCAGCCTCTCGCACTCGGGCAATCTCGCCGCGCTGGCCCTGACCGGCCGGCGGCGAGTCGGGGTGGACCTGCAGCGGCGGCTGTCCGGCGTCGACGTGACCGCCATGGCCCGGCGGTTCTATCCGCCCGCGGACGCGCGGTTCGTCACCACGGGCTGCGGGCCCGCCGATCAGGCCGACCGCTTTACCCGGCTGTGGACCCGCAAGGAGGCGTGCGTCAAGGTCGGCGGCGGGCGGCTCATCCCCGGCCTGCGCCTGCCGGTCTGCGACCCCGGCGAGGGCGCCGCGGGCGGGGTCGCCGGGAGCGAGGTCGCCGGGAGCGAGGTCGCCGGGAGCGGGGCTCCGTGCCTGGTCCGCGACGTGTCCGCGCCGGAGGGGTTCTACGCGGCGGTGGCCCTGGAAGGCCCGCTGCCCTACCACGTCACGCGGCGCTGCTGGCCCGGCGGCCAGCCGATGACCTAGAAGATGTTCAGGGAGGACAGGTTGCCAGAACTGCGTCTCCTGGCCATGGGCGCGCATCCAGACGACATAGAGATCGGCTCGGCTGCGCTCGTGAGCAAGGCAGTAGCCCTCGGGATAGAAACGTACTTCGTCGTCTTGACTGATGACGGCGACGATCGCGAGGCCCGGCGCGGCGAGGCCGCGCTGGCGGCCGAGGCGCTGGGCGTGCCCCGCGACCACGTGCTCTTCGCCGGGCTGCGCGATGGCCGCCTGCGAGCCGACGCGAGATCCGTCGCCAGGGTGCGCAAGCTGGTGTCGGCCCGCGGGCTGAAGCCCGATCTCATCGTGACCCACACCACGGCCGACAGCCATAACGATCACGTGGAGGCCAACAGGATCGCCCATGCCGCTTTCCGGGAATGCGTCTTCCTGCACTACTCGGTCCACCTGTCCCGCGAGCAGCAGCCGTTCGCGCCGCGGATATTCGTCGAGGTGTCCGGCGAGAAGCTGGCGAAGAAGACCCGGGCGCTCGCGCTGCATGACTCGCAGCGCGCCCGGCTGGAGAGGCGGGACCTCGCCGCCTACGAGGCCGGCCTCGGCAAGCTGGCCCGGATGGACCGCGCGGAGGCCTTCGAGGTCAGCATGCAAGAAGGGGCCGACGGGCCCTTCGACGAGATACTGAAGCTCAGCGAATCGCCGTTTCATCGCTTCTGGAGCCGGATTATCCGCAGCCAGGACATCACTCTCTTCTACGAGGCCTACGCCACCCCCGGGGCTCCTATCGACTGGCCGACCAGCCACGAGAATGCCGGGCGCGACCAGCTACGACAGTCGTTCCGTGATCAGTGGCTGCCCTACTCCCCGCTGAGCGAGACGCCCTCGAACAGCCCGTCGGCGGACCAGATACTCCAGGCGCAGAGCGTCATCCTGGCGGGCGGCGCCGTGAGCAACCTGGTGGTCCGCGATCTCTACAACCGCTTCCGGAGCACGCAGTGGGCCATCGATTATGAAATGCCACGCCTGGAGCCAGCTTACCTTTACAACAGGTCCACCGGATTGCGGTTCTACCCGAAGAAAGATGCCCGACATAATCTGTCGGAGGACTTTGGCCTGATAGCGCGGGTGGCAAACCCTTATGCGCCCGGAGAGCAGGTCATCTGCGCCGCCGGCGCCTCGGGTCTGGGCACTCGCGTAGCGCTGGAGTTCCTGGCCGACCCTGGCGCCGAGCATGAAATAGCGCAGTTCTTCGAGAAACCCGGAAATGTCCAGGCAGCGTTCTGTTTCCGGGCCGTCACCGGCAAGATCGAGCTAGTGGATGTGTGTCATGAATGATCGAGCGTCATGAGCAACCCAGACGGGGCGCGGCGGACGCCGCTGGTCCTGGTGACCGGGCACACCTTCGGCGTCCGGGCCTTCGAGGGGATCTTCTCCTCCCGGGCCTACCTCGACGGGCGGCTTGAGGTGCCGCTGACGATCGGGCTGGACGGCGGGCATGCCGCCGCCACGGTCGGTTATCAGTCGCTGGAGCACCTGGCGGCCGACCACGGCGTGCCGCACGTCAGCACCGCCGACGGGCGGCTGACCTCGCTGGCGAGCCAGATCCGGGCGGCGGAGCCGGCCTACATCCTGGTGATCGGCTGGTCACACCTCATCTCCGGCGAGGTGCTGTCGATCCCGGCCGAGGTCACTGGCGGCGGGACCGCCCAGCCGGGCCAGCCGGGCCAGCCGGGCCAGTTCGGCTGCATCGGCATGCACCCCACCAAGCTCCCCGATGGGCGCGGGCAGGCCCCCATCCCGTGGACGATTATCAAGGGCTACCAGCGGACGGCGCTGACGGTGTTCTTCCTGGCGGCCGCCGCCGATGCGGGGCCGATCATCGCCCAGTACGACCTGGACGTTCATGACCGGGAGACGGCCGCCTCGCTGTTCTGCCGGATCGCGCACGCCCACTTCACGGCCGGCGCCGACCTGGCGGAGGGCCTGGCGGGCCGCGCGGTCTCCTCCAGGGTCCAGGACGAGGCCGTCGCGAGCCGGTGGCCGCGGCGGCGGCCGCGGGACGGGCAGATCAGCTCGAGCATGACGCGGGCGGAGATCGACGCACTCGTGCGAGCGCTGCTGGGCCCCTATCCCCGGGCGTTCGCGGTCGTCGGCGGGAGGCGGCTGAACGTCCATCGCGTTGAGCCTGCTCCCCCGGCGGGCCTCGCCGGCGACCGCCCGCCGGCCGACGGGCAGTGCCGGGTCCGGTTTCCCTGCGCTGACGGCGAGGTTGACCTGCTGGGCGAGGAAGAGCGCGGATAATTCCGGGACGCTACGCCGTGCTGCGCGCGAACAGCCGCACCGACCAGGCCATCGTGACGGCCGCCAGGACGACCACGATAATCAGGCTGAGCCAGACCGATGAGGCGCCCATGTTCCCCTGGAAAAGCGCCCGCATTCCATTGGTCGTCCAGTAGAACGGGTTCCATTCGGCGATCCGGTGCAGCCAGAGCGGCGCCAGCGTGAGCGGCAGCAGGACCCCGGACAGGAGCATGATCGGCTGACTGATCGTGGTCATCATCGGCCCCAGGGCCGCCTCGTTGCGCACGCGGAGCGTCAGGCCGTACGACAGCGCCACGGCGAATATCGTGAGCAGGCCCAGCAGCAGGTAGGCGAGCAGCAGGTCGCCGATCGGGACCGTCAGCCCGAAGAACAGCGCGAGCACCGTGATCACCACGGACTGCAGGAGCAGCATGACCACCTCGCGCAGCGCCCGGCCCAGAATCAGGGCCAGCCGACTCACCGGCGTGACCCGGGCCCGCTCGATGATGCCCGAGCGGATCTCGGCGAGCAGGCCGAAGCCGGTGAACAGGCCGCCGAGCACGGCGGTGAGCGTGAGCAGGCCCGGCACGTAGATGCGGTAGGCCTGCGTGTAGCTGGTCACGCCCTCGGCGCTCAGCGCCAGCTTGAGCAGCGGCGCGAACAGCAGCAGGTAGGTGATCGGCTGCGCGAGGGCGAAGCCGATCCAGGACGGCGAGCGCGCCACCAGCAGCATCTGCCGCTGAAAGATCAGCCACGTGTCCCGGGCAATCTTCACGGTCTACCCCCTCCGAACGGCTCGTTCTTCCCGCAGCGGGTGTCGCCGGACATGTGCCGAACCAGTACGCAAGAGCCAGGCTAGACCGATAAACAGGTGCGGACAACAGCCAATTTACAGGCCGTTGGCCGCGGCCGCCGGGCCTGCGCCGTAGCCGCGCCAAAGCCCGCCGCCGCCGCGGCAATCTGCGCCCTTCTCCTGCGGCCCATCTGATGCGATGCTGTGGCGTAGCTGATGTGCGCACGGAGTTATCCTCGGCCGCCGCGGCCGGGCGGGCTGGGCCCCTGCGGCCCGGCGGAAAGGCGGGGAGCATGTCCGCGTCCAAGCTGGTCGAATTCGACGACGGCCTGAAGGTTTTCGCATCGAGCAGCATGGAGGCGCGGTTCATTTACGATGAGATTTTCCGCCTCGGCTGCTACGACGGAATCCGCCTGCCGCCCCAGCCCCTGGTCATTGACGTCGGCGCGAACATCGGGATGTTCGCGCTCTTCGTGAAGCTGCGGTACCCGGACGCGGAGATCCTCGCATTCGAGCCGGCTCCCGAGTCGGCGAACATATTCCGGCAGAACATGGGCCTGCACGGCCTCGACGGCGTGCAGGTGGCGGAGATCGCCCTGGGCAGTAGCCAGGAGCGCGCGGCCCCGTTCACGTATTATCCCGCGATTCCCGGCAACTCCACCCGGTACCCGGGGCAGAAGGGCCCGGCGAAGGCCGCCCTGAGCAAGATCTACTCTGCCCGCGTCGCCGAGCGGCTGTATAAGGGCAGCGACATAACGGTGCCCGTCGAGCGGCTGTCAGCGTTCCTCAGCGCTGGCCGACCCGTCGACCTGCTCAAGATCGACGTGGAGGGCAGCGAGGTCGACGTGCTGCGCGGCATCGATCCCGAGCACTGGCCGCTGATCCGGCAGGCGGTCATCGAGGTCGAGGTAGAACTGGAGGAAGACGGCCGCCGGCTGGACTCCGTCTGCGACCTGCTGCGCGCCCACGGCCTCGACCCATCGGTCGGCCCGGAGCCGGAGGAGGGCGCCGCGCCGACCCGCATCGTGCACGCGACCCGGCCCGGCCCTGACCGGCCCTGACCAGCCCTGACCGGCCCGGCCCTGACCGGACCCGGCCCTGACCTCGGCCGGAGACCGCCGCTCTGGCCTCACAGCCACCGCTAGTCACGCGCCTCACGATGATAGCCATTCGTTAACACTCATGCCGTATTCTCACAGGTGACCCCTGCTTACCCTGGCGTAAACTGGGGCCAGACTGCCCCCTTGACATTGCTTTATGAACGATCTAGCGTCCAGAAAAGATGCACATGGTGCATGATTCGGCCGCGGCATTGGGGAGGTGACCAGATGAAGACCACCACGAGCGCGGGGACGCTTTAATTACCGCCAGTGAATAGCAGGTGCCGGGCGCGGAATTGCCGCCCGGCACCTGTTAGCATTTCCAGTTACCGTCGTGCTACGAATCGGTAAATGCCGCGCGCAGCCGGCCGGCGGCATCCCCGGCGGCCTGCCTGGCCACCTCAAGCGCTCCCACCATCGTAAAAAACCCGTGCATCATGCCGTCATAACGAGTGACCGCCGTCGGGACGCCGGCCTGCTGGAGACGGGCGCCGTACAATTCTCCCTCGTCCCGCAGCGGGTCATACTCCGCCGTCATAACGGTCGCCGGCGGCAGCCCGGCTAGGTCGGCGGACCGCAGGGGCGATGCGAGCGGGTTAGCGCCGTCCCGGGGGTCGGACAGGTACATACCCCAGTACCATTCGACGGACTTCGGATTGAAGAAATACGGGTCATCCATCTCGCGCATCGAGGCGGTCCCGGACTGGTAATCGGTATTCGGGTAGACCAGCAGCTGATGGGCGATGGCGGGACCGCCCCGATCGCGGGCCATCAGCGCGACGGCCGCGGCCAGGTTGCCGCCCGAACTGTCGCCCCCCACCGCGAGCCTGGCCGCGTCCGCCCCGAGCCCGGCCGCATGCGACGACACCCAGGCCGCGCCCGCGTAGCAGTCCTGCACCGCCGCCGGGAACTTATGCTCGGGGGCCAGCCGGTAACCCACCGCGACCGTCACGCACGGCACCAGGTTCGTGAGCGTCCGGCAGATGCCGTCGGAGGTATCCAGGGTGCCCAGGCTCCAGCCGCCGCCGAAGAAGTACACCAGCACCGGCCACGGCCCGCCGCCCGCAGGCCGGTAGATCCGGACGGGAAGATCGCCGGCCGGGCCGGGGATGAACATGTCGCGCACCTCGGCGACGGGCTCGCCGGTGCCCGCCGCCGCGATGGCGTCCGCGACATCGGCGGCCCGCGCGTCCTCGATCGGGCGCGTATAGAGCCGGGGCGCCTGCTCGCGCTCCAGCCGGTCGTGGATGGCCTGGACCTGGGGGTCAAACGGCATTGCGTCCTCCATGCCTGGCTGCCCGGGCGCCGGCCACCGCCGACCGGTCTCCTGGGTCCATAGTGGTCCACGTAGCCCCGTGAGGGAACCCACGTGGCACGGGCACCGGAGGTTTGCCCGCGCGTGGCTCTCGCGCCTTGACCCAGCTAGCTGCGTATGCGACTCTCACAGCAAACACACCATTGGTGCGCAAAAGGCTGCATTGGCCAAGGGACGTTTCATGACTAGCCACGTTTCCCAATTACCAGTGTCGGACACGCTGGTCCCCGCAGGCGAATGGGCACAGGCCGCATTCCTGGCCGGGGATCCCGAAGAGCCGTGCTTGTGGATGGGCGCTGCCGTCGACCGCCGCGAGCTGCGGCGCCTGGTGGCGCGGCAGCAGGCGGAACTGGCTTCGGCGGGCCTGCCGCCCGGCGGCACAGTGGCCCTGCAGCTGCCCCCGTCCCTGACGTTCGTGGCCAGCCTGCTGGCCGCGTGGACCCTCGGCGCGCAGGTGAGCCTGCTCGATCACCGGCTGGCGCGCAGCGAGATCGACCGGGCCCTGGAGCGGCTGGCGCCGCAGGTCGTCGTGACGGCCGGGCACGTGACGAGCGCGCCGATGGCCGGATACGCCCGGGCCGAGCCCGTCACGGCGGCCCGGCCCGACGGCCAGCCCGCGCAGACCCCGCACGTCCTGATCCAGCTGAGCTCGGGCTCGACCGGACCGTCGAAGGTCATCGCGCGGACGGCCGCGGACCTGCTCAGGGAACTGGACCGTTACCGGCAGCTGACGGAGTACCCGCGCCGGGGCGAGCGCATCGTCCTGCTCGCCTCCATCGTGCATGTGCTCGGCCTGGTCGGCGGGCTGCTGCACAGCCTGCACGCGGGCGTGCAGCTCGCCTTCCCCGACCGGCTCACTGGCGACGGCATCCGCGCGGCCATCGCGGCCGGCCCCGAGCCGACCATGGTGCTGGGCGTGCCCTTCCACGCCGAGCTCCTCACCGCCGGGCCCAAGCCGGTCCGCAACCTCACCCGGATGGTGGTGGCGGGCGAGCTAGTCAGGCCGGGCGTGCCGGAGGCGTTTACCGCCGGCTACGGAGTCCCGCTCGGGACGATGTACGGGATGACCGAGGTCGGCATGATCGCGACCGATCTTTCCGGGCAGCACCGGCCCGCCGTCGCGCCCGCGCCGGGCATGGCGCTGCGCGTCGAGCACGGCGAAGTGCTCGTGCAGGCGGCGGCATCGCCCTACATCGGCCTGATCGATCCCGGACGCTGGTCCGGCGGCTGGCTGCGCACCAAGGACGCGGGCACCATCGACGCCGCGACCGGCCTGGTCACCATCCTCGGGCGGCTCGACTCCCAGGTCGCCATCGGCGGCCTGAAGGTCGACCTGACCGAGGTCGAGCAGTCCCTGTGCGCCCTGTCCCAGGTCGTCTCGGCGGTGGTCGCCTACGACGGTGCCATCGAGGCCTACCTGGTCCTGGCCGACGGCGCGACGGTCGCCGACGTTGAGGCCGCGATGACGGACGTGATCGCGCCCTACAAGCGGCCGCGGCGGCTGCACGTGCTGGCCGCCCTCCCCCGCACGGCCACCGGGAAGATCGTCCGTGCTCGCGCGGTCCTGCAGGCTGCGGCAACCGCAACCGCAACCGCAACCGCAACCGCAACCGCAACCGCAACGGCAACGGCCGCGCCGACGGCTCAGCCGTGAGGTGGGGGCGCCGCGGACGGGCTCATCTCCCGCTAGGGCCGCCTCGCCGGCACGCCCCCGTCCGCGACATCAACGCTGGCTTGCGATCGCACCGCTAGGAGCTCACTAGATGGACAACGAAATCCTCGATGCCCGCGGACCGGAGGCCGGCCCGGCGGCCGAAGGGGGCCAGTCGGCGGTGCCGAGCCGCGAGGAGGTCATCGCCATGCTGGCCGCATTCGGCGATCGCTCGCCCGATGAGGTCGCCGAGCGGATCGGGTCGATCGAGCTGACCTGGCTGATCACCAAGGTCGAGCAGCAGTACGACGTGACGCTGGACCTGAGCGACGAGGCGCTCGACCAGATGACGACGGTCTCCGGTGCGGTCGCCGCGCTCCGTGACGAGCTGGCCGCCGCGGGCGCGGTGCATGACTAACTCGCAGGCAGATGATCTCGCCCGCCCGGAGGTCGCCATCACGGGCGTCGGCGTGGCATCGGCGTTCGGGCGCGGCCCCGGGCCGGTGCTGGACGGGGTGCTGGCGGGCCAGCCGGCGTTCGGGCCGGTCACGAGGTTCAGTGCGGGCCGCTGCCGCGTCCGGACGGACGCCGAGCTGCCCGGTTCCCCGTTGTTAGCGGCCGAGCTCGAGGCCGTGATCGATGACGCCTGCGCCACGGCCGGCCTGAGCCCCGCGGACCGGGCGGCGGCGGTCCTCCTGCTCGCCCTGCACTCCGACGGCGCGGCGGCCAGGGACCCGTCGGCAGCCACCGTAGTCGGAGACACGGCGGCGGTGGTGGCAGCGCGCTGCGGCCTGCCGCCCCCCGCCAGGATCTACGCCACCGCCTGTACCGCGGGAAGCTCGGCGATCGCCGACGCCGGCGCGATGATCACATCGGGCCGGGCGGCGCTGGTCATTGTCGCCGCGGGGTTCCTGGTGGATGCGGACAGCCTGGCGCTGTTCGACGCAGGGCGGACCCTGGCCCGCGACGGCCAGGTGCGCCCCTTCAGCGCGGGCCGCCGGGGCCTGCTGCTCGGCGACGGGGTCGCCGCGGTCGTCCTCGAGCCGGCGCCCGCCGCCCGGCGCCGGGGAGTACCCGAGCTGGCGCGGCTCGCGGGCTGGGGTCGGGCGGGCGATGCTTACCACGTGTGCCAGCCGCACCCCGACGGCGCGGGACTGGCGCGAGCCATCGGCGCGGCCCTCGGCCGCGCGCAGGTCGGGCCCGCGCAGATCGGCTACATCAACGCGAACGGCACCGGGACCGTCTCCAGCGACTCCTCCGAGGCCGCCGCGCTGCATCGCGCGCTGGGCAGCTATGCCGACGCGATCCCGGTCAGCTCGACGAAGTCGCTGCACGGGCACGCATTGGAGGCGTCGGCGCTGCTGGAGCTCGTGATCACCGTGCTCGCCGTGCGGGCGGGGTTCTTGCCGGTCAACGCCGGGTACCTCGCCCCGGACGCGGAGTGCGAGCTCGACCTGGTGCTCGGCACCGCTCGCGAGGGCCGCCCTCGGTACGCGCTCAGCCTGAACGCCGCGTTCGGCGGTGCGTGCACCGCGCTGGTGGTGGCTGCCGCGTGAGCGCGCCGCCGATCCTGGGACACGGCACGCCGCACGCCGGCGCGGCGGGGCCGCACGCCGGCGCGGCGGGGCCGGCCGGCGCGGCCGCGGGGGCGGCCGCTCACCTGGTCGTGCTCGCCCGTGCGCAGTGGCCGACCAGCCCGGCGGCCAGGCTGCCCGCCCTGCCGGGCTTCATCACGTCCTCCTTCAGCCCGCTCGCCGCTGAGGTGGCGCAGCAGTGCCTGCGGCGTTACTTCGGCTCGCCGCCGGCCCGCCCGGACCTGGGCGAGCGCACGGCCGTCGTCCTGGCCAGCTCCACCGGGGATATCGCCACGGCGGCCGCCGTGGCCAGCGCCGTGGACGAAGGACGCCGCGTTCCCCCGCTGCTGTTCTTCCAGTCCAACCAGAACGCGGTGGTCGGTTATATCGCCGCGCGCTGGGGACTGTCGGGACCGGTGGCGTGCACGATACCGGCGGCCGACGCGCTCGCCGACGCGATGGCGTCCGCGGTCGCGCTGATCGAGGACGGCGACGCGTCCGCGGCACTGGTCATCGTCGCGGATCAGGGCGCAGGCGGCGGCGACCGCGGCACCGCGCTGCTCCTCGGCCCGCCGTCGTGGTCATCGGCAGGCTCGCCCGATGGCCGGTCCGGGATTCCGGCTCAGTCCGGCGTGATCGTGCCGGAGACAGCTCCGGGCGGCAGATAGAGGTACGTCTACCGGCATCCGGGTGCCGGCGCGGCCAAGGCCGTCGGCTCCCGGGTGCGCGGGCACAGGCAACTAGGGAGGGCTAGACCGTGAGGATCCAGGGATTCGACCATGTCGAGTGCTACGTCGGCGACCTTGACGCGTCGGTCGCGCTGCTGTGCGGCGAGTTCGGCTTCCGGGTAGCCGGGCGCGAGAGCGCCGAGGCGGCCGCGGCCGGCTTACGGTCGGCGCTGCTGCGCCAGGGGCAGGTGAATCTCCTGCTCACCTGCGCGACCCCGGCGGATCATCCGGCATCGGAATTCGTGCAGCGGCACGGCGATGGCGTGACCGTCATCGGCTTCCGGGTCGACGGCGTCCGGCAGGCCTTCAGCGAGGTCGTGGCCGCGGGCGCCAAGCCGTTGGCAAGCCCGGTGTTCGCCGGCACGGGCGAGCACAGCGTCGGCACCGCGCTGGTATCCGGCTTCGGCGATGTTGCGCACCGACTGGTCCAGCGCCCCGGGCCGGGTGGCGAGTTCGCGCCCGGGTCCATCGAGATGACCCGCGATGACCACGGCACGCGCCGCGGGCTGCTGGACACCCTCGATCACGTCGCGGCCTGTCTCCCGGCTGGTCAGCTCGACGCCACCGTCCGTTATTACCATGACGTCTTCGGGCTCACCCAGATCTTCGACGAGCGCATCGAGGTGGGCGGGCAGGCGATGCTGTCCAAGGTGGTGCAGGACCGGGCGGGAAGCGTCACCTTTACCCTGATCGAGCCCGACCTCAGCCGTGACCCCGGGCAGATCGACGAGTTCCTCGAGGCCCATGACGGCGCGGGGGTCCAGCACCTGGCGTTCAAGACCGCCGACATCGCCGGCGCGGTCCGCGCGCTGTCCGCCCGCGGCGTGGAGTTCCTGACCGCACCGGCCGGCTACTACCGGACCCTCGAAGCGCGCCTGGGCGCACTGGCGATCCCCGTTCCCGTGCTACGGGAACTGAACGTGCTCGCGGACCGCGACCGCTGGGGGCAGATGTTCCAGATCTTCGCCCGGTCCACGCACGAGCGCCGCACCCTGTTCTTCGAGCTCATCGAGCGCCAGGGCGCGCTGACCTTCGGCAGCCGGAACATCAAGGCGCTGTATGAGGCCCTCGAAAGCGAGCGCGCGGAGACTAGCCAGCTGACCTAACGGCTCAGCTGGCCTAGCAGTCCGGTTGACATCATGGTGGGGAGCCAGAACATGACCAGCACCGACGAATTCACTCATCCTGAGGTCGCAGCGGCCCTGCTGCCATCCGACGAGGACGTGCAGGCGTACGCCGAGCACGGCTGGTATCTGTCGAAGAAGCTGCTGACCGACGACGAGGTTGACGCGCTGCAGGCCGCGAGCGAGCGGTTCTACGCCGGCCACCGGGACCGGACGCTCCCGGTCAGGCCGCCCAACCTGGCCTACTGGGAACCGGAACACGGGCCGGTGCAGCGCCACAACGACTACATCCACTACGAGTCGCTGGAGATCGCGCAGATCCTGAGCAAGCCGCTGATCGGCGCGGTCGCCGCCCGGCTGGCCGGCGCCGCCGCGATCCGGATATTCCAGTCCACGCTCATCTACAAGCCGCCGATCAGCGGCGAGCCCAGCAACCTCGTGCCCTGGCACGCCGACCGCCACTACTGGCAGACCTGCACGTCGGACCGGATGCTGACCGCCTTCATCCCGTTCCACGACTGTGGCCCCGAGATGGGCACGATCACGATGATCGATGGCAGCCACCGCTGGGCGGAGATCGCGGGGGATGACTCGACCCGGCACTTCGCCCAGCGCGACCGCAGCGAACTGGAGTCGATCCTGGCGGAGACGGCGCTGGTCAACGGCACTGCGCTGCGGCCGATTCCCATGGTCATCCCGAAGGGCCACATGAGCTTCCACCACTGCCAAATCTTCCACGGCAGCGGCCATAACCGCAGCGGCCGCCCGCGCCGCGCCATCTCCCTGCACCTGCAGGATGGCGAGAACCGCTGGCGCCCGTATCAGCGGCCGGACGGCAGCCTGCTGGCCTACAACCACGACACGATCGTCCGCCAGACCGGCGCCGGCGAGCCCGACTACGCCGATCCGCGGTTCTGTCCGGTCCTCTGGCCGTCCTGATGCCCGGATCCCCTCGGCGCACGGCGGCCGTGCGGCAGTGATGCAATAGCGGCAGGAATCAGGTATCGATGCGCGAGGGGTCGAGCTCGGCGGCGCCGCCCACGATGAATTCACGGCGCGGCGCCACCTCGCTGCCCATGAGCAGCTCGAACATGCCCGCCGCCGCCACCCCGTCCTCGATCCTGATCCGGCGCAGGGTGCGCTGGCGCGGGTCCATGGTGGTCTCGGCCAGCTGGCTGGCGTCCATCTCCCCGAGGCCCTTGTAGCGCTGCGGAGGCTCCTTGTAGCGCTGGCCCTTGCGCTCCAGTTCCAGCAGCGTCCGGTGCAGCTCGGCGTCGGAGTAGGTGTAGACGTACTTTGGCTGGCCCTTGCGCGGGCTGGTCAGCTCGACCCGGTGCAGGGGCGGTACCGCCGCGAAGATGCGGCCGGCTTCCACCATCGGCCGCATGTACCGGTGAAACAGGGTCAGCAGCAGGGTTCGGATGTGCGCGCCGTCAACGTCGGCGTCGGCCATGAAGATCACCCGCTGGTAACGCGCCGCGTCCAGGTTGAACGCGGCACCCGAGCCGGCCCCGAGCACCTGGATGATCGCCGCGCACTCGGTGTTCTTCAGCATGTCAGTCAGCGACGCCTTCTGCACGTTCAGGATCTTGCCGCGGATCGGCAGCAGCGCCTGGAACTCCGAGTCCCTGGCCAGCTTGGCGGTGCCGAGCGCGGAGTCGCCCTCCACGATGAACAGCTCGGTGCGGTCGTCGGCCGAGCGGCAGTCCACCAGCTTGGCCGGCAGCGCCGAGCTGGCCAGCTGGGTCTTGCGCCGCTGGTTCTCCCGGTGCTCGCGCGCGGCAATGCGCGTCTTCGCGGCCGCGGCCACCTTGTCGAGCACGGCGCGGGCCTGCTGCTTGCTGCCCCGCGCCCGGCCCTCCAGGAAGGCCCGGAGCTCGGCCGACACGACCTGCGCCACGATCTTGGAGGCGGCCGGAGTGCCGAGCACCTCCTTGGTCTGGCCCTCGAACTGCGGCTCGGGCAGCCGGACCGCGATCACCGCGGTCAGGCCCTCCAGCACGTCCTCCTTGATGACGGGCTCGTCGCCGTTGCGCAGCAGCCGGGTGGCGCGCAGCTGATCGTTCACGGTGCGGACGATCGCCCGCTCGAACCCGGCGACATGCGTGCCGCCCTTAGGCGTGGCGATCACGTTGACGAACGACCGGGTCGTGGAGTCATAGCCGCTGTCCCAGCGCAGCGCCACGTCGACGGCCAGGTCCCGCTCGACGTCGGTCGGCGTCAGGTGCCCCAGGTCATCGAGGACGGGAACGGTCTCGGTGAACTGGCCGGAGCCGGTCAGCCGCAGGACGTCGGTGACTGGATCGCCGGCCGACAGGTGCGCGCAGAACTCGCTGATGCCGCCGGCGAACTGGAATTCCGCCTCTCGCGGGCCATCGTCGCCTGGCCGGTCCTCGGGAGCCGGCAGGCCCGCCAGGGCCGCCTCGGCCCGCTCCACCGCCTCGTCCGCCGTCGCGCTGGCCGCGCCGCGATGGTCGGCGATCTGGATGGCCAGGCCGGGAACCAGGTAGGCGGTCTGCCGGGCCCGGTCGGCCAGCAGGCCGAAGTTCCAGTCAGCGCCGGGCACGAACACCTGCCGGTCCGGCCAGAACCGGACCCTGGTGCCGGTCAGCGTCCTGGCGACCCGCCGCCCCTTGCGCAGGCCCGAACCCGGCTGGAAGGGTGCCTCAGGGCCGTCAGCGGCGAACTCGCCGGGCGCCCCCCGGCGGAAGCTCGCCGTCCACTCGTTCCCGCTGCGGTCGACCTGCACGTCCAGCCGGCTCGACAGGGCGTTGACCACCGAGGCGCCCACGCCGTGCAGGCCGCCTGACGCCGTATAGGACCCGCCGCCGAACTTCCCGCCGGCGTGCAGCCGCGTCATCACCAGCTCTACGCCGCTCAGGCCGGTCCTGGGCTCCACGTCGACGGGAATGCCGCGGCCGTCGTCGCGCACCTCGGCCGAGCCGTCCGCGTGCAGGATGACCTCGATTCGCGAGCAATGCCCGTTCAGCGCCTCATCCACGGCGTTGTCGAAGATCTCCCAGAGGCAGTGCAGCAGGCCGCGCCCGTCGGTCGAGCCGATGTACATACCGGGACGCTTGCGGACGGCCTCCAGGCCCTCCAGCACCGTGAGATGGCGCGCTGAATAACCATCCGCGGCACTGGCCTGATGTGCGGGAGCTGCGCTGACGGCGGTCACGACGTGAATCTCCTGACGTGGCGTTGCGGTCGGCCGTCCCGGATCGCCTTCCCGATCACCTTCAAGGCCGGCCCTGAGGGCAGACTAGCCGTCCGAGCAGCATGTCCGGTGCAACCACGCCGCTGACATAGGTGGCGACCTGGCACAACGCAGGACCTTCCGGGACGGTCACAGATCGTCGTGACGGCACCGGCAAATGTTCGCCTACGGCATACTCACGGTCCCTGGGGGATGACAAGGACCCCAGCCAGGTGTTGTGATGCGGTAAGAGATCACAGTGAGGCCCCCGGCACAGGCGCCATGAGGGCCCGAGGCGAGGAGGCGACATGTCCGGAGCTCTAGCCCCTACAAAGCCGCTGACCGCCAGCGACCTGTGCGACCGGTGCGGGGCGTCAGCATATGTACGTGTGCTGCTCCCCGGGTCCGGAGAACTCTTGTTCTGCGCGCACCACAACCGCCAGCACGCTGCTGCGCTGGCGAAGGTCGCGATCGAGATCCAGGACGAGACAGCACGGCTGGCCGCTAAGCCGGGAAGCGACTCGCGCTGACGAGATGGTTTAGGGGGGTCCGGCAATCGCCGGACCCCCCTAAATTGTGCCTGCTAGCCGTCGTGCCCGCTGGCCGTCAGTCCAGGTAGTCGCGCAGCACCTGGGACCGCGACGGATGGCGCAGCTTGGACATGGTCTTGGACTCGATCTGCCGGATCCGCTCCCGGGTGACCCCGTAGACCTTGCCGATCTCATCCAGGGTCTTAGGCTGGCCGTCGGTCAGGCCGAACCGCATGGACACCACGCCGGCCTCGCGCTCGGACAGCGTGTCGAGAACCGAGTGCAACTGCTCCTGCAGGAGGGTGAAGCTGACGGCCTCGCCCGGCTGGATCGCCTCGGAGTCCTCGATCAGGTCACCGAACTCGCTGTCGCCGTCCTCACCGAGCGGAGTGTGCAGGGAGATCGGCTCACGGCCGTACTTCTGCACCTCGATGACCTTCTCCGGGGTCATGTCCAGCTCGGCGGCGAGTTCCTCGGGCGTCGGCTCCCGGCCCAGGTCCTGCAGCATCTGCCGCTGCACCCGGGCCAGCTTGTTGATGACCTCGACCATGTGCACGGGGATCCGGATGGTCCGGGCCTGGTCCGCCATGGCCCTGGTGATCGCCTGCCGGATCCACCAGGTCGCATACGTCGAGAACTTGTAGCCCTTGGTGTAGTCGAACTTCTCCACCGCGCGGATCAGCCCGAGATTCCCCTCCTGGATCAGGTCCAGGAAGAGCATGCCGCGGCCCGTGTAACGCTTGGCCAGCGAGACCACCAGGCGCAGGTTGGCCTCCAGCAGGTGGTTCTTCGCCCGGCGGCCGTCGTCGGCGATCCACTCCAGGTCGATGCGCGCGTCGGCGCGCAGGCCGGTGTCCCGGCCCTCGGCCAGCTTCTCCTCCGCGAACAGGCCAGCCTCGATCCGCTTGGCCAGCTCGACCTCCTGCTCGGCGTTGAGCAGCGGAACCTTGCCGATCTGCTTGAGGTAGTCCTTGACCGGGTCCGACGTGGCCCCGGCCACCGCGACCTGGGCGGCCGGCAGGTCCTCATCGTCGTCGCCGTAGACGAAGGTCTCGTCCTCGGACTCGGACTCGGCCGCCGCGGCGGGCGTGCCGGTAATCTTGGTCTCCGTGGCGGTCCCGCCGACGACGGCGGCCCCGTCCTTGGGGTCCTGCTCCGAGTCAGCGTCCGCGACGGCGTCAGGGGCGGCATTGCCGCTGTCCTCGATGTCCAGGCTGATCTCGTCGTCACCGTCGATCTCATCATCGACCGGCAGGTCGGCCAGGTCGTCCAGATCCGGATCGACCTCCAGCTCGGCGACCGCCGAGAGGTCGGGCTCGACCTCCAGCTCGGCCGCCTCAGCGGGGTCGGTGTCCGTGTCGACGCCCACGCCGCCGCGCGCCTGGCCGGCGAACTCGTCAGCTTGCGCGGTCACCTTCTTGCGCCCGTTGCCGCCATTACTTCCCCCACCTGGCCGGTCCGATTGCTTCCCTGATCCCATACCGTCTGGTCCGCCGCCTCGCTGCTGACGTGCGCCCCGGCGGTTAGCCGGGCCTGCCTGGGCGTCCGTTCCAGCGGCGTCCGCCAGCGCGACGGCACCCTCTGAGGATCCCCCACGGGCTTGCTGCGGAACACGTGTGCCCGGAGCCGGCGGCCGAGTCCGCCGCCGGGCTGCAGAGCTTGCCGCACCTGCCACCGCGGTCACCCCTTCCTTCGCTGGGCAGCTGGCCGCCATGTCTCGATCGGCCGCCGGCCGATCGAACTGACAAGCGACACAGCCACCTCTCCGGCAAACGTCATGGCGAGAAATGGACCTTACCGGGCCGGGCCTGCTGCTGGGACCGGGCCGGAGCCCGGGCCTGAAGCGAGGGACTCGCAGCAGGAGACCCGCACCAGATCTTGTCCCGTCAACCACCTTAGGCGGAGTCCGAGGGTAGGTCGTACAGTTACGGGCCGCCACCGGGCATCGCAGGTGGCTGCGGGCTTAGCCCGGGAAATGGTACCCGCATTCGTCATGCCCGCCCCCTCCTGTTCACTCCCGCTGCCCGCGGCCGGCTGGCCAGCGGCTGGTCTTCCCGCTCCGGCACGTGCAACACCAGCACGGTGACGTCGTCATCCTGCTCGTACCCGGCCAGCATCCGGTCTACGAGATAAGCGAGCAACCGTGCCGGATCTTCCGCCACGCCAGGCGGTGCCGCCGCCGCCACGGCCACCAGCTCGTCCAGGCCCTTGTCCAGGCCGCGCTTGCGGTTCTCCACCAGTCCATCGGAATAAAGGACCGCGGTGTTGCCGGGCGGCAGCGCGAACTGGTACTGCTGACGCGGGCTGGCCCAGCCCAGCGGGGTCCCGGCCTCGGTGTTGTCCAGCCGGGGCGGGGCGGTGGCGGACAGCAGCAGGGGCGGCAGGTGGCCGGCGTTCCCGGCCATGCCGTCGCCCGTTTCCGGGTCCACCACCAGATAGGCGACCGTGGTGACCTGCTCCTCCAGTTCCGTGGCGGTAAACAGCCGGTCCAGCCCGGCCAGCACGGCGGCCGGCCGCGGATCGGTCAGGGCCAGGGCGCGCAGCGCATTCCGGACCCGGCCCATCCCGGCAGCGGCGGTCAGTCCCTTGCCCATGACATCGCCCACGGCGAGCGCCAGCTTGCCATCGGGCAGCCGGAAGGCGTCGAACCAGTCACCGCCGATCTCCATGTTCCTGGTGACCGGCAGGTACTTAGCCTCCAGGATGATCCCCGGCACGGTCGGCAGCCGGTCCGGCAGCAGGCTGCGCTGCAGCGTCTCGGCCATCGTGTGCTCACGCTCGAAGAGCGACGCCCGCTCCAGGGCCAGCGCGCACTGGCCCGCGAGTGCCTCCAGGAATACCCGCTCCTCGTCAGTGATCTGCCGGGGCCTGGTGAAGGAAAACCGGAGCGCGCCCAGCGGCGCGCCCGAGGACAGTAGCGGCAGACCTACCCAGGCCTGCTCGTCGCTATGCAGCAGGAACAGGTCCAGATTGACCTGGCTCTCGAAGTAACGACGCAGCACGTCCGGATTCTCGAACGTCAGCGGCCGCCGGGCCGTGATCGCCGCGGTCATGACGCTGGGGGTGTCCAGCGGGATATCTTCGCTGACCGATCCGGGGGTGCCCGGAAGGCCGGCCGGGTTGATCGTCTTGAGCCGCAGGCGATCCGGGTCCAGCATCGCCACGGCGGATCGCTCCGCCCCGATGGCGGACCTGCCGACCTCGGTGATGACCTGGACGACCTGCTTGACGGTGAGGGCCTCGGCCAGCATCGAGGTCGCCTGCTGCAGCCGCGCCGTACGCAGCGCCGCCGCCGACAGCTGCTCAGTGAGCCGGCCCCGCATCTCCTCGGCCTCGCGCTGGCCGGTGACGTCGGTGCTCGCGCCGACCCATTCAATGATCTTCCCGTCGCGCTCGACCGGCACCGCGCGGACGTCGTAATGCCGGTAGGAGCCCGTCTTGGTGCGGACCCGGTAGCGGCCGTCGAACGCCTTGCCGGACCGCAGGCTCTCCTGCCAGTCCTGCTCGACCCGGTCGCGGTCGTCGGGATGGATCACGGTCAGCCAGCCCGCGGCGAGGTATTCCTCGGTGGCCTGGCCGGTGATCCAGCGCCACTCCGGGGAGTCCTCGGCGATCTCGCCGGTCGGCGTGGTCACCCAGACCACCTGGGCGCCTGCCTGCACGAGCGAGCGGTAACGCTCCTGGCTGCGCCGCAGCGTCTCGGCCGCTCCGCGGCGCTGAGCATGGTCCACGGCGATCAGGGCCACGCCCGCTATGTCGCCGTCCGGATCGCGCGAGGGGTACCACGAGAAACCCCAGTGCGGGGCCAGGGCGTCACCGGCCAGCGCGTCACCGGCCAGCGCGTCACCGCCGCCTGACCCGGATTCCAGCGCCAGGCCGTCGGCCAGCACGCTGCCCAGGGCCGCGTGCGCGCCCGCTGCCAGGGCGGCCGGCCATATCTCGGCCGGCGTCCGCCCGATGTGCTCCGCCGGCTCGATGTCCGCCAGCTGGGCCAGCGCCGCGTTCACCCGCCGGAAGCGCAGGTCGGCGCCGAAGAACGCGAACCCGATGGGCGCCTCCCGCAGCAGCGTGTCCAGCAGCGCGGAGTCGGAGACATCCAGGCCGGGCGCGCGGGGCCTGGGCACGGACATGTCGGTGCTCACACTGAACACCTCACACCCAACACCTCATACTCAAACCCCCGCACCCGTGCGAGCGCGTGCCATGGAAGAGCTCCTTCCTGCTCACTGCGGACACAAGAAGGCTAGCGGCAACAACGGGCGCAAGAAGCCCGCCGACGACAACTGTCGGCAATCGCCGTCGGGGCATCGCGCGGCAGTCACGCCAGGCCATGCCGATTCGGCGCTGATTCGCGCCGCCGCCAGGTGACCGGAATAGCCCCGACCGGGGCCAGTCCGGGAAACCCGATGCGGCACAGACCTACCGTTACGGAGCACTAGCGTACTAATCCGCCGCTCTCCGGTAAACTGCCTATACACCAGCAATGGAGCGCGCGACCATCCCGGCGAATGCGTCCGTCACCGAAGGAATCGGACGGCGCGCCGGGCCGAGGCATAGCAACACCAACCGCGAATCTGGGAAGCTAGACCCGTGAGCCCGCAGAGCCGACGCCGAGATCCCTCAGGAGGACGAGAGCCTTCAGGGCCCTCTGGATCTTCTGGGCATTCCGGAAATTCGGGTCCTCCAGGGCATAAACGCCGCGCGTCCGGTCTGTCCACTCCGCCGCCGAACGCGCTCTTCGCCGAGATGCTGCGGGCCGCCCGCGAGTTGCTCGCCGTGCGCAGCCCGCTCGATGCCGAGCTGATGGTCAGCGAGCTGCTGGGCACCTGGTGGGGCCAGCAGCCGGGCCGGGCCGGCATGCGGGAGGCGCGCCGCCGTCGCGCCGACATCGAGGAACTGGTCGGCGAGGGCCTGGTCGCTTACGCCGCCGAGCAGGGCAGCCCGGCTGCGCTGGCTTTGCTATCCGGCATCGCGTGCCTGGGCACTCCCCGGCAGTGCGCCCAGGCCGAGCAGGCCGCCCTCGATCTGATGGAACACGGGGTCGCGCGGCCGGGCTGGGCCGATCACGTGGGCGCCGTCGAGGCCGCCGAGTGCTACGTGAACGCCGACGCCTACGGCGACCGCGACGAGGTCGTGTGCGTCTTCAGCTACGCGGGCCAGGAGCAGCACGCCCTGGTCGTGGTCGTCGACTACAACGCCGGCGGCCTCGCGCGCGACGGCTGGGTCACCTCACAGGTCGGCAAGCTGCTCGAGTACTGCCGGGACGCCAGCGGGCAGCCCGTGGTAGGTAACACCGCGGGCGGCGGCCAGGCCGCGGGCGCCGGACGGCCGGTCGCGACCTCGGTCGCGCGGTCCACCTTCACCCAGGTCGAGCCGCCGCAGGCGCGACGGCTCCTGGCGGCGGCGCTGGCCGCCACGGAGAGCGCGCCCGAGCCGGCCGTGAGCGCCTCGTTCCCCTCTTACCACGCCTTCATCCGGGCCCGCGTCCGGACACTGCCGCCCGTGCTGCCCAAGGGCAGGCCGGCCCTGGTGCCCGCGCAGGCCACAGCGCCCAGCACGGGCGGCCAGACGCCGGCCGTGGCCGCCATTACCCGGCGCCAGGTCTGGCGCAAGGACCGCCGGGCCATGCTGGCCGCCGAATTCCTGGCTTCGGACGAGGCGGAGGACCTGTCCGACCGCGAGGCCGCCAGCCGGTGCGCCGACCACATCGTGGAGTACGGCTGCGACCGCGATTTCGGGCGGCCGCTGCGGATGAGCCCGGCGAAGGCCGAGGCGTTCCTGCTCGACTGGCTGCCGCGCAAGGTGATGCTGTCGCCGGCCGAGCAGGATGCCATGCCGCACGTGCTGCTGGCCTGGGTCCGCTGGGCCACCGCCCGGGCCGGCCTGTCGCGCGACGGGGTCGCCGCGACGCTGGATGCGGTGTTCGACGCCATGCGCGCCTTCCCGAACGTGTACCGCGACCCCGCCTCGTTCGGCCTGGAGCCCTCGCTGGTGGCCCGGCTGCTCCCCGATGGCGACCTGGAGGCGCTGGCCCGCCGCGCCTTCGCGTTCCCGTTGCTGCGCGGCACCTACCACGGCATCGACCTGGCCGGCCTCGACCCCGCGCTGGCCACCGACCGGCGCTCCCTGCTGGCGGCCGACCACGAGGACCAGTTCGGGCCGCCGGTCACCGACCAGCACCTGGACCGGCATGTCGGGCTGGCCGACCGGCTCTGGCGCGACGATCCGCCGGAACTGTGGGACGCCGCCCAGCGCCTCCTGGACCTGGGCGAGGACCGGCACTCGGTGCTGCACGCCCTGATGAACGCGATCCGCGCGGCCGGCGAGGACGAGAACGACATCGCCACCGCGCTGGCTGACCTGCCGCCGGAGGAACGCGGGTGATCACCCGCCAGTGCGCGGTCGATCGTCTCGCTGTTCGCCACCGGCGAGCCCATCGACATCACGGGGATGAACGCGACCAACGCCCTGACCGGGGATCAGCCGCGCGCTGGGCGGCGGCCAGCGGTCTGGCTCAGCAAGCGAGCTCCCGGTAGGCGGCCTGCAGATCGGCGGCGGTGACGGTGGTCAGGTCCTGCGCCGTGGCACTGTCGCCGATGCCGGAGGCCCGCATGTCCCGGGACGCGCACGCCCGCTCGAACAGTGACCGGGCGAACCGGCCGTTGCCGAGCTCGTCGATGCGGCCCTGCGCGCAGGCCTGGCTGAAGATCTCGGTCAGGACCGGCCGCGCGCCAGCCGCGAAGGAGTCTCCCGCCTGCGCCGCGATGACCTCGGCGATGTCGGTGAGCTGCTCGGGACTGTAGCTCGGGAACCCGATCCGGACGCTGAATCGCGAGGCCAGGCCGGGGTTGCTATGCAGGAACCGGACCATGTCCTGCGTGTAGCCGGCCAGCACGATCACCAGCCGGTCCCGGTCGTCCTCGGCTCGCTTGAGCAGCGTCGCCACTGCCTCGGAGCCGAACGCGTCGCCGCCGGAGTAGCCCTGGTTATAGAGCGCGTAGGCCTCGTCGACGAACAGCACGCCGCCGAGCGCCGAGTCGATGAGCTTGTTCGTCTTGATGGCCGTCGAGCCGAGGTGCTCGCCGACCAGGTCGGCCCGGTGCGCCTCGACGACCTCGGGCCGGACGAGCAGGCCCAGCGCGGCGAAGATCCGGCCCAGGATCCGGGCCACCGTCGTCTTGCCCGTCCCCGGCGGCCCGGTGAAGACGAAGTGCCGGGCCGGCGGCTGGCTGGCCAGCCCCTGCCGGTCGCGGAGCCTGGCCACCCGCAGCTGCGCGGCGATCTCGTGCACCTGACGCTTGACCGGCTCCAGGCCCACCAGGGCGTCCAGCTCGGCGAGCGCGCTCTCCACCGTGGGGGTCTGGCCGTAACCGCGGAACCGCGTGGTCAGCTCCGCGAAGGCCTGCTCAAGGTCGGCGCCGCGGATGGTGACCAGCGCCGACTGGGACGGCTCGGCCTCGGCGGCCATCACGCGGACATCGCGGCGCTGGCCTGCCTTGGTGAGCAGGCTGCGGACGAACCGGCCGTTACCCAGCTCATCAACCAGCCGCCGCCGGCCGACCTCCTCGAACATCCGCCGGAGCACGGGCCGGGCATCGGGGTCGAGCAGCTCGCCCTTGCCCTGCAGCGCGAGATCGGCCAGCGCGGCCAGCTCCGGCGGCGTGTAGCTGGGGAACTTCACGCGGTTACCGAAACGGGAGTTCAGGCCCGGGTTGGTGGCGAGGAAGCCGTCCATCTGGCGCTCGTAGCCGGCCAGGATGATGATCAGGTCCTCGCGGTTGTCCTCGGCCCGCTTGAGCAGCGCCTGCACCGCCTCGTTGCCGAACCGGTCGCCCTGCCCGTCGCCCTCATTGACCAGGCTGTAGGCCTCGTCGATGAACAGCACGCCGCCCAGCGCCGAGTCGATCAGCTCGTTCGTCTTAATCGCGGTCGCGCCCAGGTACTCGCCGACCAGGTCGGCGCGATGCGCCTCCACGACGGCCGGGGTGTTCAGCAGGCCAAATGCATAGAAGATTTTCGCGATCACCCGCGCAACCGCGGTCTTGCCGGTTCCGGGCGGGCCGAGGAAGACGAAGTGCTGCATCGGCTTCTCGGTGCCGTGGCCGGCCAGTGCCCGCCGGCGCGCGGCCTCCACGGACGCGGCGATGGACCGGACCTGGTCCTTGACCGCCGTCAGGCCGATCATGGCGTCGAGCTCGCCCATCGCCTCGTCAATGGTGATCACCGGCCACTGCTCGGCGGCCTGCTCCCGGGCCGCCTCGGGGCCGGCCTGACTGCGCAGGCCATCCCCGGCCTGGGCGACGCGCACGGGGCCGCCGCCGGGGCGCCCGCCTGGCCCCCGGCCGCCCGGCACGGGGCCGGCGGGCCTGGCCGTCGGGTGGGAGGCCGGAGGCCCATACGGGCCGGCAGGCGACCAGGGGTACGGCGCCGCGGGGGCGCCGCCGCGGGCCTGCTGCCTGGTCTGGCCGCGGCCGTACTGCCAGGCGCCAATCAGGCGCCAGCCCAGGACCAGGCAGGCGATCAGCCAGGCGGCCGCGGGCCCTAGGTAGGGGAACTGCCGCCAGATCCGGAACGTGATGATCCCGACGGGCAGTGCCCAGCCGAGGGTCCACGCGACCGTCCGGCACGGGACGAGCCAGCGGCCGAGCGGGCCAGCATGGGCGGCCCCGGCGACCGCCAGCGGGAGCACCAGGAGCAGGTACCTCAGCCCGTCGCTGCCGTGCGCGAGGGCGGCGGTCAGCGCGATGCCCCACAAGGCGACCGACAGCGAGGCCGCCGGGCCGCGACTGCTGGTCCACAGCGCGTACGGCGCGTAGATGAGCCCGGCGAACACGCCGATAGCGGCGAGCGGCGGCGCGACAATGCAGAGCGCTACGATCAGCAAGATCCTGAGCGGCAGCGGCGCGGCGGCGAAGGTTTGGCGTAGCCGACTAAGCCCGTCCTGCGCGGCCCGCCGGCCGGGCAGAGACGGTGACCTCTCAGCTGACCGCGTCTCGCTCGCTCGCACTGAGACTTGTATAGCGCATTACCGGCTGCATACGGAGTCTCCTAGTGGTATGCGGCGGAAAAAATAGCATCGTGCCGCCCTCTAGCCCCACAAATCTAACGGTGCTAGGGCTCCCGGCGCCGGCCGGGCTGGGCGCCCGGCGCCTTTCCCGGCCAATCCGGGGCTGGTGCGGAGATCGGCTTCTGGGCGATCGGGGCGAGCCGGCGAGCCGAATTGTCCGCGTCCGCCGCGATTGACATGATGGGCGCTCATGGAGCGGATCGATGCTGGGCTGCTCATCCCCGGTCGCGGGGAGCCGGTCGGCGATGCCACGGTTCTGATCGACGGAGCCCGGATCAGCTATGCCGGGCCCGCGGCCGGCGCGCCGCCGACTCCGGGCGTGGTCTCGCGTCACGCGGCGGCGGTGCTGCCGGGCCTGTGGGACTGCCATGGGCACTTCATGGGCAGCCGGGCGATGGACCTGGCCCGGCTGGCCACCGAGCCGGTGCAGCTGCGCGCGGCCCGGTCCGGGCGCGACCTGGCGAACGCGCTGAACGCCGGGGTCACCTCGGTGCGGGAGGTCGGCGGGCTCGGTGTCTACCTGGCGCAGGCGGTCCGCGAAGGGCTGCTCGACGGTCCGGCGGTCTACGCGGCCGGCGCGGTGCTCAGCACGACCGGCGGGCACGGGGACCTGCACTGCTACCCGCTGTCGTGGGTAGCCGACTTCAGCCGGCACGACGGGACGTTCCGCCTGGCCGACGGCACCTCGGAGTGCATGCGCGCGGTCCGGGAGCAGCTGCGGCGCGGCGCGGCGGTGATCAAGGTCTGCGCCTCGGGCGGCGTGCTGTCGGAGGTAGACGATCCCGTCCACCAGCAGTTCACCGACGCCGAGCTGGCGACCATCGTCGAGGTGGCGGGCCTGGCCGACCGGGTCGTGGCGGCGCACTGTCACGGCAAGCCGGGGATCATGGCGGCCCTGCGGGCCGGCGTCGCGACGATCGAGCACGGCACCTACCTGGACGAGGAGGCGTGCGACGCGATGCGGGAGACGGGGGCGATCCTCGTTCCGACCCGCAGCATCATCGAGGACATCCTGCTCCACCTGGAGCAGGTGCCGCCGTACGCGGCGGCCAAGCTGGTGGCCATCGCTGACATTCACGCGGACGCGATGCGGCTGGCCATCGAGCGCGGCGTCACCGTCGCGATGGGCACCGATATCGGCCTGACCGGCATGGACCTGCCCAATTCCTGGGGCACCAACGGATCCGAGCTCGTGCACCTGGTCACGCTCGGCATGACGCCGCTGCAGGCCATCGAGGCGGCCACCGCGACGGCGCCGCTCACTCTCGGTCCGCAGGCGCCGCGCAGCGGCCTGCTGGCCGCGGGCTATGACGCCGACCTCATCACCGTGGACGGCGATCCGCTCGCCGACATCTCGATCCTGGCCAGCCCGGAGCGCGTCACGGGGGTCTGGGTCGGCGGCCGCCAGGTCAAGGGAGGGGCGCTGGCCGGCCAGCCGTAACGATCGCCGGCCAGATCGCCGCGGCAGCGGCAGAGTGTCGGCACCGGCTGGTAGGACTGGCCGCATGCCGATACCCGCCTTCACGGACCTGCTGAAGCTGATTGAAGATCGCTCCGCCGCGCTGCGGACCGCGGCCGGCCTGGCCGGGCCCGACGCCCGCGTGCCGGGCTGCCCGGACTGGTCGGTTCGCGACCTGGTCGCCCATCTTGGTGAGGTGCAGCGATTCTGGGCGGCCGTGGTGGCCGCGGGTCCGGCCGCGTCGCCGCCGGCGGAGGACCAGATCCATGACCTCGAGCCCGATAATGACCTGATCGGCTGGTCGGCGGACTGGACCGGCGAGCTCGTCCGGGCCCTCGCCGAGGCCGGGCCGGGCCGGCCCTGCTGGACCTGGTGGCCGGAGTCCGGCGCCCCGGCTGACTCGGGCGCGGTGGCCCGCCACCAGGTGCAGGAGGCTGCCGTGCACGCGTTCGATGCCCAGGAGGCGGCCGGCCGTGCCGAGCCGCTGCCGGCTGACGTGGCGGCGGACGGACTGGGCGAGTTCCTGACGGTCGGCATGGCCACGATGGGCGGCTGGCCGCACGAGGCCGGCCGCGTCGCGCTGACCGCTGATGGCGGCCCCGCGTGGCTGGTCGACCTGGGGCCGTCGGGGGCCAGGGCGCAGGAGGATGAGGTACCGGGAACAGGCCAGGCCGTGCCGGGCGCGCGGGTGCGCGGTTCCGCGAGCGACCTGGTGCTCGCTCTCTACGGACGGCAGCCGCGCGGCAGCCTGGACATCGAGGGTGATCAGGAGCTAGCGACGCGGCTGCTCAGCTGGACCGACAACGAGTGATGCGGGGCCGGTTCGGGCGGCACGAGGCGCGGGCGCAGAGCACTTATCTGGGGCGTGCGGTATTCGTCATCCGGGTCCACGTCGCAGCGCGGCCGACGCCATCAGCCCGCACCTTGTCCGCGTTCTTTAGTTGTTCCAGGACGAGCCGGTTGGTTTGGTCGCTGACACCTGGCACGGCCGCCCTGATGTCTGCGAGGCGGAACGTGACGGGCGCGCGGTGCAGGATGTGATCGCGGCGGCAGCGCGATCGGCAAAGACAGCGTAGGCGTAGGCGATCACGCTGGTGAAGTAGCCAAGCCACGGCCATGGGTCGAGAGCACTGGGCGTCGCGGTAGCCTGCCAGTTCCAGTTCGCTCCGGTTTGCGCAACATCGTCGTCCGTCGGTTGATGATCCGTTCGGCGCGACCAGCGTCCGCGACAACAACACCCTCTATCGCGGACGACGCGGTGATGCTCTGGACGCGAGCCCGGTCCGCGAGTTCGGTGAGCAGCCCCGGCATCTGATCACGGTCGAGCGCCTCAGAGCCGCGACCGAAGTCAATCGCGCTGATCCGGGTGACGATGCGGGCCGGCACCGCGGGCGGCTGGGGTGCTGGCGCCGAGCAGGTGTGCAGGATCGCGAGATCGAAGCCGGGCAGGAACGCGGGCTGCCAGGCGCTGAGCCTGCGGATTGCGCCACGGAAGCGCCGAACAGGGTCAGGGGAGCAGCAGTTCGACCTGGACAGAGGGGTAGCGGGCTGGCATCTTGCGGTCGAGGGTCGTCAGCGTGGCGCCGCTGGCCTGGGCGAAGGCTGCCAGGTAATCATCGGTCCACAG
>DATKRH010000063.1:0-24517 GCA_035532295.1 Streptosporangiaceae bacterium
ATTGCCTCCAGCAGCCTGGGGTTCGCGGGCGATGCGGCCGGTATGGCCCGGGGCAGGCTACGCCGTCGCGGCGGGCCTTTCGGCCATGCCCTGCCCGGCAGCCCGTCCATGAAACGCCCGCAGCAGCGGGGGCGGAGAAGAGCGTGCAGCCTTTTGGGGGCCAGGACCCCCAAAAGGCTGCACGCTAACGACAGGCCTGGGTCGATCCCGGCGCAGTTACGCTAGTAGCGATGATGGCGACGATGCCAGGCGCCACCTCTAGCGGCGGGGAGGTGGCGCGGCGGCTGCTCGACGACGGTTATGTCATCGTCTCCGGGCTGCTGTCCGCCGCGCAGATTGACGCCGCGCGGGCGGACCTGGGCCGGGTGCTCGCGGCGACGCCGACGGGCCGCAACGCGTTCGAGGGGCATGCCACGCAGCGGGTCTACGCCCTGTTCGCCAAGACCCGGACCTTCGACCAGACCGCCCTGCACCCGCTGCTGCTGGAGGTGCTCGACCAGGTGCTGGGGCACTACCAGCTCAGCGCCCCGGTGGGCATCCGCATCGGGCCGGGGGAGCGCGCCCAGCTGCTGCACCGCGACGACTCGATCTACCCGCTGCCGCAGCCCTGCCCGCCCGTGGTGGTCAACACCATGTGGCCCCTGGACGAGTTCACCCGGGAGAACGGCGCCACCAGGTTCATTCCGGGCAGCCACCGCTGGGAACCCGGCCGGCGGCCGGCCGCGGCGGACCCCGTCCTGAGCGCCACCATGACGCCGGGATCGGCGATGTTCTACCTCGGCAGCCTCTGGCATGGCGGCGGGGCCAACGCCACCGCCGCGCCACGCCTCGGAGTGATCCTGGAGTACGCCGCCGGCTGGCTGCGCCCGCAGGAGAACCACTGCCTCGCGGTGCCGCGCGAGGTGGCGCGGCAGCTTCCGGAACGGCTCCAGGAACTACTCGGATATAACATTTACCCGCCATTCCTCGGCTACGTCGACGGCACCCACCCGCGGCGTGTCCTGTCGGCGGAGTGACGGAAGCGCAAACTCGTCGGCCGCGGCGATGAATCCGTAACCGCCATTTCGTCAGACCCACCAGATAGCTTCGGCAGCGGCGGCACGGTGCAGGCCGCCGCGGGCCGCCCTTTTAGTTGGCTCCGGCGGTGGCCCGGCCGGTAGGTTCGTGGGCGCAGGGCCGTTTCCGGGTCGGGCGGCCTGATCGGGAGGAATAGATGACGCAGATCGACATGGCAGCCGTCGGCACGGCACCACCGGGCGCGGGGCCGGCGATCCTGGTGGAGGGCCTGACCAAATCCTTCGGCGACGTGCACGCGCTGCGCGGCATCGACCTGTCGGTGCCGCGCGGGACGGTGCTCGGCGTGCTCGGCCCGAACGGCGCGGGCAAGACGACCGCCGTGCGCATCCTGACGACGTTGCTGCGCCCAGACGGCGGGCAGGCGCTGGTGGAGGGCCGCGATGTCGTGCGGGACGCGGCCGCGGTCCGCCGGTCGATCGGGCTGTCCGGGCAGTCGGCGGCCATTCAGGAGGAGCTCACCGGCCGGGAGAACCTGGAGATCATCGGGCGCCTTTACCACCTGAGCTGGCCGAATGCGCGCAGCCGCGCCACCGAGCTGCTGGAGCAGTTCGACCTGGTCGACGCCGCCGACCGCGCCGCCAAGAACTACTCCGGCGGCATGCAGCGCCGGCTCGACCTGGCCGCCAGCCTCGTGGGCCGGCCCCAGGTCCTGTTCCTGGACGAGCCCACGACCGGACTGGACCCGCGGTCGAGGCTGGGGATGTGGGACATCATCCGGTCCCTGGTCGCCGGCGGGACGACGCTGCTGCTCACGACCCAGTACCTGGATGAGGCCGACGAGCTGGCCGACGAGATCGTGGTCATCGACCACGGCCTGGTCATCGCCGCCGGAACGGCCGAGGAGCTCAAGGGCCGGGTCGGCGGGGACGTGCTCGAATTCACGGTGCCCGACCGGAGCCGGGTCGGGGACGCCGTGGCGGCCATCGCGAGCGTCGGCGAGGGCGAGCCGCATGTCGACAAGGAGACTGGCGTGATCAACGTAGGAGTCGGGGGCCGCGGTTCCGAGGCGCTCATCGAGGCGGTGCGCGGCCTGGACGGCGCCGGCGTGGAGACCCGCGGCCTCGCGCTGCGCCGCCCGTCGCTCGATGACGTGTTCCTGGCGCTGACCGGGCATGCGGCCGAGGAGGAGGAGCAGCCGGGCGGCCGTCGGCGCGGCCGCCGGAAAACCGGCAAGAAGGACGCCGCGAGGGCTGCGACATGACGGCCATCACCGCGCCCGCGCCCGCGGACGCTCCCCGCGGCGGCCCCAGCCTGCTCGACCAGGCTCGCTGGGCGGTGAGCGACACGCTCACGATCACCCGGCGCAACCTGCTGGTCTGGATGCGGGTCCCGGCCTACATCGTGTTCACCGTGATCCAGCCGGTGATGTTCGTGCTGATGTTCCGCTACGTTTTCGGCGGCGCGATCCACGTGAGCGTGCCGGGCGGGTACGTGGATTTCCTGATGCCCGGGATCATCGGGCAGACCGCGGCGTTCGCGACGTTCGGCACCGCGATCGCGCTGGCGCAGGAGCTCAAGAAGGGCGTGATCGACCGGCTGCGGTCGATGCCGATGGCACGCTCGGCGGTGCTGGCCGGCCGCCTGGTCGCCGACACCGCGCGGATGCTCGTGACGATCCTGATCGTCGTCGGCGTGGGCTACGCGGTCGGCTTCCGGTTCGAGAACGGCACCGTCCCCGCCGTGCTCATGATCGTGCTGGCGACCGTGTTCGGACTGGCGATCTGCCTGATCGCGGCCTTCACCGGGCTGGCCATCGGCGACGAGGAGTCGGTGCAGGCGTTCGGGCTGATCTGGCTCTTCCCGATCACCTTCCTCAGCTCCGCGTTCGTCCCGATCCAGTCCATGCCGGGCTGGCTGCAGGCCTTCGCCAACAACCAGCCGGTCACCTACGTCATCAACACCATGCGCGCGCTGGCGCTCGGCGGCCCGATCGAGGCGAACCTGCTGAAGAGCCTCGCGTGGCTGGCAGGGATCTTCATCGTCTTCGCGCCGCTCGCCGTCCGCGCCTACAAGCGGGCCGGCTGACGGCGTGCTGGCTCGGTCAGCGGTGCAGGACGCCGACCGCGCTGATGGTCGGCGCGCCCCTAGGGCTGCAACTGTTGAGCGTGGCGCGTTCTATAGCGTTCAGTGGCGCGCTATAGTGACTGCGTGCATCTGAAGCAGTGGGCTGACCGGCAGGGCGTGTCGTACACGACGGCACGGCGCTGGTTCCGTGCGGGCACCCTGCCCGTCCCGGCCCGCAGGGTGGGTGGCCTCATCCTGGTCGGCGAGCCCGCAGGCCCGGAACCGGATGGCGTCACCGCCGTGTACGCGCGGGTGTCCTCCGCTGACCAGCGCCCGGACCTGGACCGGCAGGTGGCCCGCGTCACCGCCTGGGCTGCGTCGGAAGGTCTGGCGGTCGGCCGTGTGGTCACCGAGGTCGGGTCCGCGCTGAACGGGCACCGCCGCAAGTTCCTGGCCCTGCTGCGTGATGAGTCCGTGTCGGTGATCGTGGTGGAGCACCGGGACAGGTTCGCCCGGTTCGGCGCCGGGTACGTGGAAGCCGCCCTCGCGGCGTCCGGGCGGCGGCTGCTGGTCGTGGACCCCGCCGGGGTGGACGACGACCTGGTGCGGGACGTGACGGAAATCCTCACGTCCCTGTGCGCCCGCCTGTACGGGCGGCGGGCGGCGGCGAACCGGGTCGCCCGTGCTGTCGCCGCAGCCACTGGGGATGAGCCGTGAAGGTCGCTCAGGCGTACCGCTACGCCCTCGACGCCAGCCCCGGGGATGATCGCGGCTGCTGGTCGCACGCTGGGGCATCGCGGTTCGCGTGGAACTGGGGGCTGGCGAAGTGCAAGGAGCGCTACGACGCCGAAGGCAAGTGGTATTCGGCCGCTGAGCTGCACAAGATGTGGAATGCGCAGAAGAAGGCGGACCCGGCTCTGGCGTGGTGGGGTGAGAACTCCAAGTGCGCCTACCAGGAAGCATTCCGCGACCTGGAACGGGCGCTGCGGGACTACATGAAGTCGAAGAAGGGCCAGCGCAAAGGCAAGCGGCTCGGCTTCCCCCGGTTCAGGAAGCGCGGCAAGTGCCGCGACTCCTTCCGGTTCTCCACCGGGACGATGCGCTGCTCGGGCCGGACCGTCACCCTGCCCCGGCTGGGTACCGTCGCCACGCACGAATCCACCCGCAAGCTCGCCCGCAGGCTGGGCAACGGAACCGCCCGCGTCCTCTCGGCCACCGTGACCCGTACAGCCCAGCGGTGGTACGTGTCGTTCACCGTTGAAGTGGAGCGCACCATCCCGCGGCGCCGCCCCCGGGCGGGGTCGGCCATCGGGATCGACCTCGGGGTGAAGACCCTGCTGACCGGGGTGGACGATCAGGGGAAGATCGTCACCGTCGCCGGGCCGAAGGCGCTGCGGACCTCGCTGCGCAAACTGCGCCGCGCCAGCCGGGCGCACTCCCGCAAGGCCAGGGGAAGCGCGAGCCGGCGCAAGGCGACGGCGCGGCTCGCCCGCATCCACGCAACGGTGGCGAGTGTCCGCGCCGACACGCTGCACAAGGCCACCACGGATCTCGCGGCCCGGTACGCCACCGTCGTCATGGAAGACCTGAACGTGGCGGGCATGGTGCGCAACCGCCGGCTTGCCCGCGCCGTCGCTGACGCCGGCTTCGGGGAGACGCGGCGACTGCTGGCCTGCAAGACCACCTGGAACGGCGGCCGGCTTGTGACTGCCGGCAGGTTCTACCCCAGTTCCAGGACCTGCTCGGGCTGCGGCGCGGTGAAAGCCAAACTCGCCCTGTCCGAACGCACATACGTTTGCACCGGATGCGGCCTCGTCCTCGACCGGGACGTGAACGCCGCGGTGAACCTGCTCAAACTCGCCGCCAGTGGGGCGGAGAGCCAAAACGCCCGCGGAGCCCAGGTAAGACCCAGCCTCGCTGGGCACCGGGTGATGAAACAGGAACCCGGCACCGCAACCGCGGGTCAGACCGGGACCGTTCCGGCGCAAGCCGGGACTGCGGCATGAGCGCCAATGAGCGGTCATCCGCAACGGAGCTGATACATGGACAGGGATGAGCGCAGGCAGTTCGTCCGGGATCACCGGACCTGCGTCTTCGGCTACGCGCGCCAGGCCGACGGCCCGGCGATGACGATCGTCTACTACGTCATGGACGGGGACGACCTGCTCGTCTCGAGCATGGCCAGGCGGGGCAAGGCCAAGGCGGTGCAGCGCGACCCCCATGTCAGCCTCTGCGTGCTGGACGAGAAGTGGCCGGTGACCTATCTCCAGCTCTACGGCGCTGCCGTCCTGGAACGAGACGCGGATCAGGCGGCCGACCTGCTGCGCCAGGTCGTGGAGCTGATGGCCGGCCAGCCGGTGCCAGACGAGCGGCGGGAGCAGATCGCGCGGCTGTCCCGGGAGGAGGAGCGCGTCGTCATCCGGGTGACGCCGTACGCGACGTTCGCGACGCCGCCGCGGCACGTGAACAAGATGGACGACCTCGACACGCTCTCGCACTGGACCAGCTCCAGCCAGCCCTGGTGACCGGCCGGCCTGGCCCGTTAAGGTAAAGGCCCGGGGGCCTGGCGATCGAAGGAGATCGACATGCGGCGATGCTGGCCGCCGACGCGACCGCATTCCAGCCGACCCCGCTACCCCGCTGACCGGCCTGGAGGCCAGACATGGATTCCTACGAAGCGGCGATCTCGATTCTCGAGGCGGAGCTGACCGCGGTAGAGCGGACGTTCGCCGGGCTGTCGGCCGATGACTGGCGGCTGACGACCAGGCTCGTGCCGGTCGACCCCGACCTGCCGCGGTGGACAGTGCTCGAGCTCGCCGGGCACTTTGACATCTCCATCGGCCTGACCCGGATGCTGATCGAGGGGCGCGACGACAGCTCGCCCGCCCGCGACCGGACCAGCTTCTTCATCAACCCGCGGTCCGAGACGGCACCGGTCGTCTACGACTACGCCTACCAGATGGTGGACGGCAAGAAGCCCGCCGACATACCGCGCGTCCTGCACAAGACCTTCTCCGCCGCCCTGGCGGAGGCGCGGGCGGTCCCCGCGAGCACGGTCGGGCCGGGGTACTTCGCCCCGATGCGCGTCGACGAGTTCGTCGCCAGCCGGGTGGTCGAAGCCGTCGTGCACGGCATCGACCTGACCCAGGCGCTCGGCCGCGCGCCGATCGCCTCGCCGGACGGGATCGCGATGACCGCCGCGATCCTTGACGACCTGCTGGCGCGCCGGACCATCGCCGGCCGGCCCGCGGAGCTCGCCAGCGACCTGGACTGGATCCTCGCGGCCTCGGGCCGGGCTGACTCCGATGACAACAGGCTGCCCCTGATTGGCTAGCGGGCCGGGCTAGCGGGCCGGGCCTAGCCAGCTGGCGCGGTGCCGCGGGAGAAGCTGGCGAGCAGCTTGTCCAGCATCTCGCGCTGCCGGGCGGGGGAGACCCGGTCGGGGTACAAGACTCTCTCGGCGCTGATCCCGTCGATCAGGACGACGAGCTGGTGGGCGGCCAGGTCGATGCTGATGTCCGCGCCGAGCTCGCCGAGCCGGGCGGCCTCCCCCAGGTGACGGCGCAGCCGGGCCAGCAGCTGGTCGAACTCCGAGTGCTGCAGGTCCCGCAGTGCCGGGTTGCCCAGCGCCCGGCCCCAGAAGCTGATCTCGATCTGCGCCTCGAGGTCGCGCTGGGAGTCCAGGGGGAGTGCCTCCAGCATCACCACCCGCAGCGCGTCGAGCCCGTTCAGCCCGGCCGCCCGGGCGTCCATCCGGGCGACCACCCGGCGATGGGACATCATCAGGGCCGAGCCGAGGATGTCGGCCTTGTCGTCAAAGTAGTGCGCCAGTATCCCGCGTGAGCAGTTCGCCTCCTGGGCGATGGCCCGGATGGTGGCCCTGGCGATGCCGTCGCGGGCGATCACCCGCCAGGTGGCTGACAGGATCTCGTCGCGCCGGGCATCCCAGTCGACAATTTTCGGCATCGCTGTGATCCTCGCTGCCGGAGTGTCCTGGGTCTATTTTTTTGTCGGACGTCCGTCTAACATCCATTTAGTGTACCGCCACCCGGACTCCGACGAGGTGCGCGCCGCTCGCGCGCAGCTCGTCTCCTACAGCGCCCGCTTGCTTGACGACGGGCTGGCCGTCGGCAGCGCAGGCAATATCAGCATGCGGGTCGGCGACGTCGTCGCGATCACCCCCTCGGGAATCGGCTACCACGAGATGCGGGCCGCCGATGTCTGCGTGGTCACGCTCGACGGCGCGGAACTGGAGGCCCCCGAGGTACCGTCCTCCGAGACACCGATGCACCTGGCGGTCTACGCCGCCACCTCGGCGCGGGCGGTCGTGCACACGCACTCGGCCGAGGTCATCGCCCTGTCGTCGGCGCGGGATGAGCTGCCGGCCGTCCATTACGCGATCACCGGTCTCGGCGGTCCGGTCCGGGTCGCGCGCTACGCCCGTTTCGGGTCCGCCGGGCTGGCGCAGGCGGCGGTCGAGGCCCTGGCCGGGCGGCAGGCCGCCATCCTGGCCAACCACGGAGCGATCACCTACGGCGGCAGCCTCGCCGAGGCCTACGACCGGGCGCTGCTGCTGGAGTGGCTGGCCCGCGTGTACCGGCTGGCCCGCTCCTACGGAGAACCCGCGATCTTGTCGGCGGAGCAGCTCGACGAGGTCGCGGCCGAGGCCCGGCGGCGCCGTTACGGCTCGGCGCGGCGCGGGCGGCCCAGCGACGGCACGGTCAGATGAGCGCCGGTCAGATGAGCGCCGGTCAGATGAGTACGGGCGCGGCGGGGAGCTGGCCTGCGGGCCAGGTGGTGGTGCTCGGCGCGCACATTCTGGACGTGCTCGGCCGGCCGGTCGAGGCGATCCCGCCCGGCCAGGGCAGCGCCCGGCTGCAGGAGATCCGGGCGACGGCGGCGGGCACCGCGGCCGGCACCGGCGTCGACCTGGCCAAGCTGGGCGCCCGCGTGCTCGCCATCGGCGCGCTCGGCGACGACCTGCTGGCGGACCTGCTGGTCGCCGCGATGGCGGGGCACGGTGTCGATACCACCGGGCTGGTCCGCAAGAGCGGCGTGCAGACCGCCGCGACGATTCTGCCCATTCGACCGAACGGAGAGCGGCCCGCCCTGCACGTTCCCGGCGCGACGTCCCAGCTGGAGCTCGCCGACATCGACCTGGAGCGGGTGCGCCGGTGCCGGGCCCTGCTCGTGGGAGCTCCAGACGCCCTGGGCGCGATAGTCGGCGATGGCCTGGCGGAGGTGGTCGCGGCGGCCCGGTCGGCCGGCGCGCTGATCGTGGTGGACGTCCTGCATCCCGGCAGCCCGCGTGACCTGGAGCGGATCGGCGGCCTGCTGGGCGCGGCGGACTGGTTCCTGCCCAACTCCGATCAGCTGCTGGCCCTGACCGGCCGCGATGACCTCGCCGCCGCCGTCGGGGACCTGCTCGCGCTCGGCGTCGGCGGCGTCGCGGTCACGCTGGGCGCCGACGGCTGCCTGGTCGCCTGGCCGGGCGGCGGCGAGCCGGTGCGGCTGCCCGCGATCGCCGTCGACGTGGTCGACACCACCGGATGCGGCGACGGATTCAACGCGGGCATGATGACCGGCCTGCTGCTGGGCGCCGGCCCGCTCGACGCCGCCTGGCTCGGCGTGGCCTGCGGGTCGCTGGTCGCGACCGGCCTCGGCTCGGACGCCGGGATCGAGGACATCGAGCAGGTCCTCGGCTTCCTGGGCCGCGTGCAGCCTGCGGTGACCGGCCGGCTGACGACCCTCCTCGCAGCCCGCCCCGCCACTCCGGCCACTCCGGCCACTCCGGCCACTCCGGCCGCCGCCGCGGCCCCTGCCACCCCGGCGCTAGCGGCCGGCCCCCCGATGAGTGAAGGAGCAGCTGACATGGCTGACCCCCCCGCGTCCCCCGTATCCCCGGCGCACGTGGCGTCCCCCGCGTCCCCGGCGCACGTCGCCGGCGGTGCCGAGCGGCCCGACGTGCGCCCGCGCCGCGCGGACCGGCTGCTGCGGGAGCGGGCCCGCGCCGTGATCCCCGGCGGGATGTACGGGCACCAGGCGGCGGGACCGCTGCCGGCGGAGTACCCGCAGTTCATGCGCGGTGGTCGCGGGGCGCGGATCTGGGACGTGGACGGCAACGAGTACGTCGACCTGATGTGCAGCTACGGACCGGTGGTCCTCGGGCACCAGCATCCGGCCGTCGAGGAGGCCGTGGCGGCGCAGGCCGTGCTGGGCGACTGCCAGAACGGGCCCAGCCCGGTCATGGTGGACCTCGCCGAGCTGCTGGTCGCGACCGTGCAGCACGCGGACTGGGCCATGCTGGCCAAGAACGGGACCGACGCCACCACCATGTGCTGCACGATCGCCCGGGCGCAGACCGGGCGCAGCAAGATCCTGGTGGCCCGCGGCGCTTACCACGGCGCCGCGCCGTGGTGCACGCCACGGCCGGCCGGGACGACGCCGCAGGACCGCGCCAATCTCGGGTATTACACCTGGAACGACCTGGCCAGCGCGCAGGCCGCGGCGGCGCAGGCCGGCGAGGACCTGGCGGCCATTCTCGTCAGCCCGTTCCGGCACGATGCCGGATACGACCAGGAGCTCGTCGACCCGGAGTTCGCCCGCGGCCTGCGCAGGCTGTGCGACGCCACCGGCGCCGCGCTGATCCTCGACGACGTGCGCTGCGGGTTCCGGCTGCACCTGGGATCCAGCTGGGAACCGGTCGGCGTGGCCCCCGACCTGTCGGCGTGGAGCAAGGCGATCGCCAACGGTCACCCGCTGGCCGCGGTCCTGGGCAACGACGCCTTCCGCGACGGGGCCAAGAGCATCTTCGTGACGGGATCGTTCTGGTTCTCCGCCGCGCCGATGGCCGCCGCGATCGCCACGATCGGCGCGCTGAAGGCCGAGCGGGCCATCGCGGCAATGGACCGGGCGGGCACCGCGCTGCGCGAGGGCATCCTGGCCCAGGCCAGCTCCTGGGGCCTGGCCGTCCGCTACACCGGGCCGCCCGCGATGCCGTACCTCACCTTCGTCGGCGACAGCGACTACGCGCTGAGCAACGTGTTCGCGGCCCAGGCGCTGCGCGGCGGTGCCTACCTGCACCCGCGGCACAACTGGTTCGTCTCGGCCGCCATGACCGGCGATGACCTGGCCCTGGCGCTGGCCGCCACCGACCAGGCGTTCGCCGCCGTCCGCAAGCGGATTGGGCAGTGATGCCCGCGTTACCCAGAGCCCCGCCCCGAGAAGGAGGTCAGCAATGTCCAGCACAGCAGCGGAACCGAACGGGCCATCGCCCGGCACGGTAACGCCAGGCACGGTAACGCCAGGCACGGGCGTAGCCGGGTCGCCGGCCGACTCTGGCACGGCGATCGTCGAGCGGGCCGGTTATCAGCCGGAGCTCAGGAGATCGCTCAAGTTCTTCTCGATGTTCGCCATCGCGTTCTCGATCATCTCGATCACGACCGGCATCTTCCTGAACTATGCCTTCGGCCTGTCGTACTGGGGGCCGGCGTCGATCTGGACCTGGCCGATCGTCGGGGTCGGCAACCTGATGATCGCCCTGATCGTGGCCGAACTGGGGACGCGGATCCCGCTGGCCGGCTACGCCTACCAGTGGAGCGCCCGGCTGGTGAACCCCACCTACGGGTGGTTCGTCGGTTTCGCCGGCCTGCTCTACATGGCCGTGGGCGGCGGCGCGATCATGCTCGGCGTGGCGGCTCCGCTGCTGCTCAGCGAGTTCAACGACACCACGCCCAGTCCGCACCTGGTGCTCACGGTCGCGATCTTGCTGATGCTGGCACCCGTGGTGATCAACATCATCAGCATCCAGGTGGCCGCGCGCGTCAACAACGTCGCGGTGTTCACCGAGATCATCGGCACCGTCGTCTTCGGCATCCTGCTGTTCATCCTGTGGGGCGTCCAGTCCAAGCCGACCCCCTACGGGGCCAGCATCCTGACCAACACGACCTCGACCCTGCACAACCCGACGTGGTACGCCTTCGCGCTGGCCGGCCTGCTCGGCGCCTTCACCCTGGTCGGGTTCGAGCTCGCCGCCGACATGTCCGAGGATGCCGTTAACCCGCGACACAGCGTGCCCCGCGGCGTCCTGTGGGCCGTCGGCGGGTCGGCGGTCCTGGGCATGGTGGCGCTGATCGGCTTCACGGTGGCCATCCCCAGCCTCAAGGAGGTCGAGTCCTCGTCGCTGCCGCTGCTGACCATCGCGAGCTACTGGCTGCCGTCCTGGCTGGTGAAGGTGTTCGTCGCGTTCGTCGTCTTCTCGATGTTCTCGATCCTGGTCGTCGGGGCCGGCGCCCAGGCGCGGCTGGCCTTCTCGATGTCGCGGGACAACATGATGCCGTTCTCGCGGGTGCTCCGGAAAGTGAACCCGCGCAGCCAGACCCCGATCGTGGCGCTGCTGGTGTTCGCCGTCGTCGATGTCGGCGTGATGATCTACGGATACCTGCAGGCCAGCGCGTTCGGCACGCTGGTCGGCGCGACCGCCATCATCCCGTACATCATCTACTTCCTGATCACCGTCGCCTACGCGGTCAAGCGGCGCACGACCGACAGCATCCCGGGGTCGTTCACGCTCGGCCGGTGGGCCTGGCCGGTCATCGGGTTCGTGCTCGTCTACACCGTGCTGATCATGGCAGTGCTGGCCTTGCCGGCCCCGTTCCACGGCGCCGACAAGGTCCTGCTCTACGGGCTGGCCCTGGCCGCCCTCTGGTACTTCGGCGGCCTGCTGCGGCGGCTGCGGAAGGGGACGGCCGGGGTGAAGCCAATCGACGATTTCGTCGACTAGCTGACGCGCGGGCCCGGCCGCCTGGCCGGGCCCGGCTCCGCCCGCGGACTCGGCTGGCCGAGGGCGCCAGGGCCGGGCCAGGCGAGGTGCTAGTCGACCGTGCTAGTTGACCGTGCTAGTTGACCGTGCTAGTCGACGTGCCGGGCCGCGCCCTGGTCGGCGGACAGTGCCATCGCCGCGTAGGCGCGCAGCGCCGGGCTGACGGGGCGGTCGCGCTGCGCCGGCTGCCAGCCGGCGGCGTCCGCCGCCGCGCGCCGCCGCGCGAGGACCTCGTCGTTGACGGCCAGGGTGATCGACCGGGCCGGGATGTCGATCTCGATCAGGTCGCCGTCCTCGACGAGGCCGATGAGGCCGCCGGCGGCGGCCTCGGGTGAGACGTGCCCGATCGACAGGCCGCTGGTCCCGCCGGAGAACCGGCCGTCGGTGATCAGCGCGCAGGACTGCCCGAGCCCCCGGCCCTTGAGGAAGCTCGTCGGGTAGAGCATCTCCTGCATGCCCGGGCCGCCGCGGGGTCCCTCGTACCGGATCACCACGACGTCGCCGGGCTGGATGCGCTTGCCGAGGATCGCGTCGACGGCCTCCTCCTGACTCTCGCTGACGCGGGCCGGGCCGCGGAAGGTGAGCCGGTCCAGCGCCACGCCGGCGGTCTTCACGACCGCGCCGTCGGGGGCGAGGTTGCCGCGCAGCACCGCGAGACCGCCGTCGGCGCTGTACGGGGCGGACGCGGCCCGGATGCAGCCGCCGACGCTGTCGGTGTCGAGGCTGTCCCAGGTCGCCGTCGAGGAGAACGCCTCGGTGGTACGCACGCCGCCCGGGGCGGCGGAGAACAGCTCAACGGCCTGGCTGCTGGGGGTGCCGCCGCGCACGTCCCACTCGGCCAGCCACTCGGGGAGCCCGGCGGCGTGCACGGCGTGCACGCCGCGGTCGAGCAGGCCGGCCCGGTCCAGCTCACCCAGGATCGCCGGGATGCCGCCGGCGCGGTGCACGTCCTCCATGTGGTAGCTCGAGCTGGGCGCGACCTTGCAGATGCAGGGCGTCACCCGGCTGAGCTCGTCAATCGCGGCCAGGTCGAAGTCGACCCCGGCCTCGCGGGCGGCCGCGAGCAGGTGCAGCACCGTGTTGGTGGACCCGCCCATCGCGATGTCCAGGCGCATCGCGTTGCTGAACGCGGCCCGGCTGGCGACGCTGCGCGGCAGGACGCCCGCGTCGTCCTTGTCGTACCAGCGGCGGCACAGGTCGACGATCAGCTCCCCGGCGCGCACGAACAGGTCCCGCCGCACCGCGCTCGTCGCGAGCGTCGAGCCGTTGCCGGGGAGCGAGAGGCCGAGCGCCTCGGTCAGGCAGTTCATCGAGTTCGCGGTGAACATGCCCGAGCAGGACCCGCAGGTCGGGCACGCCGAGCGCTCGATCGAGGCCAGCTGGTCGTCGCTGACGGCCGGGTCGGCCGAGGCGGTCATCGCGTCGATCAGGTCCAGGCCGGCGCGGGCGACGCCGTCCTGCACGACCGCCTTGCCGGCCTCCATCGGGCCGCCGCTGACGAAGACCGCGGGGATGTTCAGCCGCATCGCCGCGATCAGCATGCCCGGGGTGATCTTGTCGCAGTTGCTGATGCAGACCAGCGCGTCGGCCTGGTGGGCCTGCACCATGTACTCGACCGAGTCGGCGATCAGCTCCCGGCTGGGCAGGCTGTACAGCATCCCGCCGTGGCCCATCGCGATCCCGTCGTCGACCGCGATCGTGTTGAACTCGCGGCCGACGCCACCCGCCGCGGCCACCGCGTCGGCCACGAGTGCGCCCATGTCCCGCAGGTGCACATGGCCGGGCACGAACTGGGTGAAGCTGTTGGCGATCGCGACGATCGGCTTCCCGAAGTCATCGTCGGTCATGCCCGTGGCCCGCCAGAGGGCACGGGCGCCGGCCATGTTACGGCCGTGCGTGGACGTCCGGGAACGCAGAGCAGGCACCGTCGGCCCTCCAAGTCATCTCGCGTCATGCGCGCTGGGCGGCGATAGCTCGCCTCGCCCGCTCATGCTAGCC
Source organism: Streptosporangiaceae bacterium (assembly GCA_035532295.1). Taxonomy (GTDB): domain Bacteria; phylum Actinomycetota; class Actinomycetes; order Streptosporangiales; family Streptosporangiaceae; genus DASUBV01. Next base: position 13,901 of record DATKRH010000063.1, read on the forward strand.
GCCCGGGTCCCGTCGGGCTGGCGCCGCCGCCGAGAACTAGCGCGTTACCTCCAGGCCGGGAATCGTCAGGGCGCCAGGTTGTCCCAGACCAGCTGGGACACGCCCTGGATCGTGGTGATCCCGTAGTCGAACCCGAAGGTGGCGGGGCCGACCGGGTCGTCCGTGGTGAGCACGGCGAGCGCGTAGTCGCGGCCGTCGCCCTGCACCCAGCCGATGCTGTTGACCTGCCACGGGCAGGTGTCATCCTGCCGGACGCAGGTGGGGACGAATTTCCAGCCGTTCTTGAGCGCCACCGTCACGCCGGGCACGGGGCGGGCATAGTCCGGCGGGTCGCAGGCGGTGCCCCAGGGACCGCAGCTGACGCCCCAGCGCTGGCCCGGTATCACGCTCTCCATCAGCCCGAGCCCGTAGGCCCGCGCGGCGGGCGTCAGAACGCGGCCGGGATAGGCGAGGGCGCGGACGATGGCCACCTGGTCGGCGGCGGTGGTCGTCGTGTTGCCCCAGCCGTAATAGGTCGGCGTCTGGCAGCCGACCCGGGTGTCGCGGGTCGGGATCAGCGTATTGAACGCGGTGAGGGCGGTGCAGCCGCCGCCGAAGTAGAACAGCGATGTCGCCGCCACGTTGTCGCTCACGGTGATCATGTTCTTCATCAGGTACTGGATGGAGTACGGCAGGCTGGCCGGGATCGGGCGGGGCCGGGACTGGTAGCGCCGCAGCCACATGGCCAGGATGTCGGCCTTGACGATGCTGGCGGTGTACTGCGGCTCCGGGCCGCCCGACAGCAGGTAGGTCCGGCCGGTGAGCCGGTCGTAGAGGGCGACCTGCGCGACTCCCTGCCGCGAGGCCAGGTAGGCGGAGACCCCGATCAGGGGGTCGACCGCGCGCTGGCCCGGTGACGTCCGGGGGCTTGCCGAGGCGGGGGTGGGCTTGGTGATGTTCGATGCGCCGGCGCGGCTGCTGCTCGCGGATAAGAGTCCGGCGCTGCCGGTCATCGCCGCTACCACGAGCGCCGCCCGGGTGAACCGTGCTAGGCGGCCCGAGCTGAATACCCGCATGCTTCCCCCCATGTTCCCGGCGGCAGCCCTGCCGCGTGCTGGAGAAGCTATCAGCGCAGCGCCACTGAGCGTGGGATATGCCCACGTCAGCGGCACTGCGCGGCCTAGCGTCGGCGGCGGGTTACTCGCCTGCCGCCGACCAGCCGGAGAAGGCCGATGCGGTCGGCAGCTGCCTGGCCGCCGCCCGGCGCTCGTTGAGGACGTGCCGGATGTCGGCGGTCTCGTCGTCGTTGTAGCGCTCGAGGATGGCGTCCAGCTCGATGAAGTCGGCCGGGGTCCGGACGCCTGCCAGGTCGCGCCGGAGGGTCTTGCGTGCGGCACGTGCGGCACGCATACCGCGCAGCCCCGCCCGGAGTTCCGCCAGCAGCGGGCCGGGCGAGTACGTGGTGTCCTGCATGTGTCCGTCCTAACGGGTCGTTGGCGTGCGTGTCGTTATCTACTGTCGTCGATCTTCATCCATGCGTCCAATAACTAGATTGCATATGACCTATGCTTATCAGTCATGGGTATGGATACGGACGCGCTGCGGTGGTTCCAGCAGGTCGCCGACGGCACCACGCTGACCGAGGTGGGCGAGCTGGAGTCGGTCACCCAGCCTGGCATCTCGCGGGCGCTGGCCCGGCTGGAGGCCGAGGTCGGGACGCCGCTGCTGCGCAGATCCGGTCGCACGCTGCGGATGACGCACGCCGGCGCGACGTTTAAGCGACATGTCGACTCGATGCTGCATCAGCTCGACGACGGCATCGCGGCCGTGAACCAGCTGATCGACCCGGAGACCGGCGCGGTAGCCGTGGCCTTCCAGCACTCGCTGGGCACCTGGCTCGTGCCCGACCTGGTCAGCAGCTTCCGCTCGTCGCATCCGGGCGTCCGGTTCCTGCTGACCCAGGTGCGCGACGAGCTGCTGTCCGCGCCTCTGGACGGCGGCCAGGCCGACCTGGAGATCGGCACGCGGCGCTCGGCCGATCCGGCGCTGGAATCGAGCATCCTGGCCGTCGAGCCGCTGCGGGTGGCTGTGCCAAGCGATCACGAGCTGGCCGGGCGGCCGCGCATCGCGCTCGCGGAGGCGGCCGGCGAGCCATTCGTCGCCCTGCGGGGTAACTCCGCGCTGCGCAAGCTGAGCGACGAGCTCTGCGAGGAGGCCGGCTTCCGCCCCGATGTGGTCTTCGAGGGCGACGACCTGTCGACCGTGCGCGGTTTCGTGGCGGCGGGCCTGGGGGTGGCCATCGTCCCGGCGCCCCGGGCGGGATCGCCGGAGTCCGCGACCGGGCCGCTGCGCTACTGCGAGATCCTCGATGTCTGGGCGGCCCGGGAGATCACCCTGACGTGGTCGACCGAGCGCCGGCTGCTGCCAGCCGCCGAGCAGTTCCGCCGGCACGTCCTGGCCCGGGCCTCCGCCGGCCTGGTGCCGGCGCTCACCAGCTAAGTGCAGGCAGCGGGCGGCGCTGGCCAGGACCGTCAGGTCAGGCCCGCTTCGAGTTCCTGGGCGATCAGCGGTGCAGTGGTCGCCGCCAGGCAGTCCCCGCCTCCGGCGCCGGAGGCGGGGACTGCGCCGGAGGCGCCCGTTACTCGGTTTCGGCGGTCAGCTGGCGGGCCCGCCGCGCCTGGCCGAGCAGGGATAGCGCGAGCACGGCGCCCACGCCCTCGCCGGCCCGCAGCCGCAGGTCCAGGAGCGGCTCGAGGCCCAGCGCGTCCAGCACCAGCTGGTGCGCGGGCTCGGCGCTGAGGTGCCCGGCGACCAGGTGATCCTGGACCTGCGGCCGGTGACGCACCGCGACCAGTGCGCTGACGCTGGTCAGCAGCCCGTCCAGCGCCACCAGGCCGCCGGCGGCGGCGGCGCCGAGGCAGGCTCCGGTGAGAAACGCCTGCTCGGGTCCGCCGATCCCGGCGAGCAGGTCCTCGACGTCGCCGCGGGCCAGCTCGCCGGGCGGCGGCAGCCGGCCGCCCATCCGGGCCAGGGCCTGCCCGATGACGCGCTGCTTGCGGGCGATGATGGCGGTGTCACTGCCCGCGCCCCGGCCGGCCACCCGATCGGGAGCCACGGCCAGCAGGGCGGCGGCGAGGGCCGAGGCGACGGTCGTGTTGCCGATGCCTACCTCGCCGAGGGCCACGGGGCCGACGGCGGCTAGCTCGTGGCCGGCCTGCTCGCCGGCGGCCAGCAGGGCGGCCACGGCGTCCCGCTCCAGAGCGTCGCCGCTGGCCAGGTCGCCGCGCGCGCCGGGCGGCCGGGCATCTTGCCAGCCCTCGATCTGGTCGCCGTCGATCCCGCAGTCCACGAGATGGACGCGCAGGCCGGCGGCGCGGGCCATGGCGGCCCCCTGACCCTGCCCGGCGGCCAGCGCACGGGCGACGAGCCGGGTGGTGCTGCGCGGGAACGCGCTGACGCCCAGTCCGGCGACGGGGTGATCGGCGGCGGCGATGAGCAGGGTGCCAGGAGCGGCCGGGCTGGTGGCGGCCGCCGGGAAGCCGGGGACCGATCCGGCCCGCAGCAGCGTGTCGCCGAGCAGCCCGAGCGAGCCGGGCGCGGCCAGCAGTCGGTCCTCGCTGTCGCGGGCCGCGACCCGCGCGGCGGCCCTCGCGGCGGGGGACGCGGGGGACGCGGGGGAGCGGTCCCGGGGCGCCGCCGGCGCCGACGCTTCCGGCCAGCGGTCGGCGGCGATGACGTCGGTCAGGGGGAGCCGGCGTGACCAGCCCTGCCGTTCCAGGCCCGGCGCCGGCGGCCGCTCGTCCGGCCAGCCCAGGCACAGCCAGCCGAGCGTCTGCACGCCGTCGGGCAGGTGCAGCAGCGCGGCCAGTTCGGCGGGGTCAAAAAGAGTGACCCAGCCCAGGCCCAGCCCGTAGGCCCGGGCGGTCAGCCAGATGTTCTCGATGGCGCAGGCACACGACCACAGGTCGGTGTCGGGGAAGGTGGCCCGGCCGAGGACCCCGGCCGGCCGGGCGCGCCGGTCGCAGCAGACGACGACACCCACCGGGGCCTCGCGGATCCCGTCGAGCTGCAGGCTCCGCAGATGGCGGGCGCTGTCGGGGTCAAGCTGCCGGGCCTGGGCCAGCCGGGCCCGGTCGGCCATCACCGCCGCGCTGGCCCGCAGGCCGTGATCCTGCACGACGATGAAACGCCACGGCTGGGAGTGCCCGACGCTCGGGGCCGCGTGCCCGGCCGCCAGCACGTCGGCGACGATCTCGTCGCTGACCGGGTCGGGGCGGAACCGGCGAACGTCCCGCCGGGCCGCGATGACCTCAGCGAGCGCCGCGCGGGTGGCCGGCGAGAGCGCCCAGCTCGCGGGGTCGCTGGCGCGTTCCGCGCTGCTGGTCGCGTCCCCGATCAGGGGCCGCGGCCGCGGCCACCGCATCGGCGTCTCGGCGGTCACGACGCCCGCCTGGTCACGCTGGTCACGATGTCAGGCGCGGCCATGACGGCGACGACCGTGCTGAGCACGGGGCTCCTCCCTCGGGGTCCGCGCCGGACTCGCACCGGCTTCCTCGTTGACCGTCGTGGTCCTGACGAGAGTGCCCGCAGCTGTGCGGTGCGTCAAGTCCGAGACCGCGACAGCGGCCGGGCGACAGCGGCCGGGCGACAGCGGCCGGGTCGCGGGTCGGCCGGCTGGCGGATAGGCCAAGATAGGCCTATGCGAGCTGTCGTTGTCGAAGAGCATGGTGGTCCGGAGGTCCTGCGGTCAGCCGAGCGGCCCGCCCCGAGTCCGGGGCCCGGCCAGCTCCTCGTGGACGTGGCCGCGGCCGGCGTCAACTTCATGGACATCTACCAGCGCGAGGGCCGCCCGCCCTACGGCGGCAACCTGCCCTACGTGCCGGGCAGCGAGGGCGCCGGGACGGTCGCGGGCGTCGGCGCCGGGGTCGCCGACTTCAGCGTGGGGAGCCGGGTCGCCTGGAGCGGGCTGCCGGGTTCCTACGCCGAGCAGGCCGTCCTCCCGGCCGATCGCGCCGTTCCCGTTCCCGGCGGCGTTGACCTGGAGGTCGCCGCCGCCGTCATGCTGCAGGGGATGACCGCGCATTACCTGTGTCACAGCACCTATCCGGTCGCCCCCGGCGAGGTGGTCGTCGTGCACTCGGCCGCGGGCGGAGTGGGCCTGCTGCTCACCCAGCTGGTCGTCATGCGCGGCGGCGTGGTCGTGGCGACCACCTCGACGGAGGCCAAGGGCCGGCTAGCGGCCGAGGCGGGCGCCGCGCGGGTGACCGGCTACGAGGACTTCGGCGCGGCGGCGGCGGAGCTGACCGGCGGGGCGGGCGCGGCCGCCGTCTTCGACGGGGTCGGGCAGGCGACGTTCGATGCCAGCCTGGCGGCGCTGCGCCCGCGCGGGTACCTGGTCTTGTACGGGGCCTCCAGCGGGCCGGTGCCGCCGTTCGATCCCCAGCGGCTCAACACCGGCGGCTCGCTGTTCCTCACCCGGCCGACGCTGGTCCATTACATCGCCAGCCGCGAGGAGCTGCTGCAGCGGTCCGGCGACCTGCTGCGGTGGATAGAGTCTGGCCAGCTCAACGTCCGCATTGGCGGCAGGTACCCGCTCGCGGACGCGGCCAGGGCACACGAGGACCTCGCCGCCCGGCGGACCACCGGGAAGCTGCTCCTGCTGCCGCGCTGACCCCGCGGGCCGCGCTGACCCCGCGGGCCGCGCTGCCGCCGGGCGGTACGGCGGTGAGCACCTCGGTCACGCAGGCCTCCAGGCCGGTCATCGCCGGCTGCGCGCGCTGGAGCAGGAACGACCGCTCGTCGCGCGGCACTGGCGCCAGGGTGGTCGTGGTTATCACGTCTCCTCTCATCGAAACTAAACGAATAGTATCGTATATAACGGGGTGCTGGGGGCGCGAGCTGCCCCGGATCGCGACGTGGAGGTAGCGTGGATTGCGCGAGTCTTAGCAGCTCAGTTAGGCAATCGAGGCTCAGGCTGACCGCTCGCGCGGGTGCGCCGTTAGCTTCATAACGAAACTACTAGTATAGTTTCGTTCGACGGACCCGCATGCGCGGCCCATCGACGAGGCGGGCGCATCACCGAGACGGAGGACGGCTATGTACAAGACACAGCTCAAGACGGCTCAGCTGGGCGCCACCGGAATGGAGATCACCCGGGTGGGCTTCGGCGCCTGGGCGATCGGCGGTGGTGGCTGGGAGTTCGGGTGGGGACCGCAGCGCGACGATGAGTCCATCGCCGCGATCCAGCACGCGGCCGAGCTCGGGATCAACTGGATCGACACGGCCGCGGCGTACGGCTTCGGGCACTCCGAGGAGGTCGTCGGCCGGGCGCTGGCGGGCCTGGACGAGCGCCCGTACGTCTTCACCAAGTGCTCGCTGCTCGACGACGGCACCCGCCGCGTCCGGCATAGCCTGAGCCGCGACTCGGTCCTGCGCGAGGCCGAGGCCAGCCTGCGGCGGCTGGGCATCGACGCGATTGACCTGTACCAGATCCACTGGCCCGATCCCGAGCCAGACATCGAGGAGGGCTGGTCGGCGCTGGCCGAGCTGAAGGAGCAGGGCCTGGTTCGCCACATCGGCGTCTCCAATTTCGACGTGGGCCAGTTGCGCCGCATCCAGTCGATCGCTCCGGTCGAGTCGCTCCAGCCGCCCTACTCACTGGTCGAGCGCGGCGTCGAGACGGAGATCCTCCCGTTTGCGGAGCGCAGCGACATCGGCGTCATCGTCTACTCGCCCATGGGCTCCGGCCTGCTGACCGGGGCGATGACCCGCGAGCGGGTCGAGAACATGCCGGCCGACGACTGGCGCCAGGCGGACCCGCGGTTCCGCGAGCCGCAGCTTTCGCGGCACCTGGCCCTGGCCGCGCGGCTGGCGCAAGTCGCCGACCGCCACGCCGTGAGCCCGGGGGCTGTCGCGGTCGCCTGGACGCTGCGCAATCCGGCCGTCGACGCGGCGATCACCGGCTTCCGCAGGCCAGACCAGGTGGATCCGATCGTGGCGGCCGCGGGCCTGGAGCTCACCGACGAGGACCTGCACGACATCGAGACGGAGAAGTGAGGGGACGAACATGACAGCGATCGGATTTGTCGGCCTCGGAGCCATGGGCAGCCAGGTCGCCGGGCGCCTGCTCGACGGCCATCAGGTCTACGGGACCAACCGGACTCCCGGCAGGGCCGCCGCTCTCCTCGAGCGCGGGATGATCTGGCGTGACACCCCGCGCGAGGTCGCGGCGGCGGCCGACGTGATCTTCAGCATGGTCACTGACGACGACGCCCTCGAGGCGATCACCTCCGGGCCGGACGGGATCCTGGCCGGCCTCGCGCCCGGCAAGGTCTACATCGACATGAGCACGGTCAGCCCGCAGGCCAGCCGCACGCTCGCGACGTGGGTGGATTCCATGGGTGCGAGCATGCTGGACGCGCCGGTCTCCGGCAGCGTCCCCGCGGCGCGGGATGGCACCCTCACGGTCCTGGCCGGCGGCCCGCAGGACACGTTTGCCGCCGTCGAGCCGCTGCTGCGGCGGATCGGCGCCACGGTGACGCATGTGGGCGGCAGCGGCCAGGGCCTGCTGGTGAAGCTGGCGATCAACATCAGCCTCGCCACCCAGATGCTCGCCTTCAGCGAGGGCGTCCTGCTGGCCCAGCGGGGCGGGGTCGACCCGAGCCGGGCGGTGCAGGCAATGGCCGCCAGCGCGATCGGCTCGCCGATGCTGAAGGCCCGCGCGCCGCTGGTTCTCGACCTGCCCGCGCAGCCGTGGTTCGATATGGCTCTCATGCACAAGGACATCCGCCTCGCGCTGGACACCGGCCGCGAGCTCGACGTGCCGCTGCCGTCGGCGGCGGTCAGCGACGACGAGCTGGCACGGGCGGAGGAGCTGGGCTACGCGGGGCGCGATATCGCCGGCTTCTTCGAGGTCCTGTCGCGGCGGGATCCACGGTCGGAGCGGGTCGCGCCGTGACCGGGCTGCCATGACCACGGCGGCACCGCGGCGCGGACGGCCGCGCAGCGAGACGGCGCACCAGGCCATCCTTGAGGCGGTCGCGGAACTCCTCATGGAGCGCGGGCTCGGGGCGATCAGCATGGATGCCGTCGCCGAGCGGGCCGGGGTCAGCAAGGCCACGATCTATCGCTGGTGGCCGACCAAGGAGACGCTCGCGCTGGACGCGATCTACCACTCGTGGGCCAGCGTCGCCCCGGCCAAGGACACCGGCACGCTGCGGGGGGACCTGCTGTCCCTGCTGCGGCCCTGGACCCGGCTGGCGGCCAGCGCGCCCTACGGGCGCGTGATCGCCGCGCTGCTCACCGAGGCGCAGACCGATCCCGTGTTCGCCGCCGCCTACCGCGAGCGCTTCGTCCAGCCGCGCCGTGAACAGGGCCGGGTGATCTTCCAGCGCGCGATGGAGCGCGGCGAGATCCCGGCCAGCACGAACGTCGAGGTCGCCCTTGACCTGCTCTACGGTCCGATGTACCACCGGCTGCTGCACGGTCACGCGCCGCTCAACGACCGCTTTGTCCGCGAGGTCATCGACATGACCCTCGGCGGCATCGCTCCGGTCACCGGCCAGTAGCGTCCTGACCGGGGCCGGTGAGCTAGCCGGGGGCCGGGAGCTGGCCGGGGGCCGGGAGCTGGCCGGGGGCCGGGAGGTGAACGGTCATCAGCAGGTCGGCGCCGTCACCCGCGCCGCCCCGGTAGGAATGATCCGCGTCGGCCGCGAACGTGGCGGTCATCCCGGCGCCGACGTCGTAGCCAGTGCCGTCGACCGTGATGACGGCGGCGCCCCGGATGACGGTGACCGTCTCCACCACCCCGGCCGGGTGCGGGTGGCTCTCGTAGGCCTCCCCGGCAGCCAGGTGCCACCGCCATAGCTCGACCGGCGCCGCGGTGGGGGTGGTGAGCAGCAGCCGCGCGCTGCCTCCGCCGGGCCCGTGCCAGAGCGGCTCGGTCGCCGCCGCGTCGCTGATCAGCACCCGCCGTTCGGCGCCTCGCTCGACCAGCGTCGAGACCGAGACTCCGAGCGCGTCGGCGATCCGGACCAGGGTCGCCAGATTCGGGTTGGCGGCGGCATTCTCGAGCGCGACCAGCGCGCCCTTGCTCACCCCGGCGCGCGCCGCGAGCTGGTCCACCGAAAGCCCCCGCCCGCGACGCAGGCCGCGAACGTTCGCCGCCACCGCTGACATCACGGCGGGCTCGGCCACCCGGTCGCTCGTACGGCCAGCCGCCTGTTCCGCCGCCCGGCCGGCAGTCTGATCCGCCGGCCGGCCAGCAGCCGGCCCGGGCACCCGGTCGTTTCGTTGAACCATGCGGTCAGTATAAGGTCGAGGGATGCTCGCTGTCATTCTCGCGGTCGCCAGCTCGCTCGGGTACGGGGTCGCGGACTTCGCCGGCGGCCTGGCGACACGCGCGGTGCCGGTGCTCCGCGTCGTCGCCGTGACCGCGCCGGTCAGCCTGGTGGCCGACCTGGCGCTGCTGCCGCTGCTGGGCGGCCGCTGGTCGGCCGGGGCGCTGGGCTGGGGCGCCGCCTCGGGCCTGGCCTCGGCCGCGGTGTTCGCGCTCCTGTACCAGAGCCTGGCGCTGGGCCCGATGGGCGTGCTGTCGCCGGTCACGGCGGTCGTCTCCGCCGTGCTGCCCGTCGCGGTCGGCCTCGTCGAGGGCGAGCGGCTCGGCGCGCTCGGCGCCGCCGGGATCGCGCTGGCCATCGTCGCGGTGTTCGCCGTCAGCGCGGGCACGGGGGAGCGGGGCCGCCGGCCGAGCACCGTCGCCCTGGTCCTGGCCGTGGCCGCCGGCGGGGCCATCGCCGCCCAGCTCGTCTGCCTGAACCAGACCCCGCATGACAGCGGGGTGGTGCCCCTGGTCGTCGGCCGCGCGGTATCGGCGGCCGTGCTGCTGGGCGCCGTCGCCCTGCGCCGCGATGGCGGGCCGCCGGGCCGGGCCGCCGCGTCCGCGCTGCGGCTGGCCGTCGGCGCGGGCATTTTCGACGCGGCCGCGAACCTCGCCTTCCTGCTCGCCGTCCGCAGTGGCAGCCTCGTCGTGGTGGCGGTGATCACGGCGCTGTATCCGGCCGGGACCGTGCTGCTGGCCCGCCGTTTCCTGGGCGAGCGGCTCACCCGCACCCAGCTCGCCGGCCTGCTCACGGCCGCCGCGGCCGTCACGGTCCTGGCGGTGGGCTGAGGCTGGGGAGGGTCGCCCGTACAGCATGAACGGGCGGTTGCTGCTGCTGTTTCCGCACCAGATGCATGATCACGTCACGGCGAGGACTCCGCGGGCCTACGGCCCGGCGACCGCCGAGGACCTGCGCTGGTGGGCCGGCTGGAGCAAGACACAGGTCAGGCGAGTCCTCACCGAGCGGCAGCCGGCGGAGGTGGACCTGCATGGCGCGCCCGGCATCGCCCTGCCCGGCGACCGGGAGCCGCCGCCGCAGGTGGAGCCGTGGGCGGCGCTGCTGCCCGCGCTGGACTCGACCCCGATGGGCCGGCGGCAGCGGGAGTGGTTCCTCGGCGAGCATGGCCCCCGGCTGTTTGACCGGGCCGGCAACGTCGGCCCGACTCTCTGGTGGGACGGCAGGATCGTCGGCGGCTGGGCACAAGACCGCGACGGCGAAATCGTCTGCCGGTTCCTGGAGGACGCTGGCTCCGACGCGG
>DATKRH010000064.1:0-2132 GCA_035532295.1 Streptosporangiaceae bacterium
CCGCGGTGCCTGCCAGCGTCCGTCGGCCAGTTCCTGCCAGGTGGCGGCGTGCGCGTAGCGCTGCACGGTGTGCCGTCCCCAGCCCGGGTGACGGGCGATCCCCCGCATCCCGTGCCCTTCGGCGAGCAGGTCGTGCACCATCGCGTGGTGCCGGTTCGCTCAGGCACGCGCGGTGCGCGGCGGCGCACCGCTCGACCGCCTTGGCGAGGTTCTGCCACAGGTGGAACCGGTCAGCGAACTGGATCGCGTCCGGCGCCCCGGTGCGGGCGCCGTCTAACGGCACAGTCGGATTCAGAAGTGTCTGAATGCCGTGGGTGGAGCGTTGTCTGTAGGGTCATGGCATGGCTGATCGTCGTTTCGAGCTGGTCTGTGAGATCGAGCCGCCTACTCGCCCGGACCTGACGCGGGTGCGTCACCAGATCGGGGTGCTGAGCCTGGTCGCGGACTCGTTCCTGATTCCCGACAACCACATCGGGCGGGCGACGGTATCCAGCGTGGCGGTCGCGCATGAGGTGCAGGCGATGGGTGCCCGTGGCATCGCCTGCCTGAACTCCCGGGATCGTAACCTGCTCGGGTTCCGCCGGGACTTGCTGACGGCGGCAGCGTATGGGGTGGACCGGTTCTTGTTCGTCTATGGCGACAAGCCCGCCGTGGGCGGGCGGACCAGTGAGCTGACGGTGCGGGCCATGATGGAGGAAGCGCGCGGCGCGGCGGGGGATCCGGCGTTCGCCGGCTGCCGGCCGTTTGGCGTCGGGGTCACGTCGGGCCTGCGCCCGGTTCCTGCGTGGAAGCTCGCCGCTGACTTCGCATTCGTGCAGGTCAGTTTCTCGATCGATGCCCTGCTGCGGTGGCGTGAGAGCGCCGGCTTGCGGGTTCCGGTCTATGCGGGGGTGATGGTGCTGGCCAGCGCGGGCATGGCCCGCAGCCTGGCGTCCGCTATCCCGGACATCGATATCCCCGGCCAGCTGGTCGATGACGTTGAGCGTGACCGCGGCGCCGGGGTGGACGCGGCGTGCGAGCAGATCCTGGCCATCCGCGACAGCGGAGCCTTCGACGGCGTGCATCTGGTGCCGGTCAGCCGCTATCGGGAGGTCGCGGCACGTCTGGAACGTGACCTCTAGGCACCGGGCAGCGGGTCCGCGTGCTGATCTCTTGCCGGGGCCCGTTCCTGCGCATGGCCGCGGCGGCTGATGTCGGCTGCGTAGGCGGTCCAGTCTCCGCCGGAGATCTTCTGCCACTGGATCGCGGCCTGGACGTGGATGCCGAGTGTCTTGGCCAAGATGGCGGCCGGGACCTCGGCGGCCAGGGTGAACAGGGCGGTGCTGCGGCCTTGCCGGGGGCTGATCCCGAGGGCGTGGAGGCGCTGGGCGAGCGCGTCCTCGGTCAGCGGGCTTCCCGGCTTGCGTCCCGGGAAGAGCCAGGGGGAAGAAACGTCGAGCAGGCTGCTGCCCGGTGGCCTGCGGCCGGCCGCGAGCCCGGTGACGAGGGTGTCCAGCGGGGCGGGCAGGATGACGGGACGGCTGCCGAGGCGAAGCAGGGTGCGGCCGTCTTGGTGCAGGACATGGCTGGTGGTCAGGGCTGTGATGACGCTGAGCTTCTGGGCGTAGAGCAGGACGAGGAGCCCGGCGACCCGGTCGGCGGCCGGGTAGGCCTCCTCGTGGAGGAGCCGTTGCGCGTCTGCCCACCGGCGGTCCTGGTCGAGCGGGCCGGTCGGGCCGGGCCAGCGCGTGGCGGGGGCGGTGAGGCCGGACGCGTGCCGGCGGGCGACTGCCCAGCGGACGAAGCTCGCCGACCTGATCAGGTAGCGACGCATCCGGCGAGCGTGCCGCCGCATCTGCCCCGGCCGGCTCACCGGCTCCCCCGCTGGTTGATGTCGTGGCCCTGGGAGCGGAGCTCATCGCGCAGGTAGGACAGCGGGTCGGGCTCGCAGTCGTCGTGCGCAGCGATGGCAGCCAGCGCGGCAGCGGCCGGGTTGGCGCAGTGGAGCCGGTACGGCGGTGCTCGGCGGCGAGTCCTGTGGTGAGGTCTCGCGCGATGTGGTGGCGGGTGGTGACCTCCTGCAGGTCGTTAGCCAGCGTGGTGCGAATGCGGTTGGTCAACGGGCATCGCTCCTTCGGTCGGGCGGTCAGGGG
>DATKRH010000065.1:0-33729 GCA_035532295.1 Streptosporangiaceae bacterium
CATTCCAGTACCAGGCCGGGCCGCGGTCGTCATAACGGCTCACCTCGCGCAGCGAGAAAGGCACCGTGTTGCCGAACGGAGCCGGGAGCCTGATCACCGGCGTCGTGGACTCCAGCCGGGCGGTCAGGTCCACGACCTCGATGGCGCGGGACCGGATGGCGGTGATGAGCTGGTCAAGAATCGGCATGAACGCGGCCTCCAGCCGGCGGGCGGCTCGCGAGGCCGGTGCCAGCGCGAGGCATCCATCAGATTGTCGCGGACTCCAGGCGAGCACAATAGAAAGATGAGCAAGCCCGTGGCGAACGCCAAGACGATCGTGACCGAGGACGGTGTCCCCATCGATGCCGTTCACCTGGCTGGTAGCAGCGACCTGGGGATCGTGGTCGCGCACGGGTTCACCTTGAACTGGCAGCACGGGGCAGTCTGGAAGATCGTGACGCGGCTGAATCAGTTCGGCGGGGTGATTAGCTTCGACTTCCGCGGCCATGGTCGCTCCGGCGGCCGGTCGACGCTGGGTGACCAGGAGATCAAGGACGTCGACGTAGCCGTCGCCTACGCGCGGGAGCTGGGCTACACCCGGATCGTGACCGTGGGGTTCTCCATGGGGGCCGCGACCGTGCTGCGGCACGCGGGGCTGCGCGGCGGGGTCGACGCGGTCGTCGCCGTCAGCGGGCCGGGCCGCTGGTACTACCGGGGGACCAAGCCGATGCGACGGGTGCATTTCGCGATCGAGAACCGGCTAGGCCGCATGTTCGCCAGCACCTTCCTGAACACCCGGATCAGCGGCGGCCGGTGGGACCCGGTGCCCATGTCACCCACCGACGCCGTGGCGCGCATCTCGCCCACCCCCGTGCTGATCGTGCACGGCGACAAGGACGACTTCTTCCCCATCGACCACGCGGAGGACCTCTACGCGGCGGCGAATGAGCCCAAGGAGCTGTGGATCGTCCCCGGCTTCGGCCATGCCGAGTCCGGCACGAAGCCGGCCCTGCTGGACCGCATCGGGGCCTGGCTGCTGGCGGTCGTGCCCGCGAGCGTCAGCCCCAACGCGGTGGCCTAGCCACCCCGACGTACCCCGGCCGGGCACTAGGATCCCAATCGTGGAAGAACGCATTCTCGGCGGCACGGGCCGGGCCGTCTCCGTCATCGGCCTGGGGACCTGGCAGCTCGGGGCCGACTGGGGCGACATCGAGGACAAGGACGCGCTGGCCGTCCTCGACGCGGCGGCGGCCTGCGGCGTCACGTTCCTGGACACCGCCGACGTCTACGGCGATGGCCGCAGCGAGCGGCTGATCGGCCAGTTCCTGGCCGGCAATCCGGGGCTCCCGATGATGGTGGCCACCAAGATGGGCCGCAGGGTAGCCCTGGACCCCGCCCTCTACACCCTGGACAACTTCCGGGCCTGGACGGACCGGTCCCGGGCCAACCTGGGCGTGGACACGCTCGACCTGGTCCAGTTGCACTGCCCGCCGACGCCGGTCTACTCACGCGACGCGGTCTACGACGCCCTCGACACCCTGGTTGCCGAGCAGCGCATCGTCGCATACGGGGTGAGCGTCGAGACCTGTTCCGAGGCCCTGACCGCCATCGCCCGGCCGGGCACCGCCAGCGTGCAGATCATCCTCAACGCGTTCCGGCGCAAGCCGCTAGACGGGGCGCTGGCCGCCGCGCGGGCCGCCGGGGTCGGGATCATCGCCCGCGTCCCGCTCGCCTCCGGGCTGCTGTCGGGCCGGTACACCCACGACACCGCCTTCGCCGCCAGCGACCATCGGACCTATAACCGCCACGGCGAGGCGTTTGACGCCGGGGAGACCTTCTCGGGGGTCGATTTCGACACCGGCGTGGACGCGGCGCGGGAGTTCGCCGCGCTGGTGCCCGCCGGGACCACCCCGGCCCAGGCCGCCCTCCGCTGGGTCATCCAGCAGCCGGGCGTCACCACGGTGATCCCGGGCGCCCGCAGCCCGGAGCAGGCGAGGCAGAACGCCGCCGCCGCCGACCTGCCGCCGTTGTCCGCCGAGCAGCTAGCCAGCATCAAGGACATCTACGACCGGCGCATCAGGGCTCAGGTTCACGACCGCTGGTAACGCCGTAGCACGTCCCCCCGGTCGCCCGGCGAGCCCGGCAGGCCCGGCGCTAGTCCCCGGCCCGGACGCCCTCGGTCCAGCCGATGCTGAGCAAGGCCGCCGTCCGCCTGGATCGCCGCGGGCACATTCGCTACATTGCGGGTAGTTCATTACGGCGGGAGCGATCCATGAGCTCGAGCTTTTCTTCGTTTCGCGGGTCGACTCAGCCGCGCCGGCTACGCCGCCACCAGCTGCTCAAGCTGATCCTGCTGGTGGTCGTGGTCTTCCTCATGGTCAATGTCGCCGCTACGCCCTGGATCCTGCGCATCGGTGACCGGTTCACGCCGCTGGGCCAGTGGAATGGCTTCGGCCCGGTGCAGGGCAGCAACGGCGGCCATTACGTGCTGTTCACCCACCTCCAGGGCGGCCTGCTCGAGAACTCGGGCCACAGGAGCGTCGGCTGCGGCCAGCTCAGCGGCTGCGACACACTGCATGGCACCGCCAGGCTCTGCACGGAGAGCGGGGTCACCTACACTTTCCAGCTCACCGGCCAGATCCACGCCTGGCTGCGCACCGACGGCGCCCGTACCTCCCTGGACCTCTCCGGCGGCTCGCCCCGGCCGCTGCCCTTCGAGATCATCTTCGCCGGCAGCTGGCACGGGCCCGTGCTGGCCGTGGCCAACACCGACGACGCGTTCACGCAGGTCTTCACCCCGCGCGGGCGGATCAGGTCGACCAACTCCACGGCCAATAACGGGCACGCCAGCGCGACGCTGCAGTACGGGTCGGCCGCCGGCTTCGCCGCGGCCTGCCGGGCACTCCGCCTGGCGTAGCCGTGACGCAGTCAGCTCACCGCCGGACGCGCCGCCAGAGCGGCCGGGGGACCAGTCGCAGGCCCATGGCCAGGACGCTCAGCGCCCGCGGCACCCAGACGATGTCCCCGTCGCCCGCCAGCGCCGCGGCGACCGCCGCGCCCACGGCGGCGGGCGTGGTGGACAACGGCGCCGCCGGCATGCCGCGGGTCATCTTGCCGATCACGAAACCCGGCCGGACCAGCAGCACCCGGACGCCGCTGCCGGCCAGGGCGTCGGACAGGCCGCGGCCGAAGGCGTCCAGCCCGGCCTTGGCCGCCCCGTACACCGGGTTCGCCTTGCGAGGCCGGATCGCGGCGATCGACGAGAGGATCACGATGACGCCGTGGCCCTGCGCGCGCATCCGCTCGGACGCGGCCAGCAGGGTGGTGACGTGCCCGGTGAAGTTCGTCTCGACCAGCCGCCCCGCCTGCAGCGGATCGCGGTTCAGGACTTCCTGCGGCACCAGGACGCCGGCCGCCGAGATGACCAGGTCCACGTCCCCGCCCTCGAAGGCCGCGTCGATGACGGCCTGATGGGTGTCCAGCGCGGTGGCGTCGAACGCCAGCGTGCTGACGCGCAGCGGCAGTTCCTTGCCGGCGGCCTCCAGTCGCTGCTCGTCCCGGCCGGCCAGCAGCACCTCGGTGTCACCGGGAGCGTTCAGCGCGGCCAGGATCGCGATCCCGATCTCGCTGGTTCCGCCTAGCAGCAGGATCCGGGCTGGCCGTCCCAGGGCCTCGAACATCACAGCAGCTCCCTCGCAGTCACTTCTGAGCACCGGCCAGGCTGCCATCGCGGCGCTGGTTGGGTCCGTGTTTCTAGAGACCCAGGGCAAACGTCACGAGCCAGGCCACCTCGGCGCCGGCCATGACACGGTCGGTCACGATCAGGTCCTCGACGGCCCGGCCCGCCCCGTGCACGCTGAGCCAGTCGAACCTGGCCAGCGCGACGGCCAGCGGCACCACGCTGACCAGATGCCACACCTCCCGCATGCCGCCGAAGCTGCTGACCGCCCACAGCGCGTAGGAGACGATGATGCCCGCCGCGATGGCCCGCCCGACGGTGCACAGCACCCCGTAGCTATACCAGCGCATGACGGGCCGGTGCCGGGCCGCCTCCGGCCCGAGGGACGACAGCTCGCCGCGGCGCTTGGCGACCGCCACCATGAGCGCGCCCAGGCTGATCACCGTCAGGAACCAGCCGGACGGCGGGACGTGGGTGGCGTCCGCGCCGCCGAGCGCGCGCAGCACGAAGCCGGACGCCACGCACGCCAGTTCCAGCACGGGCACGTGCTTGAGCGCCAGCGAATACAGGAACGACACCGCGAGGTAGGCGGCGATCGTGACGCTGAGCCACGGTGCGCTGATCAGGAAGCCGGACGCCAGGGCGACGCCGGCGGCGGCGACGGCCAGGGCCAGGGCCTGCGGGGCCGAGAGCGTCCCGGCGGCGACCGGCCGCTTGCGCTTGACGGGATGACGCCGGTCGCGATCCGCGTCCACGACGTCGTTGACGAAGTACACGGCGGACGACGCGGCGGTGAAGGCGACGATGGCGACGATGGCATAGACGCCGCCGCGTCCCAGTGAGGCCCCGGCCAGCGGCGCGGCGAGGACCAGCAGGTTCTTCGGCCACTGCCGCGGCCGCGACGTCTGGATGGCGGCGGTCAGCCAGCGGAGGGCGGCACCGGGCCGGCCACGGGCAGCGCCGGGCCCGCGCAGCAGCGCCGGCTCGGCGATCTGCGCGCCTTGCGGCACCGTCGTCGGCACCGTCGTCGTGGCCGTGGCCGGTGCCGTACGGCGCTCCGAGGGTCGAGTTGTCACCGGGCGAAGACCGCGGTGAAGTCACGGTTGGCCAGGGAGTAGTAGCGCGCGGCCGGCTCTAGCTGATTGGGCAGCATGGCCACGGGCGTCGGGTTAGCGGGATCGTTGCCGGGCTTGTAGTACATGAAGTTCGTCCAGTCCGGGTTGATGTCCAGTTCCATTGCCTCGACGCAGCCAGCCCGCTTGAGCAGTTCGGCGAGCGTGCGGACATTCAGGGCCGGGCCGTAGGCGTAGATGATGCGGCCGTCGCGGGTGACCCCGGCGCCCGAGCGCCAGACGTAGTAGCCGCCGCCTAGCGTAGCGCCCCAGTTGGTCTGGACGTTCGAGTCCACCGACGCCGGGATCTGCCCGTTCAGGACGATGGGGTGCAGGTTCTGGCGGACGCCAACGACGTTGTGCGTCATGTGCATGTGCGGGCCATCCCCCCAGACGCCCATGGCCAAGCCCCCGCTTCGGTAATAGACCATCGTGGCCTCGCCCTTGGTCAGCA
Organism: Streptosporangiaceae bacterium; assembly: GCA_035532295.1. GTDB lineage: Bacteria > Actinomycetota > Actinomycetes > Streptosporangiales > Streptosporangiaceae > DASUBV01. The sequence continues at coordinate 5,225 of DATKRH010000065.1, forward strand.
CCCCGCGGTAGGCCCCGTTGAGATAGAAGCCACCGCCGGACTGGGCGATCTTGAATCCGCTGTTGAACGTGGCCGCCAGGCCGGTCCGGGCGCCGGGCGGGATGTCCGCCGAAGCGCCCCAGTTTCCCGGACCGGGATCCTCGGTACCCGGCCGCAGCTGGAAGCGGAGCAGGTGCGGGTTCATGGAAATGATGGCGGCCGCGTAGGACGTGTGCACGTTGTCGGGACGCAGGAACGTGCCGTAGATGGCCGTCACGTGATTGACCCGGTAGAGGGCACGCCACTCGCCCTCGCCCGGCAGCGGCGTCCCGGCGGGTGAGGACAGCCGCTTGGGCACGGCGAACCCGGGCCGCACCCTGTGCTTGACGTGCTTCGGCGGCACCGGAGCGCCCGCGCTGGGGCCGGTCAGCGAGAATGCTGGCTTGCCACCCACCTTCGGCGCCGAATAGGTGAACCATTCCCCGAGGGTGACCAAGGGCCCCAGATAGTGGTCACGGGCCCATTCCGCGACCCGCTGGGCGACGGTGCCGCCGCCCGGGGTGGTCAGCGCACGACCCATCGACCACGAGAACCAGCCGAAGAAGACCACGAGCATGATCAGCAAGATCCGGACCCACCGCCGGTCCCGCAGCCGCCTGCCGGGCGGCCTGCCCCCTCTCGGCGGCCGGTGCGCCCCCCCGCGGTGCCCCCCGCCGGGATACGGCCGCTCGTGAGCGTGCATGCCTGTCCCGGGATCAGATCCCGAGGTGACCGAGCTGCGCATGAAACTCCTCTGCCGTCGCCGTCACCCGAAAGGCGCGGCGTACTCCGTGTCAGTGGCCGGACAGCCTGGCTACCCAGGGCGTCGCCAGGTGAATGGTCAACAAGGCGATCAGCAGGCCGGTCGCCAACGATGTGCCCACCAGGAGCCATCGAAATCGTCCGCCCGGTGCCGCGATCCGGGCTCTGCTACCCGGCTCGCCGAGCAGGATGCGCGGCAGCCGCCAAGCGTAGGCCAGTACGTGAATGGTCATGACACCGAACCAGAGCACGAACGACGCCTTGTGCAGCAGCAGCCAGAGTCCCATCTGGTCCGGGCCGACCACCGCTAGCGCCACGCCCGAGCCCAGTACCGCCACCGAGGTGATGATCACGAACGGGCCGAGCAAGCGGAGCAGCGGCGCCGGCGGCCCCTTGCGGACGTAGGGCTCCGCGCCGCCGTAATACCGCGCGAACCGGTAAACGGTCGAGCAGATCTTGAGCGCCACCGGCCCGACCAGCAGCATGCCGAAGAAGAAATGCAGGGTCAGCAGCTGGTGCACCGCGACGACCGTCAGGCCCTCCACCGCGAAGCCGATCAGCAGCACGGCACCGGTCAGCGCGGTCAGCTGCTCGTTGCCCTCGGCGCCGTCAAGGACCTCGGGCTGGCGCCGGTGCCGCCGCCTAACTGTCGTGGCCACGATGTCTCGCCCTTTCCTCGCGCGGGTCATGTCGGGAGTCATCCTCGGGGGGCAGGAGCTCAAGGGCCAGGGCCGGGCAGGTCCGGACCGCGCGCCGTGCGTGGGCGGCCAGGCCCGGCGGCACATCGCCGAGGATAATCGGGAAGCCCCACTCGTCCAGCTCGATGCGCTCGGCCAGCAGGTCCGCGCAGAGCCCGTGCCCGGTGCAGGCGGTCGGGTCCAGGCGCAGTTTCTGCGTCATCGCCATTCATCCTCCGCCCAGGGCCGCGGGATCGGCGGGCCGCCCGAGTGATGCCGGCGGCGATGGGCGCCCAGGCAGGGCCGCCCGGCTGCATGCTCGCGAGCGTCGCCGGCGAACGCGGTCAGCGCGGAGGCCGCCATCCGCACTGCGCCGTCCGGATGGCGGCAGGCGCCGCGGCCGGTGATGACGGGCATCCGGCGGGCTAGCCGCTGGAGCGGGTCGCCTTCTGGCCTGCCCTTCGCGAGCTGAGCGAAGTCCTCGGCGATGGCGGGGAGTCCGAACATGCACGGGCCGCACTGCTCCGCGCCCTGGCGGGCCAGGTAGCCGAGGATCCGCGCCGCCTCGGTGATCCCGCAGCTGCCCGCGGGCAGGGCGTATATCACCCCGGCGCCCGGAGACGCCCCGGCCGGCCGCAGGCCCGCGGTGGTCATCGGCAGCCGCTCGAGGTCCGCCGTAGCGTGCCAGGTGCCGAAATAGCCGCCGATGAGCACGCTGCCGGAATCGCGGTCGCCGCTCATGGCCAGCACGTCGCCGACCCGGCTGCCGGTCTCGATCTCGTAGACACCGGGGTCCGCCACCGCGCCGGTAACGGTCACGAGCATGGTGCCAGGGCAGTCCGGATGGCCGGCGGCGCGGAACCAGTCCGGCCCGAAGCGTGCGATGAGAGCGACGTTGGCCAGCGTCTCGACGTTGTCGACCAGCGTCGGCCGGCGCTGCACGCCGCGCTCGAACGGTCGCGGCGGAGTGGCCATGGGCTTGGCTTCCCCGCCGTTCAGCCAGCGGATCAGGGCGGTCTCCTCGCTGGAGACATAGTGCCGCGGCAGTTCGTGCACCAGCAGCCGGATCGGGTCCAGCCGGGCCTGGTCGCGTTCCTCGATGGCGCGGAGCACCTCATCGACCTGCCAGTCCCGGGTCCGTTCGAGGCAGAGATGGACGGTGTCGGCGCCGACCGCCTGGGCGGCCAGCACGGCGCCGTCCAGGACCAGGTGCGGGGCCCTGGCCAGCAGAGCCTGATCTTTCTCGCTGGCTGGCTCGCTCTCCATGCCGTTGGCTACCACGACCGCCGGACCCCGGCCCGAGGCCACGGCCCGCATCTTGGTCCCGGTCGGGAAGCCCGCGCCGCCCCGGCCGGTCAGCCCGGCCGCCGCGACAACGTCCACCAGGCCGCGCCGGCCGCGCCGCCCGGCGCCGGGCAGCGGCCCGTACCTCTCGTAGTGCTCACGCAGGTCGGCCGGCCGGCCCGCATGCTGCCACCCGACCGTCAGCCGCCGGCTGGCCGTCCGCTGGCCGGGCCCGGCCGCCTCCTCGGCGTAATCCCTGAGCTGGCTCATTCCCCGCCTGCCGTCCGCAGGGTCAGCTGGCCAGACGCCCTGGCCCCGCTGATGACCAGCGTCACGTCCGCCTGCTGCTCGGACCCGCCGCTCCCGCGCAGGATCGCGGCCAGGCGAGGACCGTCCAGCGCGGTCACCGGCCCCTGCTCGACGGCTCCCTGCCCCACCGAGCTGAGCCGGACCGTGCCACTGGACATCGCGATCCCCGCCCCATCCGGCGTCCCCCGCAGCACGATCGTCAGGGCGCGCTGGGGGGTGCCGCTGGTGCGGGAGTCCACGGTGATGGTCACCTCGCCGCCGCCCGGTCCGGTCGATCGCCGGACCCGGCCGGTAAACGCGGCCGTGCTCGGGGACGACCCCAACCCCGACCCTGACGCCGACGCCGGCGTCGCCGTGGCGGCCGAGTTGCCGGTCGCGGCCGAGCCCAGCAGCGCGACGGGTGTCCCGGCTCGCTGGGCCCAGCCGGGCTGGAGCGGGCCGAGGAAGGCGAATGCGGCCGTTCCGAGCGGCACGAGCACCGTGGTCGCGATGGCCGCCGTCCGGCCAGCTCCCGGCTGGGCCAGCGATAGCCGCCACGCCGCCGCCGCCACCACGGCGGCGACGCACAGCACGTCGAGGAGCAGCAGCCAGGACAGCTTGCTGTCGGTTCCGGTCCCCAGGCCATGCCAGAGCGCGATGGGCCAGCACGCATACGAGCCTAGGTGCACGGCGTGCCAGGTCCGGTAGGACAGCCGGTCGCGCAGCAGGCTCGTCACCGCGACGGCGAGCAGCAGGTCGAACGCGACAGTTCCCAGGCCCAGCCAGAAGCCGCGGTAGTCCGAGGTGAAGGGAATGATGACCGAGACCAGCCCGATGTGCGTGAAGGTATCCAGCACGGTGGTCAGCACGTGCACCGTGAGCAGGCCGAGGACCAGCAGCGAGATATTGCGATGCAGTCCGGCAGTGACGACCCGGGGCAGGCCCGGCGCGGTGAACCTGGCGGTCCCGGCGATGCCGAGAATGACGGTCGCGGTGAGCAGCAGGAGGGCGACCACCCCGGTCGCCCTGGTCGCGTACCACAGCGGGCTCACGCCGCTCGCCGCGCTCAGCGCCGCGCCCGTCATCGGACCGAACCCGTCATCGAGACGGCACCCGTCATCGAGATGGCACCCGTCATCGATACGGCGCTGGACACCGCGTCAGCGCTGGAACCCGGCTGCACCTTGCAGCGGACCATAAGTCAGGAACCGCCCGACGAGACCTGAGGCGGCGCGGGAGTGTTGGCAGGCGGCTGCGGCGGGGGCGCGATGGTCTGGTGCTTGCGGGCCGGGGCGGCGGACTGACCCGGGCTAGACGGCTGAGCCGAGCCGGACTGTGCCGCGGGCGCCGCCGGGGCGCCGGTGCCGGTCGCCGGGGCGTTCTGGGTGCCGACGGGCTTGGCGTGGCCAGGAATGGCGTGCGCGAAGGCCGTGCCCAGGCCGAGCGAGGCGAGCGCGGCGCCGCCCGCGATGCTCAGTGATAGCGCCCGGGTGCGCTGAAGCAGCCGGTGGCGGTGCGCCGCGGCCCGGTACGCTGGCGAGTTTCCCTGCCCTGGATGTCCTGGCCTGGTGCTTCGTGGTCCGTAACTTCCGGGCCATTGGTCTCCTGGTGTGGGGCTTCCTGGCGCTGGCATTCCCGCGTCTGGCCTCCTGATCTCGGTAGCGCTGTCTTTCGGGGTAACGCTATCTTTGGGCTAGCACTGCATTTTCGGGTACCACTGCATTTCGGTAGCACTGCATTTCGGGTAGCACTGTGATCCTGGCGCGGGTCGCGCCCGGCAGGGCGCGACCCGTCAGTTGGCTAGCTTGCCCGGCCCGATGCGCGGGACCGGTTCAGGACTCGTTCAGAAGCGGTTAAGGTCACCGGGATTCCCGGATGTCAATGCCCCTGGCCTGCGAAAGTTCCGATGAGAGGCCGCTCTTGGCAGTTCGATAGTGACCGTCAGGCCGCCGCCCGGGGTGTCCGATAGCGCCGCCGAGCCGCCGTTAGCGACCACTAGCCGGTCCACGATGGCCAGCCCGAGCCCGGTACCGCCGGGCGTGCTGGTGGCGAACCTGCGGAACGCGGAGTGCTGCTGCTGGCCGCTCATCCCGCCGCCGTTGTCGGAGACGGTGATCCTGGCCAGCCCGCTGGCCGCCACCGCCTCGACCCGGACGGAGCCGCCGTCGGGCAGCGCGTCCAGGGCGTTGGCCAGCAGGTTGTCCAGGATCTGTTCCAGGTGGCCCTCGCACAGGTGCACGGTGACCGGCGCCGGGCTGGCCGCGCTCAGCGTGACGCCCCGTTCCTCGGCGGCCGGCCGCCACGCCGCGGCCCGGTCCCGGACCACGGCATCGGCCGCGACGCGCATCGGCGCGGCGGTCACGTTCTCGGCCCTCGCCACGGCCAGCAGCCCGCTGACCAGCCTGGTCAGCCGGGCGATCTCCTCCTGCGCGCCCGCCAGTTCCGCGGCGGTAGCCTCATCCGCGTCCTGCGCTAGCAGGTCCAGGCGCAGCCGCAGCGCCGCCAGCGGGGTGCGGACCTGATGCGATACATCGGCCATCATCGACTGGTGCCCGTCCATGAGCGACTGGAGGCGGGCGGCCATCGTGTTGAACGTCGTGGACAGCCGGCGAACCTCGGGAGGTCCCGAGTTGACGCTCGCCCTGGTGTCCAGCGCGCCGCTGCCCAGCTGGCGGGCGGCGGCCGCCAGGGTGGTCAGGGGCCGGCCGACCCAGCGGGCGAGCCCGATGGCGACCACCGCGGCCGCCAGCAGGCCGGCCGCGGATACCGCGCCGATGAGCGTCCACAGCACGACGATCCGGTGATCAAGCGGCTCGGTGGAACGGGACAGGGCCACCGTGCCGATCGCGCCGTAGCCCGAGTCCGGGACGACCGGGGCCGTTACGAGGAGCCGGTCCACGGACGGATAGGTGCGCGGCGACGAGTCAGGCGCTCCGGTGGTGACCTGACCGGCGGCGACCGGCCCGCCGGGGGAGCCGACTACGATGCGGCCGGCCGCGTTGTAGACCGTGACCCGGTCGCCGGCCGCGATCACCTCGCGGACCGACCTGAGCAGGGCCGCGCCCTTCGCGTGGTCGTCGATCCGCTCCTCCGCCACATTGGCCAGCATGGCGGCTGCGGTGGCGGTCTCTCGTTGAAAGTCCTTGCGGTCCTGCGCGGCGGTCAGCATGCCCAGCGGTACGGCTACGATGGCGAGCAGCGCCGTGATCAGCGCCAGGACCGTCAGGACGATCCGCCTGGCCATCAGGGGTCGCCGAGCCGGAATCCACGGCCGTAGACGGTCTCAATGAGCCCGGGGACGCCAAGCTTCCTTCGCAGCGCCGCGATATGGACGTCCAGCACCTTAGTCGGCCCGTACCAGTTGGAGTCCCACGCCGACTCCAGGATCTCCTGACGGCTCTGGGCCCGGCCCGGATCGGCCACCAGGCACTCCAGGATGTCGAATTCCTTCGGCGTCAGCGAGACTTCCTGGCCGGAAACGGCGACCTTGCGCGTCCGCAGGTCGACTGCCAGCGGCCCATGCCGGATCACGTCGCTGTCGGGCCGGACCCGGCGCAGCACCGCCCGGATCCTCGCCAGCAGCTCGCTCAGCCCGAACGGCTTCACCAGGTAGTCGTCGGCGCCCGCGTCCAGGGCGGTGACCCGGTCGGTCTCCTCCCCGTAGGCGGTGACCACGATGATGGCCGCGCCCGACCGCTGCCGCAGCTGCCGGCAGACGTGCACCCCGTCGGTATCGGGAAGTCCCAGGTCAAGCAGGACAACGTCGCTGTCCCCGCGGCGCAGCGCCTCGGCGCCGCTGACCACGTGATCGACCTGATACCCGCCCCGGACCAGTGCGCGCACCAATTGCGTCGCGATGCCAGGATCGTCCTCGACCACCAGCACTCTGGTGGCTCCCGCCTGGGCACCGGAACTAGCCATCTCACCAGGCACTGCCATGCAGCCACCGTAGGACACCGGACCACCTGGTTACGCCCGGACGCGCCAGCGCCTGCCACTAGCCTGACGGACGGCAGTGCTTGCTACCAGCCTGACGGCAGTGCTTGCTACCAGCCTGACGGCAGGGGCATTCCCTCGGTGTAGCCGGCCGCCCCCTGGATCCCGACGACCGCGCGCTCGTGCAGCCCGTCCAGGGTGTCCGCCCCGGCGTAGGTGCACGCGCTTCGCAAGCCCGCGGTCATCGCGTCGATCAGGTCCTCCACGCCGGGGCGCTGGGGGTCCAGGTACATCCGCGAGGTAGAGATCCCTTCCTCGAAGAGCTCCTTGCGAGCCCGCTCGAACGCCGAGTCCGCCGCCGACCGCAGCCGCACGGCCCTGGCCGAGGCCATCCCGAAACTTTCCTTGTACAGCCGGCCGTCGGCGTCCCGGAAGACATCGCCGGGGGACTCGTACGTGCCGGCGAACCACGAGCCGATCATGACGTTCGCCGCGCCGGCCGCCAGCGCGAGCGCGACGTCGCGCGGGTGCCGGATGCCGCCGTCGGCCCAGACGTGCGCGCCCAGCTGCCGGGCCTGCGCCGCGCACTCCAGCACGGCGGTGAACTGCGGCCGGCCGACCCCGGTCATCATCCGGGTCGTGCACATGGCGCCGGGCCCGACGCCGACCTTCACGATGTCGGCGCCGGCCTCGACCAGGTCGGCTACCCCGGCCGCGGTCACGACGTTGCCGGCCGCCACCGGCACCGTCGGTGTCAGCTCGCGCACCGAGCGCAGCGCGTGCATCATCTTCTCCTGGTGTCCGTGCGCGGTGTCGACCACCAGCAGGTCGGCGCCGGCGTCGAGCAGCAGCTTGGCTTTGCCGGCCACGTCGCCGTTGATCCCGAGCGCGGCTCCGATCCGGAGCCTGCCGCCGGCGTCCACCGCCGGCTGGTACAGCGTGGCCCGCAGCGCTCCGGTGCGGGTCAGGATCCCCACGCAGCGCCCGGACTCGTCCACGACCGGCGCGAGCCGGTGCCGCCCGTTATGCAGTAGGTCGAACGCCCGCTCCGGGTCCGTCCCGGCCAGCAGCGTCAGCGGCTCGGCGGACATCACCTGGCTGAGCTGGGTGAAGCGGTCGACGCCCTGGCAGTCGGCCTCGGTCACCACGCCTACCGGCCGTCCGTCGCGCACCACGATGACGGCGCCGTGGGCCCGCTTGGGCAGCAGGCTCAGCGCGTGGCCCGTGGTCGCGGCCGGGCCGAGCGTCAGGGGAGTGTCGTGCACCAGGTCGCGGGCCTTGACCCAGGAGATGACCTCGGCCACCACGTCGGCCGGGATGTCCTGCGGCAGGATCACCATCCCGCCCCGGCGCGCGACCGTCTCCGCCATCCGGCGGCCGGCCACCGCGGTCATGTTGGCCACGATGACCGGGATCGTGGTCCCGCTGCCGTCCCGAGTAGCCAGGCTCACATCCAGCCGGGAGTCAACGGTCGATCGGCTGGGCGTCAGGAAGACGTCGCTGTAGGCCAGGTCGTGAGCTGGCGGGGAAAGGAATCGCACACATTCGATTGTGCCCCATGGGCCAGGGCCGGCCGTCAGGACAGATGGAAGGCGGCGTACATGATGGCGCTCAGCCGGTCCACCATCTCGTCCCTGGGCAGCTGAACCTCCACGCAGAGCAGGTAATTGACCCGCTCCAGCATCATCAGGCAGGCGACCGCCGTGAGCTCGGCGTGCTCGCTGAGCGGGCCGCTGCCGTCACCGTCGGCCGTGGCCGGGCCGGCGCCCACCGTCATGCCCTGGGTCATGGCCTCCGCCAGCCGGAACAGCTGCCGCAGCCCGTCGCCGTAGACCTCCTCGCCGACCACCTCGGCCTGGGTCAGGATGCGCAGGACCGTCGCGTGCTCCGCGTAAACGTCGCAGAACCGGCGCACCCAGGCGCGCAGCGCGGCTCTCCCCGACTCGTTCCTGGTGACCACCGGGAATTCGTCGGTGATGACCTTCATGCCGTCCAGGGCATCCCGCAGCAGCGTCTTGAACAGGTCGTCCTTGTTGGAGAAGTACAGGTAAAAGGTGCCGTGCGAGATATTCGCCCGGCGGACGACATCATCCACCCGGGCGGCCTGGAAGCCGCGCTCATCGAACTCGATCAGGCCCGCTTCCAGCAGCTTGCGGACCGTCTTCTGGCCCTGCCGACCCAGCGCCCGTCCCTGTGCCGGGGCCCCCCCGCCCATGGACGGCGGCGTGGGCCGCGCCGCGCCGCGGGGCGGCGCGGCCGGGCGTGCCGCCGGGCCCGGCTCCCCGCAGGGCTTGCTCGCGGCGCCGTTGCGCTGTCGTTCGATGGCATCATGCCGCCGCGGCGGCCTGCCCCCGGGTACCTGGCCACCTTCCCTGCTCATGCAGCGAGACTAGCCCCCCGTTGGTGTCGCCGTCATGAACGCGCCGTCAAGAGCCGATGACCTGGGCAAGGTAGGGATTACCAAACCTGCGGTCTGGGTCCACTGCATCGCGCACGGTGACAAAGTCGCTGAAGTGCGGATAAGCCTGGGCCAGGTAGTCCGCCGTCCTGGTGTGCATCTTCCCCCAGTGCGGCCGGCCCCCGGCCGCGGTCATGACGGACTCCACGTCGGCGAAATACTCCTGGTGCCGGGCCGAGCGCAGGACGTGGATGGCGATGTAGGCAGAATCCCGGCCGTAGGCCGTGGACAGCCATACGTCATCGCCCGGTGTGACCCGCACCTCGACCGGGAAGCTGATCCGCCAGTCCCGCCGCCGCAGCAGGTCCCGTACCTCACCCAGCACGTCGGCCAGCGCCGCCCTCGGCACCGCGTACTCCTGCTCCTTGAAGCGCACCCGCCGGGGACTGGTGAACACCCGGTGCGCCGCGTCGGTATACGTGCGGGCGCCCAGGGCCCGGGCGGCCGCCGTGTTGATGGCGGGGATCGCGGCCGGGACGAGGCGGCCGACCTGGCAGGTCGCGCTGAAGACGGTGTTCGACAGCAGCTGGTCATCCAGCAGGTAGCGCCACCGGGGCAGCGGCTGGGCGGGCCCGGACGACCGGTTGTTCCGCTTGGTCAGGCACCCTTCGCTATGCGGGAACCAGAAGAACTCGAAATGCTCGTTCTCAGCGGTGAGCTCGTCCAGCCTGCTGAGCACCTCCGGCCACGACATCGGCTCCTCCCGCGCCTGCAGGAGGAAGGCCGGGACGACCCGGAAGGTCACGGCGGTCAGGACGCCCAGCGCGCCGAGACCGACGCGCGCCGCCTCGAACAGGCCGGAGTCGGCGTCCCCGGCGGCGCAGGTCACGACACTGCCGTCGGCCAGGACCAGTTCCAGCCCGGCCACCTGGGCGGCCATGCCGCCCACGTCGCGGCCGGTGCCGTGGGTGCCGGTCTGCACGGCGCCGGCCACGGTCTGCACCTGGATGTCGCCCATGTTGGCCAGCGAGAGGCCGCGGGCGAGCAGTCCGGCGTTGAGGACGTGCAGCGGGCAGCCCGCCTCGACGGTCACCAGGCCCGCCGTGGCGTCCACCGACCTGATGGCCGTGAGCCGCTGCGGCAGCAGCAGCACCCCGTCGGTCGCCGCCACGGGCGTGAACGAGTGCCCGCTCCCGGCCATCCTGACCGTGAGCCCGTCCGCCGCCGCGCGCCTGACCTCGGCGGCCACCTCATCGGCCGATCCCGGCGTGGCCTGCCGGGCCGGCCGGGCGGTCACGTTCCCCGCCCAGTTCCGCCAGCCCGCCGTCCCCGGTGCCGAGCCGCCGCGTCTCAAGGTGCCCGGTCTCAAGGTGCCCGTCTCAAGGTGCGCTGTCGGGTCATCGGATTATTGTGCCGCTTGACCGGCATGTACCGCACGGAGCCGGCCCAGGCCGACGATGCAGACCACCGCCGCCAGGCCGCCGCATCCGGCGGCGAAAACGTAGCCCCAGCGCGCGCCGCCCGCGTCGACGATATGCCCGGCGATGGCCGAGCCGGCCGCCAGGCCGACGGCGATGGCCGACGACAGCCAGGTCATCCCCTCGGTGCGGCGTCCCGGCGGTGCCTGCCGCTCGATCAGGCTGAAGCCGGCGATCAGCGTGGGGGAGATGGTCAGGCCGGAGAAGAAGATGACCAGGGCGAGCGACCGCAGGCCGGGCAGCGACCAGAACGTGGCCACCCCCGCCACGGTCAGGCACAAGGTGATCGCGAACCGCCTTTCCAGCGGCGCGCGCCACGACCGTGAGCCGTACCAGAGTCCGCCGGTGGCGCTGCCGAGCGCGTACGTGCCGAGCAGGAGGCCGGCCAGCGGCCGGTGCCCGTGCTGCTGGGCGAAGGCCACGGTGCTGAGGTCGATCGAGGCGAACATCGAGCCGAGGAAGCAGAACAACGGCGCCAGCGTGATCAGCCCGGCGGCGGGCAGCCGTCCCCCGGCCCGTCGCCGTCCCCCGGCCCGCCCACCGGCCCGCCGCCCGGTTACCCCGGTCAGGCCCGGGTGGATGGCCGGCTCCGTGCCGCCCTGGCCAGCCAGGGCCAGGGTGCCCGCGACGCCCAGCACCGCGGCCGTGACCACGCCGGCGGCGGGCTGGACCTCGGTGGCGAGCAGGGTGGCGAGCGCCGGCCCGATCACGAAGATCAACTCGTCGACGACGGATTCCAGCGCGTAGGCGGTCCCCAGCATGGCCGAGTCGGCCAGCAGCGCGCTCCAGCGCGCCCGCACCATGGAGCCCAGGGACGGCATGGACGCCCCGGTCAGGCAGCTGGAGATCAGGAGTGCCCAGAGCGGAGCCCGCAGCTGCGCGCAGGCCACGAACGCGGCGGTGGCCACGCCGAAGACGCCCGCGGTCGGCCGCAATACCCGGCCCTGGCCGAACCGGTCGGCCAGGCTGGCGAGCTTCGGCGCGCAGACCGCGTAGCTGACCGAGCCGGCCGCGGCCACGACGCCGGCCAGCCCGAACCGGCCGGTCCGCGCCGAGATCAGCAGCAGGCTGCCGAGACCGAACATCGACATCGTCATCCGGCCCACCGCCCCGGCGGCGGTGAACCGCAGCGCCCCCGGCACCCGCAGGACCGCCAGGTAGCTGCTGCCGCCAGGCTCGCCCGGCTCCCGGACAGCGCGTCCCTGGTCAGCCTGTTCCTGCTGCTCCGCCCCACTGGAAGCGCAAACATCCGTCATATGGGCCCGTGACCTCCTCTCAGACGGTATCGGCAGGAGGCAAGCTGTTTACCTGCGCGTGGCCGTCGGACCCTTGGAGCGCCAAGCCGCGCGGGTTACTGTTAACCGGTCATGGGACGCCTTGCCGCATTTCTTCGCGCCGCCGCGCCCTCCGGCCGCCTGCCCGGCGCACGGAGCACCGCCGCGCTCTCCACTGCCGCGCTGGTCGGCCTGACCGGGCTAGGCCTCGGCGGCCAGCCCGCGCAGGCGGCCCTCCAGTCACCAAGCGCGTCTGCCCAGGCCCGGTCCTTTCGCCGGATCATCCTGCCGGACCTGCTGATCGTGGCCCCTCACGGCCTGACCAGGCGGCAGATCACCCGGCTGGGCGCGATCGGCGGCGTTCGCAACATGATCACCTTCGATGGCGCCCAGATCACCGCGGACGGCCGGTCGGTGAGCGCGATCGGCGTCGATCCCGCCACGTTCCGCTCCTGGGTGCCGGTGCGCACCGCCTCGGACCAGGCGTTCTGGACGGCGCTCAGCCGCGGCGAGTTCGTCGCCGCCGACACGGTCGGCCGCCGGCTGCGGCTCAAGCCGGGCGGCGGCTACCGGTTGTCGGGCGCGGTCTCCGAGAGGGTCACGTTCGGGTCGGCGGCGCGGCTGGCCCTTAACGGGGTAGATCTGCTGGTCAACCAGGCCATGTCGGACAAGCTCGGGCTGGTGCACCAGGTCGCGGCGCTGCTGAGCGCGCCGGGCGTCAGCATGACCAGGCTCACCGCGGCGGTGTCGGCCATCCTGGGCCCGGCGGGCCGGATGGAGAGCCTGCGCAGCCAGCAGTTGCCCGCGGCCGGGACGACGTCGCGCACCACGCCGACCACGTACTTGCAGCTATTCAAGGATGCCGCCGCGCGAGAATGCCCCGGCCTGTCCTGGACCGTGCTGGCCGCGATCGGCCAGATCGAGAGCGGGGACGGGACCAACGTCGGCCCGTCCAGCGCCGGCGCGCTCGGCCCCATGCAGTTCCTGCCCTCCACCTGGGCGAAGTGGGGGATCGACGGCCCGGGCCAGACCGGGCCGCCGAACGTGCTGAACCCCTACGATGCCGTGCCCTCGGCCGCCCGGCTGCTGTGCGCGGACGGCGCCGCCAGCGGCGGACAGGCCCTGTACAACGCGATCTTCGATTACAACCACGCAGACTGGTATGTGCGCGAGGTTCTCGGGCTGGCCGCCCGGTACGCCGCCGACTACGGCTGACCGGGCTGCTGCCCGAGATGAGGTAATGAGCGGGGCACTGGTTGGATGGTCAGCATGTCGGCCTATGACGCGCTCCTGCTCGTTTCCTTCGGCGGCCCGGAAGGACCCGAAGATGTCCTGCCGTTCCTGCGGAACGTGACGGCAGGCCGGAACATCCCAGATAGCCGGCTGGAGCAGGTAGCCGAGCACTACTACCTGTTCGGCGGGGTCAGCCCGATCAGTCAGCAGTGCCGCGACCTGATCGCGGCGATCGAGAAGGACTTCGAGGCCGGCGGCCTGGACCTGCCGGTCTACTGGGGCAACCGGAACTGGCAGCCCTACCTGACCGACACGGTGGCCACCATGGCGGCCGACGGCGTGACCCGCGCGCTGGCGCTGGCGACCTCCGCCTATAGCTCGTACTCAGGCTGCCGCCAGTACCTCGAGGACATCGCCCGCGCCCGCGCCCAGGTGGGCCCGGCCGCCCCCCGGATCGACAAGATCCCGCCGTACTTCAGCCACCCGGGCTTCGCGGAGTCGTTCACCGCTGCCGCGGGGGCGGCGCTGGAGTCCCTGCCGGCCGGGGTGCGAAACGAGGTGGACCTCGTCTTTGCCGCGCACAGCATCCCCTCGGGCATGGCCGAGCGGAGCGGGCCAGCGGGCGGCGCCTATCCGGCCCAGCTGGCCGAGGTGGCCGGCCAGGTCGCGGCCAGGCTCGGGGCCACCCGGCCCTGGCGACTGGCCTACACCAGTCGCAGCGGGCCCCCCGCACAGCCGTGGCTGATTCCAGATATTAACGATTGCCTGGCCGAACTGGCCCAGGCCGGCTCGCGCGCCATGGTGGTCATCCCGATCGGATTCGTTTCCGATCACATGGAGGTCAGGTTCGACCTGGACGTGGAGGCGGCCCAGACGGCGCAGCGGCTCGGGCTGCCGTTCGCGCGCGCGGCCACTCCGGGAACGAGCCCCCCGTTCGTCGCGATGATCACCGACCTGGTCCGGCAGTGGCAGGCGGACCCGCCGGGAACCCCCGCCTCGGTCCGGGCATTCTGCGGCGCAAACTGCTGCGCTCCGGCTCCGGCTCGCCCGCGGACCGCGGGGTGAGCGGGGTGAGCGGGATGAGCGGGTCCGATCCGGCCGCCAGAGACAGGCCGGCCGACCGGGCTGCATCCCCTGACCCCGGCGAGCTCGCGGACCTGGCCTGCTCCGTGGCGCGGGAGGCCGGCGACCTGCTCATCTCCCGGCATGGCCAGGTCCGGGTCGTCGACACCAAGTCCAGCCCCACCGACGTGGTGACCGAGATGGACCGGGCGGCGGAGGACCTGATCCGCCGGCGGATCCTCGCGGCCAGGCCCGGCGACGCGATCCTGGGCGAGGAGGGCGGCCAGATCGGCGCCGGCACCGCCGTCCGGTGGATCGTGGACCCGCTGGATGGCACCGTTAACTACCTATACGGCCTGTCCGACTGGGCCGTCAGCATCGCCGCCGAGGTGGACGGCACCGTGGTGGCCGGCGCAGTTTGCGTGCCGGTGCACCGTAGCCTGTTCAGCGCCACCGCCGGCGGTGGCGGGTGGCTGCGGTCGCCAGGGCGGGACGGCCCTGAGCGACTGTCCTGTAACAGCGGGGTCAGCCTGGCCGGTGCGCTGGTGGGCACCGGGTTCGGCTACGAGGCGGGCCGCCGGGTCGTGCAGGGACAGGTCGTGGCGGCCCTGCTGCCGCGCGTGCGCGACATCAGGCGGGCCGGGGCCGCGGCGGTGGACCTATGCTCGCTGGCTGCCGGGCGGCTGGATGCCTTCTACGAGCGCGGCCTGCATGCCTGGGACTTTGCCGCGGGCGGCCTCATCGCCCGGGAGGCCGGGGCGCAGATCGCCGGCCTGCACGGGCGCGCGGCCAGCGAGTCGATGACCCTGGCGGCCGGGCCGGGTCTGTTCAGCGAGCTACATGACCTGCTGGCCAGCCTGGACCCAGAACGCGATCAGTGAGCGCGCGGCCGGGTCGGCTGGCCGGCGGTTAACTCCTGGTCAGAGTGCCGCTGGCCGTCGGCCCGGTCTTGCCGCGGAAGCTGAACCGCAGGACGCCGCCCGCGCCAGTCGAGAGCGTCACCATGCCGTTGGCGCAGGTGCTCTGCCCGGTGACGATGCCCTGGCTCAGCGTCAGCGTGCTGTGCCCCAGCGACCGGAGACTGAGGTCGCCCGCGCATGTGAACGAGGCGCTGGAGTACTGGATGCTCCCGGCGGTCGACCCGGCCGTGATGCTCATCGGGATGCTCAGCTTGACGTCGAACACGTCGGTCGGATTGAGCTGCTTGGCCTGGCCCGACCAGGATCCCGCGAAAGCGGACGGCACGACGGCGGGAGTGGCCGGGGGAGCATTGCTGACGGTCGACGAAACCGGGCTGGTGGAGCTCTGGGCAGTGTTGGCGTGCGCCGCGCCCGGGCCGCTGCCGTTCTGCATTACGTGCACGATCACGACGGCGACGGCCGCGACGACCACGACGGCAGCCGCGATGGGCAGCACGCCAGACCGGCGGCCGGACCGTGCCCGGCGCCGCCCGGCTGAGTGATCGTGAGTCGCATGCCCGGCTCCGCCGGGACCGCCGCCCGCCCGTTCGGGGTCGGGCCGGCCATGCTCTCGACGTTGCTGTCGCACAGCGCCGTCGGCCCGGCGCTGGCCCGATTGCCGGGCGGGCCTGCTGCCCGGCCCGGAGCGGCTGCCTGACCCGGAGCGCCCCGCCCTGGCCTGCTGCGACCCCTGGACGCCCTGAGCGGCCTGAGCGGCGCGGCGGGAGCCCTCAGCCAGCGCGCCGGCCGCCGGCTCGGCGTCGCCGAGCAGGCCGAGGACGACCGACTTGGCCGCCGGCCGCAGTGCCGGATCGCCGACCAGGCAGTCGGCCACGGCCCGGCGCAGCGACTCTGGCAGCACGTCCAGGTCCGCCAGCGTCGCGGGGGGTCTGCCCATGGAGGCGAACACCATCGTCTGTGCCCAGGCCAGCATGTCCGCCGACGGGGTCGCGGGGCCATAGGGCGGCGTAACCCCGAACTCGATGATCCGTGGTCCACCGGCGCTCATGATCACGTGCTCTGGCCCGAAGTTGCCGTGCACCAGCCCGGTCTGGTGCACCGCCGCCAGCCCCGTAGCGCTGCCCACGGCGAGCGCCTCCAACTGCGCGCCGCCGAACTTGCCGTCGTCGGAGACCGCCTCCAGCAGCGACTTCCCGGCCACGTACTCGCTGACCAGGTAGGCATACCCGTGTTCCGCGCCGGCGTCGAGGATGCGGGCCGCGCAGAACGGCGGCACCCGCGTCGCGGAGGCCGCTTCGGCGGTGAACCTATCTCGCGCCGCCGCGTCGTGCGTCCAGCGGCCGTGCAGTAGCCGGAGTGCCACCTCGGTGCCGTCCGCCGCGGTGGCCAGGTAAAAAGTGCCCCCGCCGGGCATACCCGAAATCCGCCCGGTCAGCCGGTGTCGGCCGACGCGGTCGGGATCTTCGGCGCGTAGCGGGGTGACGTGGGGCACAGGCCATCTCCCCGTGGTCATGCACAAGCGACAGGGTGAGTGGTTCGTACCCTACGCACTCCGGGCAAGACGTTAGAGCTGATCTGGCAAGTTACTCGCTGGTCAGGGGCGGGTCTGCCCGTTTGGTACGGGGGGAATACGGCAAGGTAAGCAGGCGCTGAGGACATCTCGAACGGGGATCTCGGCCGCGACACGTGGAAGTTAGCAGCCGGTAGTGCTGTACCTTGCGCCAGGACGTGGAAGAATTCCCCGCCGGAATCGGGCACAACCGAGGCTTCCCGAGCGTTACATCCGCGCGACGAGGTTAGTGAAGATGGAGGGGTTAGGGCCAAGATGGCTACGGACTACGACAGCCCGAGGAAGACCGACGACGAGCTAACAGAGGACAGCCTGCAGGAGCTTCAGGCACGCCGGATGGACAAGTCGGCGACGGTGATCGATCTCGATCCCGACGACGTCGCGGAGTCGCTGGAGCTTCCCGGGGCGGATCTGTCCAACGAGGAACTCTCGTTTCGGGTCATTCCTCGGCAGGCAGACGAGTTCACCTGTTCGAGCTGCTTCCTGGTGCATCACAGGAGCCAGCTCGCCGAGACCCGCGGCGGCCAGCTAGTTTGCCGGGAGTGCGCGGCCTGATCGCGATGTGATTCAGCGTGAGCGGTCGCTGAGCCGGGGCGCTAGCGCCAGGTCCAGCGGCAATGGTTGCTTTGCCGTGCGCACAGCTTTGCTACCCACGCGGCTTTGTCGTGTTCGGGCGGCTTTGCTGTCCGCGCGGTGCAGCCATCCACGCGGTGCTGCCGTGTCGCGGCCCTGCCGTGTCGCAGCCGCTGTCGCCTTTGCAGGACTGTCGTGGGCGCAGCTCCACGGTCCCGCGGCTCTGGCACGTGCACGGTCGCGCCGGCACAGGTCATTAGGTCGTGTGATCTGTACTGCTACCCCCGCTCTCAGCGGGATTTGCTTAGTTACACCCTGAACTCTACGCCGACTTGGTCGGCGCGGGAGGCGTTGGACCGTCGGGGCGGCTCAGGCCGCGGTGGTTTGGGCGCCAGGCTACTCGGCGTAGCCGCCGGATACGCCACGCTGAGCAGCGCGGTGGTGCTGCTGATGCCGGCGGAGTCGGCGCAGGAAGGCGGAGGCGGAGGCGGATGAGCAGGCGGCGCGATCGCGGCCGTCGGCGACGCGCAAGACGATCACTTCCGCGACCTGACCGGCCCGCGGACGGAGGTCGTGGGCCGCGCACGAGCCGCAGGTGGACGAGCTGACGATCCCCTTCATCGGCCCGGAGCGCGCCGCGCGGCAGTACGTGTTCCGCGACATCCTGGCCCGCGGGGCGCGGCTGGCCGCCGGCAGCGACTGGTCGGCCAGCAGCGCGAACCCGCTGCGGGCCATCCACGTCGCGGTGAACCGGGCGCTCCAGGGCGCGATGGGCCCGCAGGCGCAGCCGTTCCTGCCCGGCCAGCGCCTGGACCTGGGCGAGGCACTGGCCGCCTACACTCTCGGCTCGGCCTACGTGAACCACCTGGACCACATAACGGGGACCATCGAGGCGGCCAAGCTCGCCGACCTGGTCGTGCTCGACCGGGATCCGTTCGGGCACCCGGCGACCGACATCGGGAGCACGCGGGTACTCCAGACTGTCGTTAACGGCGAGACGGTGTTCCGAGCCGATATCCTGTAATCAAGTAAGCCAGCTAGGGAAGCGGCGCGGTAGAGGGGCATGGAGTCGATGACCGAGGCCAAGCGGCAGGCCCGACGGCAATGAGCACGGTCGAGCTGGGCGTCGGCGGCCCCCGGGTCTCGCGGGTCGGTCTGGGCCTGATGGGGATGTCGGGGATCTACGGGCCGGCCGACGAGGCGGAGAGCGTCGCCACCATCCGCGCCGCGCTGGATGCCGGCGTCACGCTGCTGGACACCGGCGACTTCTACGGCATGGGGCACAACGAGCTGCTGCTGCGTGACGCCCTGCGCGGCGTCGACCGCGACAGCGTGTTCATCCAGGTGAAGTTCGGCGGGCAGCGCGACCCGAGCGGCGCGTTCATCGGCCACGACGCGAGCCCGATCGCCGTGAAGAATTCGCTGGCCTACACCCTGACCCGGCTTGGCACCGATCACGTGGACCTGTACCAGCCCGCCCGGCTGGACCCGCGCGTGCCGATCGAGGACACCGTCGGCGCGATCGCCGAGCTGATCCAGGCCGGCTATGTCCGTTACCTCGGCCTGTCCGAGATGGGCGCCGACACCATCCGCCGCGCCCATGCCGTGCACCGGGTCAGCGCCCTGCAGATCGAGTACTCGCTGATGAGCCGCGGGATCGAGGCGCAGATCCTGCCGGCCGCGGCGGAGCTGGGCATCAGCGTCACCGCCTACGGCATCCTGTCTCGCGGCCTGCTCAGCTCCGCCAGTGCCCGCGCCATCGACGAGGGCGACCCGCGCGCCCGGTTCCCACGGTTCCAGGGCGAGAACCTGCAGCGCAACCTGGACCTGCTGACCGCCCTGGAGAAGATCGCCCGCGACCTGGGCGCCACCACCGCACAGCTGGCGTTCGCCTGGGTGCTGTCCCGCGGTGAGGACATCATCCCGCTCATCGGCACCAAGCGCCGCGACCGGCTGGCCGAGGCGCTCGGCTCGCTCGAGCTGCGGCTCAGCCCGGCGCAGCTGGCCAGTCTGGAGGCGGCGGTGCCCGCCGGCCAGGTCGCCGGCAGCCGCTACGAACAGGCCCAGATGGCCGCACTGGACAGCGAGCGGAGCTAGCGAGGGTGGTTAACGGCGGGATCATTGTTATCCGGAGGACGGGTCGGGCTCCTGGCGCGGCAGCAGTACCTCGGCCGACACGTCGGCGCCCAGCCGGACCACGTCACCGTCGGCTAGCCGCACCGCGACACCCGGCAGCACCCGGTCGCCGTTGACGAACGTGCCGTTGGTGGAGTCCTCGTCGCGGATGCTCGCGTGCCCGGCGTCGTCCACGGTCACCGTGGCGTGCCGGCGGGACACGTTCTCGAAACCGGAGAACGCGGCGGCCACCAGGGACTCGCCGGGGTCCCGCCCCAGCAGCAGCGACGTCCCGGCTGGCACCTCGGCGTTGCCCGTCGGGAACGACAGCCGCAGGACCGACATCGAGATCGACCCGGACTTGTCCTCGCGCTTCAGGTACTCCTGCATGATCGTGGCCGACGCGGGCTGGTCGTCGTTCCAGCTATCGGCCCGCGGCAGGTTAGCTCCGCAGGTGAAGCAGATGAGGTCGGCTGGCTTCACCGTGGCCGCGCAGGTGGGGCAGGTCGCGATCGCCATGACGTCCTCCAGGACAGTTCTGCGGACTCCGAGCAGGCCGCCCGCGGCCGGCGCTTCCGGCCACGGCACCCGCACGAGAGAGTAACGCGCAATACCCCTTGGGTGGTGCCCAGATTCCCGACCATAACGATCACGGCGCCGCTAAGCCGGGGCTAACTGGCCGGTAGCATCGCTGGCATGATCGGCTTCGCGCTCAACGACGAGCAGGAGGCGCTCCGCTCCACGGTCGCGGACTTCGCCCGCGAACAGGTCGCCCCGGTGATCGGCGACTATTACGAGCGCGGCGAGTTCCCCTACCAGATCATCGCCAGGATGGGGAAGCTAGGCCTGTTCGGGCTGCCCTTCCCCGAGGAGTACGCCGGGATGGGCGGCGACTACTTCGCCTTCTGCCTGGCCCTGCACGAGCTGGCCCGGGTGGATTCCTCGGTCGCCATCACTCTGGAGGCGGCAGTCGGCCTCGGCGCGATGCCGATCTACCGTTTCGGCTCCGCCGCGCAGCGTGAGCAGTGGCTGCCCGCGTTGTGCCGGGGGGAGCGGCTGGCGGCCTTCGGGCTGACCGAGCCGGGCGGCGGATCGGACATCCCCGGTGGGATGCGGACGACCGCGCGGCTGGATGGCGAGGAGTGGGTGATCGACGGCTCCAAGTCCTTCATCACCAACTCCGGCACCTCGATCACCTCGGTCGTGACGGTCCTGGCCATCTCCGGCCCGGCGGCGGACCGGCCCCATATCTCCGCGATCATGGTCCCGGCCGGGTCGCAGGGCTTCACCGTCGGTCCCGAGTACTCGAAGGTCGGCTGGCGGGCCTCCGACACCCGAGAGCTGGCCTTCTCCTCGTGCCGGGTCCCCGCGGGCAACCTGCTGGGCGAGCCCGGACGCGGCTACGCGCAGTTCCTGCGGACCCTGGACGAGGGCCGGGTGGCGATCGCCGCGCTCGGCGCCGGCCTGGCCCAGGGATGCGTCGACGAGTGCCTCCGTTATGTCGGAGAACGCAGTGCCTTCGGTCATCAGCTCGGCCACTACCAGGCCATCCAGTTCAAGATCGCGGACATGGAGGCGCGAGCGCACCTGGCCCGGCTGGCCTGGTATGACGCCGCGGCGCGGCTCGTGGCGGGGGTGCCGTTCAAGAAGGAGGCGGCGATCGCCAAGCTGACCGCCTCGGATGCCGCCATGGCTAACGCCCGCGAGGCCACGCAGATATTCGGCGGCTACGGGTATATGAACGAGTTCCCGGTCGCCCGGTTCTACCGGGATGCGAAGGTCCTGGAGATCGGCGAGGGCACCTCGGAGGTCCAGCGCATGGTCGTGGCCCGCCAGCTCGGGCTGAACCGGCTCGCCTGACCGCTGGTCGAACTGCCTGGTCGAACTGCCTGGCTGCCTGGCCGAACTGCCAGTCGACTAGCCCGCTATGCGCGAGATGAGCGAACCCTCGTGCTCTGCAGGCAAATCCGATGATGATCCAGGCAGTTTTCCGAACCGGCGTTGCGGCAGAGAGTACCCTAATGCTGCCAGGTGTTAAGGCAAACGTGCCGTTACATCGCTTTTTCCCGGTTCGTGCATCAATCGGTGCACGATACCCGGTTAACGGCTAGGGTGGCGCCTGGCTGCCAGCTGTACCACGATGCAGATTCGTTATCCGGGAGGTCCGCAGTGTCGATCGTGGCGCCTACCGCGCCGACCGCTGACCCCGCCACGGTAACCAGGTAAGGGGTACAGAGGCTGTGCCGTCCCGAGACAAGCCCCGTGGGGGGGTCGCCCTGCGATCGGCTGCTGGCCACGAGGCCAGCCCGGCTGAAGCGGCGGCCGACGCGCCGCCGCCGGCAGCAGCCAAGGCTAAACCGCAGGCTGCCAAGCCGACGGCGCCGTCCCGCCGCGCACTGAAGAACTGGCGGGTGCGCTCCCGCCTCCTGCTGCTGATCACCATCCCGACCCTCACGGCCGTCGTGCTAGGTGGCACCGGCATCGTGACCTCGGTGCAGAGCGCGCTGAACTACCAGCGGATCGAGCAGCTGGCCAACCTGAGCTCGGGGGTCACCGCCCTGGCCGGTGCCCTGGAAGACGAGCGCGACCAGACTACGGTCTACACTGCGGAGCTCAGCCAGGGCAGTCCCGCCGCCGCCGCGCAGCTGAGCCTGGTCAAGAAGCAGTTCGCCAAGACCGATGCCATGGTCGGCAACGTCCGGCGCGGGGTGGCCAGCATCGGCGCCAGCTATCCCGCGCAGATCCAGCAGGACGTCTCGGCTGTGCGGTTCGTGCTGGGCAACCTGCCCGTCATGCGCCACGCGGCGCTCACCGAGAACCTCGGGCCGCTGGTCGTCATCGAGGCGTACGCCTCCTCCGTCGACTACCTGATCGCCGTCGACGACGACATCGCCCTGAACAGCGCCGACCCGGCGCTGGCCAGCGACGTCCGGGCGCTCGGCATCGTCTCGCGGATCGACGAGCAGTCCTCGGAGCAGCGCGCCATCCTGGCCTACGCGTTTGCCCAGCAGAAGTTCGGCCGCGGCGTGCTGTCCGCGTTCACCACCGCGCAGGCGCAGGCGGCCAGCTACATCAGCCAGTTCACCGACTCCGCGCTGCCGGCACAGACGGCGCTGTTCGACAACACCGTCTCGGGCGGCGCCGTCGAGCTGGCCGACGAGTATGAGCAGCAGGCCGTCGCCAATGACACCAACCTGCCCGCCACGAACATCACCGAGGCGGCCTGGTACGGGGCGATGTCCGCCGAGCTCGGCAAGATCCGGTCGGTCGAGAACAAGCTCGTCGCCGATGCCGTTGGCCGCGCCAGCGACCTGCGGCGCAGCGCGATCATCGGCGCGATCGTCATCGGTGCCGCCGTGATCATCGTCCTGGGCCTCGCGCTGGTGCTGACCAGCCTGGTCGGCCGGTCGATGGTCCGGCCGCTGCGGCGGCTGCGCGCGGGCGCCCTGGAGGTCGCGGGCCTGCAGCTGCCGGAGACCGTGCGCCGGATGAGCGAGAGCGACGGCACGGGCGTTCCGATCTCGGCCGTGCCCATCGATGTGGACTCCGTGGACGAGATCGGTGAGGTTGCCCGGGCTTTCGACCAGGTCCACCGCGAGGCGCTCCGGCTGGCCGCCAACGAGGCGGCCCTCCGCGGCAACGTGAACGCGATGTTCGTGAACCTGTCCCGCCGCAGCCAGTCGCTGGTCGAACGGCAGATCCGGCTGATCGACGACCTGGAGCAGGGCGAGCAGGACGCGGAGCGCCTGGGCAGCCTGTTCCAGATGGACCACCTGGCCACGCGCATGCGCCGTAACTCCGAGAACCTGCTGGTCCTGGCGGGCCACGATTCGTCCCGGCGCTGGAACCAGCCGGTGGCGCTGGTCGACGTCCTGCGGGCCGCAGTGTCCGAGATCGAGCAGTACGAGCGGGTCAGCCTGAACGTCCAGCCCGGCATCTCGGTTCGCGGCCACGCGGTCAACGATGTGGTGCACCTGCTGGCCGAGCTGGCTGAGAACGCCACCTCATTCTCCTCGGCGGAGACCCCGGTCACCGTCTCCGGTCACCTGCTCAGCAGCGGGGGAGTGCTGCTCGACATCACCGACCAGGGCGTCGGCATGGGCGCCGAGGAAATGGCGCACGCGAACTGGCGGCTCGATAACCCGCCGGTGGTGGACGTCGCCGTCTCCCGCCGCATGGGCTTGTTCGTGGTCGCCCGGCTGG
This sequence comes from Streptosporangiaceae bacterium, assembly GCA_035532295.1. Taxonomy (GTDB): domain Bacteria; phylum Actinomycetota; class Actinomycetes; order Streptosporangiales; family Streptosporangiaceae; genus DASUBV01. The sequence continues at coordinate 29,016 of DATKRH010000065.1, forward strand.
CCGCCCGGCATGGCGTCCGGGTCCGGCTGCGACCGGCGGCCTCGGGCGGCCTGACGGCTCTGGTCTGGCTTCCGGACGAGGTCGTGAGCCGAGAGGGCGCCAGCCCGTCGGGAACCCGGATGCCCGACGCCCCGGCCGAGGCCATCAACGTGACCATGCCCGGTGCCCCTGGCCGCGGCGGCGAGCAGGGCACCGACGAGCGCTGGGCGACCGCCCAGGAGGTCAACGCGGCCCGCACGCCCAGGTTCGCCCCGCTGCAGTCCGCCGCCGCCGAGAACGGCGCCGCCCTCGGCCCGCGGCGGGTGCCGGGGTCAGGTCCACGGCCGGGCGTGACCCCGTGGGGTGACTCGGCCGCCGGGCCGCAGTCGGCTTTCCCGACCAGTCCGCAGCCGGCCGGCGAGGCGGTCGCGGAGCCGTTCGCCACGTCCCCGCCTGCTGCGGAGCCGTTCGCCACGTCCCCGCAGCGGGCCGTCGGGGCCGATTCGTTCGAGGCCGATACATTCGCGACCAGCGGGTTCGGCGTGTTCGGCGGCCAGGATCGGCCCGTCCGTGAGCCTGCGGCAGGTGATCTCGCCAGTAAGGGGCCCGCGGCTACGGAACTGGCCAGCACCGGGTTCACCGACACCGGATTCACCGACACCGGATTCGCCGGCACGGGGCCGCTTCCCGCGGTTAGCCGCGAGGCCTGGGGAAGCTGGCCCGAGCCCGCCGCCGCGTCTCCGGTCGGGAAAGCCCCCGACGCCCCGCCGTCCGTGCCGGAGCCCGCCGACGACCAGGCCGCGGACGCGTCGCTCGCGGGCAACGGCCTGAAGCTCCCCAGGCGCAAAGTCGACCGCGGGGAGTCTCCCGCCGACAGCATGCCGCGGACCGCCAGCACCGACATGTTCAGTGTCGGCGCGGACCGCGCCACCGACGACTTGTTCGGCACCACCCCGCCGCCTGCGACCGCTCCCGCGGAGCCAGTCGCTCCCGCGGAGCCAGCCGCCCTGGCTCAGCCGGCCCAGCCGTCTGTGCTGTCGGCCTCGCCGGGACCGGACGAGCGGGTCGGGGCCGGGACCTCGTACGGGTCCCATGGCACGAACGGATCTAACGGCGCGAACGGGTCGGGCGGCTCGGGTGACACAGGCGGGTTCGGCTGGGGCTCCGGCTCCGCCGCGGACGCGGTGGTCGTGCCGCCCGCCGAGCACGGCACGGAATACCGGCTGCCTATCTTCGAGGCGGTGGAGTCGGACTGGTTCCGGCGCGGTCGCAGTTCAGTCGGCTGGGCGCCGCAAGAGCAGGAGGCCGGCCCGGAGAAGTCCACCTGGACGTCCCCGGCCGACGAGGGCTGGCAGGCCGCCGCGGCGGTCGCCGCGCCATCGTCCAGCGGCGTCACCCCGGCCGGACTGCCCAAGCGGGTGCCCAAGGCCAACCTGGTGCCAGGAACGGCGGGCGCTCCGGCGAGCGCCGAGGCGGCCGCCGCGCCGCCGCCGGTCAGGTCGGCCGCCGCGACCCGCGACAGGTTCGCTAGCTTCCAGCGTGGAATCAGGGAAGGCCGGGCCGCCGCGGGCGGCGACAACCCGGACGGAGAGGATGACGGTTCCCGATGACGGGTGGCACGAAGTGCCTGGGATGGTCATGCTTAGTGTCGGAACGCCATCCGGCTGGCCGTCGGTCGCTGAAATGACTGACACGCTGCCGTGCCCCGGGCCTCAGGATGGCCGTCACAATAGGAAGGAGCGCCCGTGAGTCCGCTAGTGCGCCCGGCGCAGGACCTCAACTGGCTGACCACGAATTTCGTCGAGCGAGTGCCGGCGGTCGCGCATGCGATCGTGGTCTCCGCTGACGGGCTTCCGATGGCGTTCTCGCAGGGGTTCCCTGCGGACCGCGTCGACCAGCTAGCTGCGGTTACCTCCGGTCTCACCAGCCTCACCCAGGGCGCAGCCCGGGTGTTCGAGGGCGGTGCCGTAACTCAGACCGTCGTCGAAATGCAGCGCGGGCTGCTTATTGTTATGGCTATCAGCGACGGTTCCAGCCTGGCCGTCCTGGCATCGGCAGACTGTGATATGGGCCTGGTGGCTTACGAGATGGCGCTGCTCGTTGAGCGGGTGGGCAGCGCTCTGACACCGGAAGTACGCGGGAGCCTGCCCCCAGGCTGGCCTGATGGTGGCCGACAGTGACAGGAGGCTGCGGTGGCTGGACCTGGTCGCGATAAATGGGAGCCAGCCGAGCGCGCGAACTCGGTAGGGCGGGGCAGTTCGCCGGCCCCGAACTTCGAGTTCGCCGCCGGATTTGCTCCACCCCCACGCGATCCATTCGTTCCCGAGACGGCGACGACCGCCAGCGGTAGCTCTCTGGTGCGCCCGTATGCCGTTACCGGTGGACGGACGAAACCTAAATACCAGCTACAGATCGAGGCCATGGTCGCCGCTTCGCACTACGAGGCGCGTGACCTGTCGGTGCTCAGTCCCGAGTGCCAGGCGATTCTCGGGTTCTGCCGCGACTGGCGATCGGTCGCGGAAATCTCGGCGGTGCTCAGGATGCCTCTGGGCGTTGCTCGTGTCCTCATCGGCGACATGGCGATGGACGGACTAGTCCGGGTCCACCAGATCGACCATGAGCAAGGTCGCCCGGATATGAACCTGCTTGAAAGGGTGCTCAGTGGACTTCGCAAGCTCTAAGGTCGCTGCGGCCGAGACCGCGGAAGTCGCGATGACATCGGTAAAGATCGTCGTTGCGGGGGGCTTCGGTGTGGGCAAGACCACCTTTGTCGGGTCCGTGTCGGAGATCACGCCGCTCACCACCGAGGCCGTGATGACCTCGGCCAGCGACGGCGTCGATGACCTGTCGCACACGCCGGACAAGAAGACGACCACGGTGGCCATGGACTTCGGCCGGCTCACCCTGGACGCGGGACTGATTCTTTACCTCTTCGGCACGCCCGGCCAGCACCGCTTCTGGTTCATGTGGGATGACCTGATCCAGGGCGCGATCGGCGCCGTGGTGCTCGTGGACACGCGCAGGCTGGCGGACTCCTTCCCCGCCGTCGACTACTTTGAGTCGGCGGGGCTGCCCTTCATCGTCGCCATCAACGGCTTCGACGGCGACTATCCGCATGCCGTCGCCGACGTCCAGGAGGCGCTGTCGATCAGCCCGCACATCCCGATCGTCCAGTGCGACGCCCGCGGCCGGACCTCCACCAAGGCGACCCTGATCGCGCTGGTCGAGCACGCCATGGAGATGCAGCTCAGCACGCGGTAAGGTACGTGCCTGCGCTGGTCATGGTCGAGGTCGTGGTCGCGGTAGGAGCCGCGGTGATGGCCGCGTCAGCTCGGGGCGGTAGCTCAGCCGGTTAGAGCAGCGGACTCATAATCCGCCGGTCGTGGGTTCGATCCCCACCCGCCCCACCGATCGAACCATTGCGCGAACCGGGACCGCGCTGGTGTCGGCTGTGCTGGTTTCTCCTGGGATGGGGCTGCTGGGGCCGGGGATTCTGAACACGGGGATGATTCCCTCCTCGGTGATGCGTATCTCGTCGATCAGGGCTTCGACGGCGGCCTTGCGCTGCGCGGGGGTGCCGGTGTCGAGGATGTCGTGCGGGTAGGTGCCGAGCTGCTGGATGGTGCGGGGCGGGGGTGCGGCGGGCTCGTCGCCGATGGTGTCGGTGATCTCGTGGTGGCGGGCCTGGAGCTGGTCGACCTCAGCGCGCAGGGCGGTGACGCGGGGTCCGGCGGTGGTGTCGTCCATGGTGCCGTTCTCGAATGCGGTGAAGTACCGGTCGATCGCGGCCTGCTTGGCCTTGATCTGGGACTGGAGAGCACCTGCCTCGGCGTGCCGGTCGGCGTGGCCGTCGCGGTGCCGGGCCTGGGCGCGGGTGACGGCGTCGGTGATGAGGCCGGGGGCCTGGGTGTAAAAATCGGCGAGGGCGCGGAGGACGGCGGTGTCGGTGTCGTCGGCTGGGAGGCGGGCGGCGTCGCAGCCGTGGGTGCCGTAGCGGACGCGGGAGAAGCAGGTGTAGTAGCGGTAGGTGCGGCTGCGGCCGGTGGCGGAGGTGCCGATGTACTTGTGGCCGCAGCCGGGGCAGGTGATCTTCCCGGTGAGGTCATAGTCGCCGTTGCTGGCGGCGCGCTGGGTCTGCGGGTCGGCCCGCTCGGCCGCGATGGACGAGGCGCGCTGCCAGGTCTCGCGGTCGATGAGCGGATCGTGGGCGTCCTCGACGTAGACGTCGCCGTAGGCGATGTCCCCGGCGTAGGCGGGGTTGGCCAGGATCCGCGCGACGGTGTGCCCGGACCAGGGCTTGCCGGTGCGGTTGCGGACGCCCCGGCGGTTCAGCTCGGCCGCGATGGCCCGGGTGCCGAGGCGCTCGTCAGCGTAGAGCCGGAAGATCTCCTTCAGGTGCGGTGCTTCCTCCGGGTGCGGGACGAGCTTGTGCGTGTCGCGGTCGACCCAGTAGCCGCACGGGCGGGTACCGCCGGGCCATTTTCCCTTGGCGGCCTTGGCGGCCATGCCCTTGGTGACGCGGTCGATGATGGTCTCCCGCTCGAACTCGGCGAACACGCCGAGGAGCTGGACCAGCATCCGGCCGATGGAGGTAGAGGTGTCAAACGGCTCGGTCGCGGACACGAACGCCACCCCGGCGTCGTCCAGCTCGGCCAGCAGGGCGAGGAGGTCGGACAGGCGGCGGGAGAACCGGTCGACCCGCACGACGAGCAGCACGTCGAACCGCCCCGCCCGC
>DATKRH010000066.1:0-2332 GCA_035532295.1 Streptosporangiaceae bacterium
GCCGACCCGGCCCGGGAGGTGCTGATCGCCTCCACGGACCAGGACTACTACCAGCTTCTGCGCGGCCCCTCGCCCTGCCGCGGCGGGGTGCGCGTGCTCAACACCGCGATGCGCCCCGGCCACCGGTTCATCGGCGCCGCCTAGATGACCGCCCGCTACAGCGTCGCCCCTCGGCAGTACCCGGACTTCTGGCCCTTTGCGGGGGGGTGTGGCTCTCGCTGAGATCACCGATTTCGGTGCGAGCGTGACTAGCGGGCTATTTCGGAAGTGTTGCGGCGTCGCGTGCGATAGGGGCGTCGCGGCGTGGTGTTTGCGCAGGCAGGCGGCTTGCGGGGCGGTTGTTCTGGTTGCGGCGTGAGCGGGATGGCCGGGCTCGCGGCAGCGTCCCCGCGAGCAGGGCCAGCCAGGCCCGGTCGGGCCATGTCAGCCTGGCATGCGCGAGGCTGCTTGCGCTGGGCGACCGCGAGCTGATGTAGGCGAATCGTAGTGACATAGGTACCGATAGTGCCGAGCCTGCGGAACCCGCAGGGGGCGAGCAGCTTGCAGCCGCCTGCCCTGGCCGACGCGGTCAGTCTGCCGGGTCAGACAACCCGAAGTGCTGTACCCGCACCACGAGAACAACGTCGTCCCGGTAGTCCTCCAGAAACCAGATCATCACAGGACCCTCGCCGTAGCTCTTCACGTTGAACACCGATTCACGGACGTCGAATGGCACGCCTATCCTGCGCACCGCTACCGCGTCTGCAATCCGGGACGCGAGGCCTTCCACCTCATCGATCTGAGCCTGCGTGAGCCCGCCCACGACATTGGCCGCGTCCGGGACGTACTGCCACGTCCAGTCGCTCATGCAGTGGCTGTCTCGGCCTGCCGCAAGATCTGGCTGATCTCGGCCGCAGCCACCCGGCGCTCCGCGCGGTCCTGCGACTCGGCGACGATGCGCTCACAGGCACGCAAGCGGGCCGCCAGCTGCGGCCAGCGTTCAACAGCAACCCAACTGAACCAGTGCTCCACGAAGTACCGCGCGGGAAGAATACTGTACTCGTCCCGCGCACGGGCTGTCGCGGCCGTCCAGTCAGCCTCGAATCTCGCGAGAGCCGCCGGGTCAAGCCGCGCCACGGCCGCACGGAGCGCCGCAGGCTCACGCTCCGGCAGCGGCACAACCGGCTGCTGCCCTTCTACCAGCATACGGCTCATGCAGACTGATGTTACTCCCAGCAGGCCAGCGGTCGGGGCTGCGCAGAGCCTCGGCGGGCGTTCTCCGCCAGCAGCGGATCCTCCGCTCGCCGAATTCTTCCGGGTCGGGGCAGGCGGCTCGTAAGGCAGCCGCCATTCGCTAGCTGACCAGGGCAATCGTGGCGCAGGTCCATGCGAGGTACAACCGGCGGCGCACGGCCGAGGACGTGGCCAGGACTGAAGCGGACCGTCAGGCATGGCTGGACCTTGAACGGAGGTACTCCGAAAAAGAACCGTAGTGGGGTCACGGCGCCGATAGGCGGCCCGGTGGCATCAGCGCTATCGCTACTATCAGCGCCGCTGAGACTTGCGAATTTGGGCAGGAACGCCGATATTCTTTCTTGTGTGATAAAATGCCAGTATGGATGAAGGTAATGTCGCCATTTCTGTCGGCAATCCGCGACGGGAGCGACTCGCCGTGACGCTATCGCTCACCGGCCTCCTGATCACGGTGGGCGTGCCCTTGTTCCTGCTAGCCGGTCACCGGCACTCCTTCGCCGTGACAGTCACCACCTCGTTCTTCTCGTACGCGGCCGCAGCCGCCTGGTTCGGCCTGTTCCTGACTCAGGTGAGCGCCCCCGCCATGCTGGCCGGGGCGCTAGCGGCCGGCTGGGCCGGCGCCGCCGTCTACGCGGGCACCCGCAGCCTGACGGTGATGAGCGTGATCGTGGTCGGTATCGAACTGGGCTGCGTATTGACAGGGCCCCCTGGCGTCGATCTCGCCAGCCGCTGGCTCGGCAGGGCCGGCCCGGAGGGATCAGATCGCACAGGCGGCCCCGCCGTCATCGGCGTCGCCGCCGTGGTGATCCCGTTCCTGGTACTGCGGGGCCTCCTGCTGCTGCCTCGACTCGCCTGGTCCGCCGCGAGACGCAGGCCGCCGGGATAACCCCGGCGACCAGGGCAGCACATACCGCAACTCGTCGCTGGCCGTGCTGCTGGCCTGCGGTGTTTTCGGCAACGGCGCTGGTTCGTCGACCCCATCGACGGTACTGCCAGCTTCATCGCAGGGCGGCCGGATTGGCGCACACTCATCGCGGTCGAGAATGCCGGAACCCTCGCTATGGGAATGGTCAGCTCACCGGCGCTGCGCCGGCGCTGG
>DATKRH010000067.1:0-9093 GCA_035532295.1 Streptosporangiaceae bacterium
GAGTTCGGCGCGGTCTGCGGCGGATCGCGCTCGCGCGCCTTCGCCATCCACGGTGATCCGTACGCCGAGGAACCATGGTGCGGCTACCAGCCGGGAAGCTTCCCCTATCAGGAGGATCTGGCCGCGGCTGGCCTCACCCCACCGTGATCCCGCTCGAACGCGGCCATCGCGGAGCATGCGCCGCAGCGCGCGCATCCGGCCTTCACCTGCCAGGACGCCAGGCCACGCGACCTCAGGTACGGGACTACCTTCCGGTACACCTCGCGCATGTACGTGGCGCCCGGTGGGGGGAGATCAGCCATGAGACTGCCCGGGACAGGGCGCAGCGGGACCACGACCGGGTACACGCCGATGTCGATGGCCCGCCAGCACTCCCGGACCGTCACCCCCGGGTCCTCTCCCAGGCCGAGGATCACATAGGTCGACACATTGCCTGGACCGAACACGGCGACGGCCCGTTCCCATGCGCAGAAGTATCCCGCGATCCCGGTGCGGGCCTTGGCCGGAAGGTGACCGGGATTCCCCCGACCCACATCATCCCGGCGTCGGCCGGCCCCGCCCCGCCGGTGCGGGACTGGCCCAGCGCCTCGTCCACGCGTACGCCGCAGGCCTGGATCTCGCTCAGCACCTGCCCGAGCTCAGGCGCCACGGCGCGCGGGACCGCGGCGCCGTGACTGGCGTTCACCGGATGCCTCATCACTTCCCGCCGTAGAGCGCCTCGAAGTTCTGGTGCAGGATCCGGTTCTTCAGCTCCTCGCTGACCGGCTGCCCGGCGATCTTGCAGTACTCGCCCCAGAAATCGCTCCACGGCTCGTCGGAGGCATACAGCACCCGGTCGGCTCCTACCCCCCGCCGCTCGATCTCGGTCAGCAGCCAGCGGACCCCGAACCCGACCGCCCAGGTGGTGTCGGTGTAGACCTGGTAGCCCTGCTCCACCCAGTCAAGGAACCGGGGCACCAGCCGGATGTGCCCGCTGACCCCGCCGCCGAAATGCACCAGGTAGATCTTGACGTCCCTGGCGTACTGCTCGACCAGCGGAATGTAGTTGTTCAGGTCCGAGCTGCCACCCGGGCTGGTGTGGAAATGGAACACCAGATCGTGGTCCCGGGCTGCCGTAAAGCACGCCCCGGCGATCTCCCGCGTCTCGTCGTCCCACGTGCGCGGGTCGGGGTTCCCGCCGAGCAGGAAGGTGGTCTTGAGCGCCGCGATGCCCTCCTCGCCCGCGTGCCGCAACGCCTCCAGCGTCATCTCCTTGTTCTGCGGCAGGAACGACACCCACAGCCCGCCCCGGATCCGGTCGCTCGACTTCACCGTGTCCAGGACCAGCGGATTCAGCGAGAACGGCTGGCCCTGCACCGGAATCCCGTAGTTGGGCAGCACCAGCGCGCGCTCCACCCCGAGCCCGTCCATGTGACGCACGTAGTCGCCGGTGGTGGCGAAGTCATACACGGTCGGCTTGACCGGCTCGGCCAGGTCGTAGAACTTCCACGGTTCCATCGCGCCGATATGCGAGTGGCCATCGATCGTCTGTCTTGGTACCCGATCACGTGCCATCAATCTGCTCCCTTTGTGCTGAACCACCCCGGGCCACGGGGATGGGCTGGGCGCCCAGGCCACCGCCGGGCGCCCAGCCCGCCTTCCTACCCGGCCTGCTGGTGGGGGAAGAGCGGGATCACTGGCCGGCCCAGCATGCCGTTCAGCAAGATCCCGGCGCCCAGGTACCAGGCGGCCACGCCGTCGGCCAGCGCCAGCCAGCCGCCCACCTTGGTCAGGCTGGCCGCCAAGCCGGCGGCGCCACCGATCGCCGCGATCCCGAGGACGAAGTAGACGGCGGTGAGCAGCCCGAACGCGACGAACGCCGGCAGGTTGACGGTGCGGGCGCCGGCGGCCATCACTACCGTGAAGATCCCCCACAAGATCATCCACGCGCCGAACGCGTGCCCGAACCCGGCCGTCCCCGCCGCCGCGGTGACAGCGGGCGCGAACACCTTGAGCATCAGCGCCGTCGTGAGCACGAACAGCCCGTAGACGACGCCGAAGGTGCCGCCGAAGGCGTTGTTGGCCCGGAACTCCCATAGCCCGCCGATCAGCAGGCCAATCCCGCCGACGCCGAACGCCGTCGCGACGAACATGCCGCTCGCCAGGCCGGTGACGATGTTGGTGTCGAACAGCCCGAGCATGCCCACCGTGAACCCGAACGAGAACACCGCCAGCGGCACCCCGGTCGCGGTCTGCGGGAAGAAATAGCCGTCGCCCGCAGCCGGCAACCGCGGCCCGGCCCCGGCCGGCTGCGCCGGCTCCACCACTCGTGGCCCGCCCAGGGCGGGCTCAGCTTCAGCGCTCATGCCAGCCTCCTCAGCCGGTATCGTCATCCGATCCGGCGATCAGCGATGTTTCTCTCAAGTTCAGGACGAGGATCACCTGTTTGGGGATCTTGTAAGCGGCCAGGCGTTCCTTGAGTGCCTGGCGGATGGCATGAGCGAGATCGTTGGGCGCGCCGGGGGCGGGCACGACGTAGGCGGTCACGGCCTGTCCCCAGGTGGGGTCGTCCTCGCCGCGCACCAGCGCGGCCCGGACGTGCGGGAGCGCGGTGATCGCTTCCTCGACCTCACGGGGGTACACGTGATAGGAACCGGTGTTGATCATTCCGTCGAGGCGCCCGCCCAGGTACAGGTACCCGTCGTCGAGCCTGGCCAGGTCGCCCAGTCCGCACCAGCCGCCGGGGTCAGCCCAGTCCGTGACGACCATGCCGTTGCGCACGCACAGCTCGCCCCAGGGTGGGGCGTGGCCGGGCGTGGACCGGATCCGCAGCTCGGTCTGGGGGATCGGGCGCCCGCAGCTCCCGGCATGTGGGGACTGCCCCGAAGCCAGGCCCTGGTGATCGGCAGCACTGAGGATGGCGAGCGGCCAGCCACCTTCGAACCGGCCGTAAACCTGGATAAGGACCGGCCCCAGGACTGCGGTGGCGCGGCTGAGGTCTTCCGCGGCCATGGGAGCCCCACCGTAGATGATCCGCCGAAGCGTGCCAGCCCGTGCCAGGCCAGCTTCGGCGACGGCGTCCGCGAGCCGGGTGACCATCCCGGGCACGAAGAAGGTGGCGGTGGCGCCGTGGCGCATGGCCGCCTCCAGCACGGCGGTCGCGTCGAAGCGGGGCAGGATGATCTGTGGCAGCCCCATGTGGATGAAGGGGAACGTACCGAGCATCCCGGTTCCGTGCATGATCTGCTGCGCGGTCAGGAAGCACTCACTGTCCCCGAAGCCATCGCCGTAGCGTCCTGACCGATAGAGCTCGGTGTTGACCGACATGCACGCGGCCCAGTTCGCATAGGAGATGGGCACGGCCAGGAAATGGCCTTCGGCCGCCATCCGGGGGTAGAGCAGGTGCGTGGTCCCGGGGTGGACCTCGCGCTCCGCCAAGGCGCCGGCCGCCGACAGCGGACTGTCGTCGTCATGGACGAGCGCGCCCGGCGGGGCCTGCGCCGCGTGACTGGCGTCGGTGACGACACCGGCCACCGCGGCCGCCTCGAACACGGCGGCCGCCTCGGCGGCCGGTGCGTCCGGGTCGACCGGCACCCGGGTGGCGCCGACCCACTCCGTCGCCAGGTGCGCCTCGATCGCCGCGGCGCAGTTGGCGAACCAGAGCCCGATCCGCTGCCCGGCGAGCCCGTGATGCGCCATCGCCAATGCCAGCCCGCGGGTCCTGGCCTCGACGTCCTGCCCGGTCGCGCGGCGCCTACCGGGCCCGATGAGCAGGACACGGCTGCCGGCGGACAGCAGTGCCTGGCGCGAAGCCTGCCCGGCGATCATCCCGGTTCCGCTGTCAGGTGTTCCCGCAGTGCCTGGCGCTGCACCTTGGCGCCGCCGAGGACGGTGGGCAGTTCGCTGATGAAGACCGCCCGTATCGGCCGCTCATGCTCAGCGAGGTGTGCGGCCTGCAGCAGTATGTCCTTCGCGAGCTCCTCGGAGGGTGTGACCCCCTCCTTGAGCTGGACGCCGACCACCACCTGCTCGTCGCCGGGGGTGCCGAGCCCGACCACGCCGCACAGGATGACGGTGTCGTGGCCAAGGATCGCCTCTTCCACCAGGTGCGGGTAGACCGTGCCGCGCTCGGTGACGATCCGGTCCCCGGCCCGGTCGGAGTAGTAGAGAAAACCGTCCTCGTCGAGGTAGCCGACGTCATAGGGGCGGAACCAGTCGCCGGGGAAGAACGACTCCGCATTCTTCTCTGGCAGCGCCCAGTACCCGCCGATCGACATCGCGCTGCGCACGACGATCTCGCCGATCTGCCGTGCCGCCAGCTGGTTGCCCTGTTCGTCCATCACCGCGACTTCCAGGAACGGGGATCCCGGCCGGCCGACGCTCTTGATCCGCTCCCGGCGTTCGGCGACCTCGTGTGGCAGCAGCCGGGTGGTGATGGCGCCCTGCTCGGTGGAGCCGAACCCGTGTGCCCAGATCGGGCCGAGCAGCCGGGTGGTCCGGTCAAGCTGGTCGGGGTTGCCGAAGAACACCACCATCCGCCGCAGCCGGTGCGCGAAGCCGCCGCGCGCCTCCACCTCGTCGAGCACCGGGGTCAGCAGCGGGCCGGGCATGAACACACCAGTGACCTGCTCGTCGGCGATGGTGTCGAGCAGAGCGCCCGGGTCGAATGCTTGGTCGTCCATCAGCACGCTGCGTGCCCCGCGCACGTAGTAGGGGTAGAGGGTCTGAAAGCCACTCGCCCACTGGATGGGGTGGAAGTGCAGGTTGACATCGTCCGGGCCGACCGGCGGGACACCGGGCCCAAAGGTGTCGAAATGATGCAGGTTGTGGTTGATGACCGCCTGCCATGACCGGTAGGTCTTGACCCAGGCCTTGGGCTGGCCGGTGGTGCCCGAGGTGAGCTGCAGGAAGCACGGGGCATCCTCGTCAACGTCCAGGCAGGGGTCCGCCGCGCTGCCGCCGGATTCGAGGTCCGCGAACGGGCTAGCCCAGCTTGGGCAGTCCGCGCCGATGCCGATGAAATGGCGGACGGTCTTGAGCTCATCGCGGTGGCTCTCGACGTCGGCCGCGAAGCGGGTGTCGAAGACCAGCGCCGATGCCTCCATCTGGTTGAGCGACCAGACGTGGCTGTCCATAGCGAAGTGGCTGTGCAGGACGGCCCGGACCAGGTTGTGCTTCTCGCAGCCGAACCAGGTCGTGACCACCTCCGGGGTGTTGTAGGCCAGCACCCCGACCCGGTCCCCCCGCCGCACGCCGAGCTGGGTCAGTGCCGAGCCGACCCGGTTGGACCGTTCGTTGAGCTCGGCGAACGTCAGGCTCTGCTGCCCTGCCGAGAGGGCCACCCGCGATCCGAACTGCTGCGCGGCGGCGCGGACGAGGACACCTGCTTCGACGTGCATCCCGACTCCTTGGTATACTGACTGGTTAGTATATAGATGAGATGCCAGAATAACAAAGTGATGGCGCGTGTCAATAGTTCCCGCAGCCGGGAGGTCCTTGTGCTAGCTGGTCCGTACGACGTCAGGGAGGCCGAGCCCAAGACGAGCGCCCGGATCCTCAGCGCGGCCGCCAGGCTCTTCTACCGGAAGGGCATACGGGCGGTCAGCGTCGACGAGGTGGCGGCGGCCGCCTCCGTCACCAAGGTCACGGTCTACAAGCACTACCGGGCCAAGGCTGACCTCCTCGCCGCCTGCCTGCACGCCCTCGACGAGCGGTTCTTCTCCTGGTTCGTGGGCGAGGTGGAGGCCAGCGCGGACGATCCTTACGACCGCCTGCTCGCGGTGTTCGATGTGCTGGGGCAGTGGTTCGGCCGACGTGACTTCCGCGGCTGCGCCTTCATCAACGCGACCGTGGAACTGGCCGACCCCGGGCACCCGGCCCACGATGCGGTGATGGCGCACAAGACACGGTGCCGCCGCTACTTCCGCGCACTGGCGGAGGCGGCGGGCCTGGATGACCCCGGCGCCATCTCCGACCAGTGGATGCTCCTGACGGAAGGCGCGACGATCACCGCACTCGTCGAAGGTGACCGTGCTGCTGCGCAGAAGGCCCGCGCCGGGGCCACAGCCATCCTCCAGGCGCTGCAAGCTGCCGCCTGACCCGGCCCGGCTCACGGCCCGTGCCCGACCGGCCGGTGTCGCGGCGCCTCTTATCCGGCGGCCACGAGCCGCCGGGTGACTTCCTCGACCTTGCCGACGTCGAGGTTGAACTCCGCCGCGACGGCCGCGGCGATCTGCTCCAGCTCCGCCTCCCGTGGCCGGACGGGCGCCTGCCTGGCCGGTGTCAGCGGCTCGTATGGCTCCGGTGGCCCGGACAGGCTGACCAGGTCCCAGCGGGCGTAATGCCCGAGAGCGTCGAAGACCGACTTGACGACCTTGATCATCTTCGCCTGGAGGTCCGCGTACAGGATGGTCTCGACATCGAACGTGGGCGCCACGATGTACTCGGACGTGGGTGCCACGATGTGGCTGCCGCCGCAGGCCCAGCCGACGAAGTCCTCCTGGCCAGGGCCGCCGTAGGTCATAGAGGACTTGAAGGGGAAGTCGTCCGGGACGTCACTCATCCGCAGGATGTTGTTGGCCGAGAGGACGAAGCACTGGCCGGCGAACGCCCGCTCCCGGGTCGCGGGGACCAGGTCGCACTTGTTGATGTCGTGACCTGCATAGATAAAGGACTCCTGGTTGTCCGTGCCGCAGTTCCACATGCCGGGCCACACTGCCAGGTGGATGTCCACGCCCTGGGCGATGAACCAGGCAGTGATGTTGATGATGTGGTTCTCCCAGCAGATCTGGCCGCCGATCCGGCCGATGTCGGTGTCAAACACCTTCAGGTCGCGGGCATCGCCGCGGCCCCACCAGATCCTCTCGATGTAGGAGGGGATCAGCTTGCGGTGGCGGCCCATCACCCGGCCCTGGCGGTCGAGGTAGACCAGGGAGTTGAACAGGGTCCGGCTCCCGGCCCGGTCGTCAAGCTCGTTGCAGCCCATGACCACGTAGGCGTTCGCCTCCCGGGCGGCCCGCCCGAGCAGGTCGGTGTCCTCGCTGCCGACGACGAGGGCGTTGTCCTGCAGATCGGCCTTGACGTCGTGGAAGCCGGCCGCCATCGTGTCCCAGCCCATGGACCAGTACGGGTAGGTCGGGATCCAGGTCTCCGGGAAGAGGACGAGGTCGGCACCTTCGCGGCCGGCTTCCACTATCTTGTCCGCGGCCTTCGCAAGGCAGCCTTTCTTGTCCATGAAGACCGATGCGGCCTGGATGACGGCGACCCGGACGTGGTCCCGGCCACCGAGCACCTTCTGCGCCATCGTGGGCTCCCTTCCAGTTGGTACTCCGGCACTGCTGCCCCGAGCGTAAGTCGGCGCCGATCCGCCAGCTTGGCCAGATGCGCACGGGTTCTTGCCTGTTCACGCAAGTCAGCGGCCAGGCAGATGCACCGGCAGGTATCAGTAAGTACGCTGTGAGCTAGAGAAACTCGGTGGTGTCATGGATGATCGTGTCGAACACTGGGACATCACGGACATACCGCCAGCCGACCGGTTCGACGGGTGGCGCGAGGTCCTGTCGGAGACGCACGTCCCGTGGGACCTGGGTTCCGCCCGGGACGCGAGCCCGGGCTACCGGGCGCGGGTGGAGCGGCGGCAGGTTGGCGCTCTGAGAATCGTCGACTGCAGCTGCGACCCCTGCGGGGGAACTCGTGGCGCCCGCGAGATCGCCGCCACCCACGATGAATGGGCGGTCGTGCTGTTCAACCTCCGCGGCCGGGAGATCTTCGAGCAGAACGATGGCTGCGGCGAGCTCGGCCCGGGATCCGCGATCTTGTGGCAAAGTACCGGGCCAGCCCGTTTCACCGTGCTCGAACCCCTCCGCAAGCGCTGCCTGTTCATCCCACGCCAGGAGCTCGAGAACCGCTGCCCGGACTTTCACAAACTCACGGGGATGCCGCTGACGGCGAAGACACCCGAGACCCGCCTGTTCATGTCCTTTCTTGCCGAGACGATCCGGGCGTTCCCCGCCCTGGGCCCCGATGGGAAGGCAACCGCCGCGCGGGTCACAGTCGAGTTGCTGGCCGCGGCGCTGCGACCGCAGTGCGCCGTGTCGCCAGGCAGCCTGCACGACGCCCTCTATGTCAAGATCTGCGGCTACATAGACCGGCACCTGAGCGATCCGTTGCTGCGACCGCAGCTCATCGCCGACGCCCACTACATCGCGCTGCGCACGCTGCAGCTGATCTTCGCAGAACGCGGCGAGACGGTCAGTGACAGAGTCCGCCGGCTGCGGCTCGACCGGTGCTGGGCAGATATCGCCCAGAGCGGCCGGCCGATCGCCTCGGTCGCGCTCCACTGGGGGTTCGTCGATGCGGCGCACTTCAGCCGGGTGTTCAGAGAACGGTACGGCATGAGTCCCCGGGAGGCGCGGGCGGTCCCACACTGATCCACGCGCTCACACCCGCCCCCTCTTGCGGGAGCGGGCTGCGGTCGCCACGTGTACGACGCACCGGCTCGGCTCAGATCTGTCCGCCCCTACGTGACTGAAGCTGGTCCGGTGATCCCGGCCTGGAATCACCGCTTCACGCTGGGTCGCCTGGCCGCGGCTGGGAAGCCCTGGCGGCGGTCAGCCGCCGTTCGCCTCGCCCTCCCCGGCCAGCCGCCTACCGGCCGCGAGCGCGTCCCGGGGACTCAGACCAGCTCGGCCGACCAGCCAGCAGGTGAGCGGCGCGGCAGGCCGCTCTGATGCGCGCGCGGCGACCCCGGCGAGCTCGAGCAGCATGTCCAGTTCTTCCTGGGCTGGCGGGGTGACGCCGATCTCGGCCGCGAACCCCGCCAGCCACTCCTGCATGTTCTGAGCCATGACCCGACTCTAGCGACGGCCGCCGGCCACCTGCCGGCCTGCAGTCAGCGGCCGACAGCGCACCGTATCCAGGCCATTTGCCCAGGTTAAAGCCGGGCCATTGGTCCCTAGCGGCCACCGCGCGCCGGTTCTTACGGTACGGACGATGACGGTGGTACGTGAGGAGCACGCGGCCTGGCCAAGCGCTTCCCCGCTACCGAGGCCGAGCAGAGAGGGTGCCTGTGGTGACCACCTCGCGACGCACATTTCTGGGCGCCAGTGCTGCCAC
>DATKRH010000068.1:0-30568 GCA_035532295.1 Streptosporangiaceae bacterium
GCGATAACCGCCCGGCTAGATCAGCCGTCCGCCTTGACGCCGCCGAGCGGCCCGCTGGCGTTGACCACACCGATCGGGCAGGACACGCCAGTCCCGTGGTCGGGGCAGTATCCGTACGGGTTCTTGGCATCGGAAAGATACTGCTGGTGGTAGTCCTCGGCGAAGTAGAACTCCGACGCCGCGACGATCTCCGTGGTGATCTCGCCGTATCCCGCCTCGGTCAGCCGCTCCTGGTAGGCCTTGGCCGACTGCTCCGCCTCCGCCTGCTGCTCCGGCGACTGACAGAAGATGGCCGAACGGTACTGGGTCCCGACGTCGTTGCCCTGCCGCATGCCCTGGGTGGGATTGTGTGACTCCCAGAACACCTTGAGCAGGTCTGCGTAGGAGACCTTGGCCGGGTCGAATGCCACCCGGACGGCCTCGGCGTGCCCGGTCCGCCCGCTGCAGACCTCCTCGTAGGTGGGGTTGGGCGTGAAACCGCCCGCGTAGCCCACCGCCGTGGACACCACGCCCGGCGTCTGCCAGAAGTTCTTCTCGGCGCCCCAGAAGCAGCCCAGCGCGAACTCGGCGACCTGGGTGCCGTCCGGGTACGGCGGCCGTAGCGGGGTGCCGAGGACTTCGTGCCGGTCCGGAACCGGGACCTGCGCGCTGCGCCCCGGCAGGGCCTCCGCCGCGGTGACCATCCGCGTCTTGTGCATACCGAATATGCTCACGGCTGCCTCCTCGCATGACCGGTGTCAGCGGAGCCCCGGACCCGGCAGTCCCTGCCGCCTCTATCGGGAACTCCGTACAGGTCCGCCAACAAAATCCGGCCGGCCGCGATTCCCGGGTCAGGGCCGGGAGGCGGCCCCCCCGCGCCGCAGCCGCAGCCGCGGCAGTCGCAGTCGCGCCGAGCCGGACCCGGCGCCCCGCTCAGCCGGCCAGACCCAGTATCCGACCGGGAAGAGCCGGAGGTGCAGCCGCTCGGCGATGAGACCCCACAGGCCGCGCGGAGCCCAGATCGCCACGGTCATGGCGACCGCGCCGAGCACGATGAGATACCACGTCCCGTAGCTGGACAGCCACTGCTGCAGGGCGAAGAACACGATCGTGCCCAGGATCGGTCCCTCGATGGTGCCGATGCCGCCGATCAGGGTCGCGAAGATCATCTCCGCCGTCCACTGCACCGAGAAGGCCGCCGTCGGCTGCACGAACGGCTGGCTGATGAGCTCCAGCCCGCCGGCCGCGCCGCAGCCGACCGCCGCGATGACGAACACGAGCAGCTGGGCGCGGGACACCCGGGCGCCGATGCTCCGCGCGCCGGTCTCGTCGTCACGCACGGCGGTCAGCACGAGGCCCAGGCGGCCGCGCAGGACTACATAGATGCTGACCAGCACGATCACCGCGACCGCGAGGGCTACCCAGTAGGTATACGCGTTCAGGAGGGTGTTACTGATGGACGGCAGGCCGGGCAGCGGCTCGCCGGTGCCCCCGCCGAGGGACGCGAACCGGATGACGACCAGGTAGCAGATCGACGCGATGACCCAGGTGGCGATCGCGAAGTAACCGGTGCGCAGGCGGGACAGCAGCCACCACACGACCAGGCCGACCACGCCGCTGCCCAGCGCGGCCACGGGCAGTCCGATGAACGGGTCGATCCCGTGCAGTCCCACGATCAGCACGAAGTAGGAGCCCAGGCCGATGAAGGCCTGCTGGCCGACGGAGACCAGCCCCGCGTACCCGGCCAGCAGGTTCCACAGGCTGGCCATGATCAGCAGGATGAAGAAGTTCACCAGCAGGCTGGTCGTGCCCGCGTAGACGACATAGGGCAGGTAGGCCAGGACGGCGATGACCACGACGGCACCCAGGACCGGCCACAGTGCCGAGCGCCGCGACCGGGTGACCCGAACATCCGGGGCGATGCCGGGCGGGCTCATGCCATCCTCCGGCTCGTCGTGATGCCCTGCGGCCTGATCAGCAGGATCAGCAGGAACAGCAACTGCCCGGCCAGGACCTGGTCGTTGGAGCTGACCTGCGCGCCTAGCTGCTGGACGACGCCGAGCAGGATGCCGCCCAGCAGGGTGCCCCACAGCGAGCCGAGGCCGCCGATCACCACCGCCTCGAAGGCGAACAGCAGCAGCAGCGCCGTCGAGCCACTGTCCGGAGTGAACGAGGTGTACATGCCGTAGGCGATGCCGGCCAGCGCCACCGTCGCGAACGCGATGGCGGCGGCGATGCCGAAGATATGCCGGTAGTCCGCGCCCGCGAGCTGAGCGGCCTCACGGTCGTCGGCCACGGCCCGGATGAGCCTGCCCTGCCGGGAGGAGGACAGGTAGTACTGGAGCCCGAGCAGCACGACGACGGCCACCAGGAAGATGACCAGGTCGAGGTAGGCGATCGTGACCTGCGAGCCGATGTGCAGCGAGTCAGAGATCAGCGAGCCGATGCCCAGCGTCCGGCTGTTCGCCGAGAAGAACTGCTGCAGTGCGTTCTCGATCACGACCGACAGCCCGAAGGTGACCAGCAGCGTGGTCAGCACGCCCCGGCTGAGGCTGGCCTGGATCAGCGTCCGCTGCGCGAGGTAGCCGAGCACCGCGAAGAGCGGAACGACGATGATGAAGGACCAGACGGCGGGGATATGCGTGACGGCGATGACGCCCACGGCGAGATAACCGGCCAGGATGGCCAGGTCGCCGTGGGCCAGGTTGATCACCTTCATGACGCCGAACAGCAGGGACAGCCCGCAGGCGAACAGGGCATAGAGGCCGCCCAGCAGGACTCCCTGGATGATGGCGTTGACCCACGTCATGCTGGCGCCCCCGGTGTCGTGTTCAGCCCGAAGTAGGCGCTCTCGAGGCCGGCGGCGGTCAGCCGGGCGGGCTCGCCCTGAAGCGTGGTCCGGCCCTCCAGCAGGCAGTGCACGCGCGACGCGACGCGCAGGGCCTGGCTGACGTCCTGCTCGACCAGCAGGACGGTCACGCCGGAGGCGAGCAGGTCGGGCAGCGTGTCGTAGATCCGCGCGACGATGACCGGCGCGAGGCCCAGCGAGAGCTCGTCGAGCAGCAGCAGCCGCGGGTTGGCCACCAGCGCCCGGCCGATCGCGACCGACTGCTGCTCACCGCCGGAAAGCTGGGCGGCCAGCTGCTTGCGCCGCTGCGGCATCCAGCTGAACAGCTCGTAGACCCGGTCGATGTTCCACGGCCCCGGCCGCGCGTAGGAGGCGCCGACCTGGAGGTTCTCCTCGACGGTCAGCGAGGGGAACAGGCGCCGGCCCTCGGGGACCATGACGATGCCCGCCGCCACCCGCCGCTCGGCCCGCAGCGACGCGACGTCGGTTCCGTCGAGCAGGATGGACCCGGACGTGGGTGCCTTGAGCCCGGAGATCGCCCGCAGCAGCGTGGTCTTCCCGGCGCCGTTGGCCCCGATCATCGCGTAGACCTCGCCGGCGCCGACGGTCAGGCTGACCTCGTCCAGCGCACGCAGCTGACCGTGATGCACAGTTAGCTGCCGAACCTCCAGCAGCGGAGCGCCAGCCGTTATCGCTCCCCCTGTCACTCCCCTTGTCACTCCCCCTGCCCTTCCGGCTGTCCGCCGTCCGATGCGGTCGTCGTGGCCGGCCCGGCCAGCGAGGTCGTGACCTCGGTGCCCAGGAACACTTCGCGGACGGCCGGCTGGGCGAGTACCTCCGCGGGGGAGCCGTCGCCCACGAAGGTCCCGCCGGCCAGGCACAGCAGTCGCTGCACGCTGCCGGTCAGCGCCCGGACGACGTGCTCGATCCAGATGATGGCGATGCCATCGGCCCGGATGGCGGAGACGATCTCGACCAGCTGGGCGACCTCGGGGTCGGTCAGGCCGCCGGCCACCTCGTCCAGGAGCAGCAGCCGCGGCCCGGTGGCCAGCGCCCTGGCCAGTTCCAGCCGCTTGCGCGCCAGCAGGCCGAGCCGCTCGGCGGGGCTGTTGGCCTCCGCGGCCAGCCCGGCTCGCGCCAGGATCGCGGCCGCCCGCTGGTAACTGGCCCGTCGCCGCAGTCCGGCGCCCTGCTGCACGGCGACCAGGACGTTCTCGAACACGGTCATCGCGCCGAACGGCCGCGGCACCTGGTAGGTGCGTCCGACTCCCAGCCGGCATCGCGCGGCCGCGCCCTGCCGCGTGATGACCGTGCCACCGAGCCGGATCTGGCCGGCGTCCGGCTCCAGGTCACCGGAGATCAGGCTGAACAGACTGGTCTTCCCCGCGCCGTTCGGGCCGACGATGCCGATCATGTCGGCCTCGCCGACCCGCAGCGACAGGTTGTTCGCGACGACGACCCTGCCGAAGCTCTTGGAGATACCGTCAAGCTCCAGCAGGGCCGGCCCCGTGGTTCCGGGCCCCGTGGTTCCGGGCCCCGTGGTTGTCGTGTCAGGCACTAGTGATCTCAGGGATTCGTGGGCTCGAGCGTCGCCTGGATCTTGACGCTCTTGTTCAGCGAGTTATCCACGACCTGCATCTCGAGCGGGAACTTCCCGGTGGACTTCTTCCACTGCACGCCGACCGGCGGGATGATCCCGACTCCCGGCGCCGGGCCGCTGGCGAAGTTGATGGGTCCGCACATCCCGGTGTAATTGACGTTGTGCAGCGCGTTAGCGACAGCTTTCTTATCGTGCGGGTCGCTGACCGCGCCGAACGCCTCCTTGGCCACCTCGAACAGCGCGTACGAGGACCCGATCGACTGCACCCACTCGTTGCCGGTCGCCGCCTGGTAGGCGTTGGCCAGGGCCAATGCCGACTGCCCGGTCAGCGAGGAGGAGTACGGCATGAAGGGTCCCCACCAGGCATCCGTGGCGATGTTGACCACCAGGTCGCCGAGCGCCGTGGTGTCATCGGGGAACAGCAGCACCTTGGCCACCGTCGCCAGCTTGGGCTTCCAGCCCTGCTGAGAGGCCTGCTTCCAGAACGTGTTGAAGTCGGGCGGCAGCGGGGCGTTGCTGTAGATCTCGCAGTTCTTGTTCTTGAACTCGGTGATCATCGAGGTGAAGTCGGTAGTGCCGTCGGCATAAGCGCCGCCGTCGACCACCCGGTAATTCGAGGCCTTGATCAGCGGCTCGAAGCCCTCACGGAACGCGGTGCCGTCCGAGTCATTGGGGTACATGCAGGCCACGGTCTTGTTATTAGGGATACGGTTCCACATCGGCACGAAGGCGCCCTGGAATTCCTTCAGCCCGAAAAAGAACGTGGTGCAGTACGTGAAGGTCTTGGTGGGCGTCAACGGATTGCCGCCCAGGCCCGCGTACCAGGATTCCCACGGGACGACCGTGGACAGGCAGGGCGTCCCCTGCTTCTCGCACTGGGCCGCCACCGGGTTGGTCGTCTCCGGGGTGGACGTCGTGAGGATGAGGTCCACCTTGTTCTGCAGCGCCAGTTGCTGCGCGACCTGTCCGGCCCGGGTCGGGCTGGACTGGCTGTCCATGACGACGATGTTGACCTTGTACTTCTTGCCGCCGATCTTCATGCCGTTCTTAAAGGCCGCGCTGTTCCTGATCTGGCCGAGTACGAAGTTGTCGCCGGACGCGAAGCCGGCCAGCGGGCCGGTCAGCGGCGTGATGAAGCCGATGTTGATCGTGCCCGTGCTCGACGATCCGCCCGTGCCCTTGATGCCCGAACCGCACGCGGCGAGCAGGCCCCCGGCCCCGACGGCCAGCGCACCCGATCCCACGCCCTTGAGCAGGGAACGCCGCGCGATCGGCTGTTCGGACAGCCCCGTAGCTGGCCGCACCGTGTTACCGGGAGGCACCGTGTTACCGGGAGGCACCGGGTTACCGGGGGGCACCGTGTTATCCGCGTCCTGACGGTCCATTCCGTCTCCTTCGGTCAGCGCCCGCGCCTCACCGGCCGCTCCGGTCGGCGCGAATTCGCTTCGCCGCAAGGCCAAATCGGCGGGAGTCGCAGGTTGTTCGCTTAGCGTACGAGTATACGCAATGTAGAACTTAACCATGCGGAATCCGCGACTGTCAACAGTCGCACCAGTGGGATAAATCGGAACTATCCGGCACGGACGGACGGCGCGATAAGGCGACCCGAGGAGCATCCGCGGCGACCTGCGCGGGGGGGATCGGCCAGGTCAAAGGGCGAGACGGGGCAGGGCGAGACGGCCTAGGCGGGACCCCTGGCGCGCAGATCGGCCTCGATCTGCGCGGCCGTCTCCAGCAGAACGGGAAGGATCTGCTCCCGCAGCGCGGCCAGGCTGACCCGGCTGGCGTGCGCGGAGACGTTGATCGCCGCGGTACCGACGTCCGGGGCCCCGCGGATCGGTGCGGCGACCGCCCGCAGCCCTTCCTCCAGTTCCTGGTCGACGATCGAGTAACCCTGCTGCGCCACCTCCGCCAGCAGGTCGCGCAGCCGGGCGGGATCGGTCACCGTCCGGTCGGTGAGCGACGACATGGCGGCGTCCGCCAGATACCGGTCCAGCTCGCCGGCGGGCAGCGCCGCCAGCAGCACCCGGCCCATCGACGTGGCATAGGCCGGGAACCGGGTGCCGACCGAGATCGCGACGGTCATGATCCGCTTGGTCGGCACCCGGACCACGTACACGACGTGCTGGCCGTCCAGCACCGAGATCGACGAAGACTCGTGCAGCCGGGCGACCATTTCCTCCATGTGGGGCGCCGCCACGTCCGGCAGCGCGAGCCCGGACAGGTAGGCGTAGCCAAGCTCCAGCACGCGCGGCCGGAGCGAGAACTCCCGGCCATCGCTGCGCACGTAGCCCAGGCTGACCAGGGTCAGCAGAAACCGGCGTGCGGCCGCCCGGGTCAGGCCGGTCTCCCGGGCGACCTCGCTGAGACTGAGCCGCTCCCGGTCGGGACCGAAGGCCCGGATCACCGCCAGCCCGCGATCCAGCGACTGAACGAAGTCGCTGTTGCGCGGCGGCGGGCGGTCGTCTGCCTCAGCAGACTCGCCCTCGTTCGCAGTGCGGCCGGAGGTTCTCATCGCATAGATGCTAACGGGTGCCCGCTTTCAGCTGGCTCAGGTCTATCACCTGGCTCGCTGGTGGCGCGCCGAGCCTACCCGCTGCGCTCGACGATGAACTCGCAGCATGCCTCGAAGGCGCCCCGCGCCGGGATATCGGGCAGTCGCAGGATCTGCGCCCGGGCCATCTCCACCCAGTCCCGCAGGTCCGCCTGGGCCAGGTCCATGGCCGGGTGCGCCCGCAGCAGGCGCAGTGCCTCGGAGTGCTGGGCCGGATCGGCGAGCTCACCCTGGCTGAGCAGCTCCACCAGCCGGGCGTCGGCCGGGCCGGCGCAGCGCAGGGCATGCAGCATCGGCAGCGTCCGGACGCCTTCACGCAGGTCGGTTCCCGGCGTCTTGCCGGACTGCGCCCTATCGCTCGCGACGTCTAGGATGTCGTCCGACAGCTGGTAGGCCACGCCCAGCGCCGCGCAGGCCGACGTGAGCAAGGGCTCGATTCCCGCGGGTGCGTCGGAGAACATGGCGCCGAACCGGCCGGACGTCGCGATGAGCGACGCCGTCTTCTCGGTGATCACGCTGAAGTAGTAGTCAAACGGGTCGGCGCCCGGCAGCGGCCCGACGGTCTCGGCCACCTGACCGGTCACCAGCCGGTTGAACGTCTCCGCCTGGATCCTGATCGCCTCCGCGCCGAGGTCGGCGAGTATCTGCGAGGCGCGGGCGAACAGGAAGTCGCCGGTCAGGATGGCGATCGTGTTATCCCAGCGCGAGTTCGCGCTCGGCGTCCCGCGGCGGACATCGGCCTCGTCCATGACGTCGTCGTGATACAGCGTAGCCAGGTGGGTCAGCTCGATGGCCACGGCGGCGGGGATAATCCGGGGGTCGCGCGGATTCCCGAACTGGGCCGCGAGCAGCACCAGCATGGGCCGCAGCCGCTTGCCCCCGGCCTCGATCAGGTGCGCCGCGGCCTGCGTCAGGACCTCGTGCTCGGCCTTGGCGGCGGCCTTGAGCGCATCCTCGACCTGATCCAGCCCGGCGGCGACCTCGGACGCCAACGTCGCGTCGGTCAGGTCCACTCCAGCGGTGATCACACGGGCTCCCTCGTCGGCTGACCAGCATCGCCAGCGAGCCCGCCGCTGGCGGGCCCGTGGTTGCCGGCACCGTGCACCGGCACCCACCAAGATATGCGCATCAGGTGGTCACCTGGCGTATGCCCCCATCCGCACGGGCGGACACACCCGCGAGCGACGCTCCCGTGCCCGGCCGGCCGGCGCGTTCTAGCGCACGAAAAGCTGGGTGGCCGCATGATGGGCGAGACTGAGCAGCGGCTGCGGGATGATGCCGAGCACCACGGTAGCCACCGCGCCGATGCCGACCGCCAGGCCGGTGAACGCGCTCGGCCGCACCACGGCGGGCCCATCGGGCGCCGGCTCGCTGAAGAACATCAGCACGATTACCCGGACATACGGGAACGCGAGAATCGCGCTGGCGATCACGCCCACGATCACCAGCGGCAGCGCGCCACCCTGGATCGCCGCCCGGAACACGGCGAACTTGCCGGTGAACCCGCTGGTCAGCGGGATCCCGGCGAAGGCGATCAGGAAGAGCGCGAAGACTCCCGCAACGAGTGGCGATCGCTTGCCCAGGCCCGCCCAGCGGGACAGGTCCGCCGCCTCGCCCGCCTGGTCCCGGACCAGCGTCACGATGGCAAAGGCGCCGATGGTAGCGAAACCGTAGGCCGCCAGGTAGAACAGGCTGCCGGACAGGCCGGCGGCGTTCGCGGCTACCACGCCCGTCAGGATGTAACCGGCCTGCGCGATCGAGGAGTAGGCCAGCAGCCGCTTCACGTCCCGCTGCGTGATGGCGATGATCGAGCCGACCACCATGGTCAGGATGGCCACGCCCCACATCGCCGGCCGCCAGTCCCAGGTCAGCTGACCGAACGCGACGTAGAAGACGCGCAGCAGCGCGCCGAAGGCCGACACCAGCGTGCACGACGCCATCAGTGCCGTGATGGGCGTCGGGGCGCCCTGGTAGACGTCGGGCTTCCAGTTCTGGAACGGCACGGCTCCGATCTTGAAGAGCAGGCCGATGCCGACCAGCGCGATGCCCGCGTAGAGCAGCGTGGCCGAGGCGGTTCCCGACTGGGCCGCGGCCGCGATCGCCGACAGCCGCACCGAGCCGGCGTACCCGTAGAGCATGGCCACGCCGAAGATGAAGAAGGCCGACGAGAACGCGCCCAGCAGGAAGTACTTCATGGCCGCCTCCTGCGAGAGCAGCCGGCGCCGCCGCGCCAGCCCGCACAGCAGGTAGAGCGGCAGCGAGAGCACTTCGAGTGCGACGAACATCGTCAGCAGGTCGTTCGCCGCCGGGAACAGCAGCATCCCGCCCACCGCGAACAGCGTCAGCGGGTACACCTCGGTGTGGCTGAGGCCAGCCAGCAGCCCCGCACGCTCCTCCTCGCTGCCGGGCACCGCCGCGGCCTGCGGGGTGAACGGGCTGACCTCGTGCGAGGACTCCGCGATGAGCAGCACGCTGACGAAGGCGAGCACCAGGATCGTGCCCTGCAGGAACAGCGTGGGCCGGTCGACGCCCACCGCGCCGACCGCGGCGACGTGACCGGGGCTGCCGTGGGCGAATATCGTTCCGCTGGCCGCGACCACGACGGTCAGCACGAAGGCGCCGGCCAGGCTGCCCAGCGTCAGCACGATGTGCAGCGGCCGCCGCAGCGAGCGCGGCGAGAATGCCTCGACGAGCACGCCGGCCAGGGCAGCCGCGAAGACCAGGAGCATGGGCGAGAGCTGGCCCCATTCAATGTGCGGGGCGGTGATCGTTGGCGCCAGCGCCGTTACGGTCCCGGTCACCGGGAACTCCCTTCGTGGCCGACGGCGCTCGCGGGATGCGGCGGTACCGGATCGGTGGAATGGGTCTGGGCCATGGTCTGCCGCACCGCGGGGTTAATGATCTTGAGTATCGGCTGCGGATAGACGCCCAGCCCGATGATCAGCACGATCAGCGGCACGACCGCCCACAGTTCGCGGGCCTTCAGGTCCGGCATGTTCGCCACTTCCTCGCGGACCGGCCCGGTCATCGTGCGCTGGTACATCCACAGGATGTAGATAGCGGCCAGGATGATGCCGACCGTGGCCAGCACCGCGGCCGCCTCATACCTGGTGAAGGTGCCCACCAGCACGAGGAACTCGCTGACGAAGGTGGACAGGCCCGGCAGCGCCAGGCCGGCCAGCCCGGCGATGAGGAACAGGCCGGCCATCATCGGCGCCACCTTCTGCACGCCGCCGTAGTCGGCGATCAGCTGCGAGCGGCGCCGGGCGATCATGAAGCCGGCGATGAGGAACAGCGCGCCGGTGGCGAAGCCATGGTTGACCATGTAGAGCGTGGCGCCGGACTGGCCCTGGCTGGTGAACGCGAAGATGCCCAGCGTGATCAGCCCGAAGTGCGAGACCGACGTATAGGCGATCAGCCGCTTGAGATCGCGCTGCCCGATCGCGACGATAGCGCCGTAGAGAATCCCGACGACCGCCAGCGCGAGCACCAGCGGGGTGAAGTAGTGCGCGGCCGAGGGGAACAACTCCAGGCAGTACCGGATCATCCCGAAGGTGCCGACCTTGTCGAGCACGCCGACCAGCAGCACGGCGGCGCCGGGCTGAGCGGACGCGGCCGCGTCCGGCAGCCAGGTGTGGAAGGGCCACAGCGGCGCCTTGATCGCGAAGGCGACGAAGAAGCCCAGGAACAGCCACTTGCTCGCGGTCGGGCTCAGCGCGACGTGCTCCAGCGAGGTGAACAGGAACGTGCCGCCGTGGCCGCCCTGCGCCGAGTAGACGTACAGCGCGATGACCGCGACCAGCATGAGCAGCCCGCCGAGCAGGCTGTACAGCAGGAACTTGACGGCGGCGTACTGCCGCTGGCCGACCCCGTAGCTCCCGATCATGAAGTACATCGGGATGAGCATGGCCTCGAAGAACACGTAGAACAGGAAGACATCGGTGGCCGCGAAGACCCCGATCATCATCGTCTCGAGGACCAGCATCAGCGCGAAGTAGGTCTTGACGCTGCGCCGCGGCGGCGGCGCGTCGGCCGGCCCGGCGTTGCCCTCCGGGTCGTTCCACGAGGCGAGCACCACGACCGGCATCAGGACCGTGGACATCAGGATGAGGACCAGCGCGATGCCGTCTATGCCGACGGCGTAGTGCACGCCGAACTCCGGGATCCACTGGTAGGTCTGCGTGAACTGGAAGCGCGGGCCGCCGGCCTTGAACTTCACCGCGATCACGACCGTGACGGCCAGCGTGATGAGCGTGAAGACCAGCGCGATGATCTTGACGAGCTGGTCTCGGGCACGCCGGTCAGCGGGACCGCCCGGCGCGGACCGGCCAGGCGTGAGCGCGATCGCGACCGCACCGACGAGCGGGATTGCTCCCGCGACGGTCAGCCAGGGGAAATTGCTCATGGAATCCGCAGCCTTACCGCTCTAGAGCCGGACCAGGAGGAGGGCGCCCAGCAGCAGCACCGCTCCGATGAACATCGACAGCGCGTAGGAGCGGACGAACCCCGTCTGCATCTTGCGCAACCGTCCGGACGAGCCGCCGAAGGTGGCGGCCACGGTATTGACCAGGCCGTCCACGCCCCGGTTATCGAAGTAGACCGAGAGCCTGGTCAGCCACTGGCCGGGCCGCATCAGCAGCGACTCGTTGATGGCGTTGCCGTAGAGCTCCTTGCGGGCCGCCACGGTCATGGGGTTGCCGGCCGGCGCGGTCACCGGGATCTCCCGCCGCCCGTACATCAGCCAGGCCAGCGCGAAGCCGGCGACCACGAGCACCAGGGTGACCCAGCCGGCCAGCGTGAACACGCTGTGCGCGGTAACGGGGCCGCCGGTCACGGGCCTCAGGAAGTCCAGCAGCCTGCTGTTGAGGATCAGGAACCCGCCCGCGCAGACCGAGCCGACAGCGAGCAGGATCATCGGCACCGTCATGACCTTCGGCGCCTCGTGCGGGTGCGCGTGCTCTTCCCAGCGGCGCTCGCCGGCGAAGGTCATGAACATGACCCGGCTCATGTAGAACGCGGTGATCGCGGCGCCGGCCACGGTGGCGACACCGAGGATCGCCCCGGAGGTGCCCCCCTTGCCGAAGGCCGCGTCCACGATCGAGTCCTTGGTAAAGAAGCCGGAGAACGGCGGTACGCCGATGATGGCCAGGTAGCCGAGCAGGAAGGTCACGAAGGTGACCGGCATGACCCGCCACAGGCCGCCGAAGCGGCGCATGTCCACCTCGTCGTCCATCTCGTGCTTGACCGAGCCCGCGCCGAGGAAGAGCCCGGCCTTGAAGAATCCGTGCGCGATCAGGTGCGCGATGGCGAACACGTACCCGGCGGGACCCAGGCCCGCGGCGAGCATCATGTAGCCGATCTGGCTCATCGTGGAGCCCGCGAGGGCCTTCTTGATGTCGTCCTTCGCGCACCCGATGATCGCGCCGAACAGCAGGGTGGCCGCGCCGACGATGGTGACCGCGAGCTGCGCGTCCGGGGCCAGGTTGAACAGCGGGCCGGACCGGACGATGAGGTAGACGCCGGCGGTGACCATCGTGGCCGCGTGGATCAGGGCCGACACCGGGGTCGGGCCCTCCATCGCGTCCAGCAGCCAGGACTGGAGCGGCAGCTGGGCGGACTTGCCGCAGGCGCCGAGCAGCAGCAGCAGGCAGATCGCGGTGACCACCCCGGTGCTCGCCGAGCCGGCGGCGTGATCCACGCCGGCGAAGGTGATCGAGCCGAAGGTGGCAAACATCAGCATGATCGCCAGGGACAGGCCGGCGTCGCCGACCCGGTTGGCGATGAAGGCCTTCTTCGCGGCCGCCGCGGCGGCCGGCTTGAACTGCCAGAAGCCGATCAGGAGGTAGGAGGCCAGGCCCACGCCCTCCCAGCCCGCGTACAGGCCGAGGTAGTTGTCGGCCAGCACCAGCAGCAGCATCGCGGCCAGGAACAGGTTCATGTACCCGAAGAACCGGCGGCGCTCCGGGTCGCTGGCCATGTAGCCGACGGCGAAGATGTGGATCAGCGACCCGACGCCGGTGATCAGCAGCACGAAGCAGATGGACAGCGGGTCGAGCAGGATGCCGATGTTGACATTGAAGCGGCCGACCGCGATCCACTGGAACAGGTGCAGGTCCCTGGACCGGCCGGCGGCCGGGTAGCCGAGCATCGCGATGAAGGCCACGACCCCGTAGGCGAACGCGGCGAGCGGCATGGCCACGCCGACCAGGTGCCCCCAGGAGTTGGTGCGCTTGCCGCCGAGCAGCAAGATCACGGCTCCCGCCAGCGGGAACGCAACCAGCAGCCAGGCGGCATGCTGGACCCCGATCGCGGGCATGCTGGTCATGGCCGAGGCCGACGGCGCGATGCCGCCCAGGGCAGAGCCTGTCACAGGAGTCTCTCCGTAGTCAGTACTTCATCAGGCTGGCGTCGTCGACCGAGGCCGATCTGCGAGCGCGGAAGATCGAGGTCAGGATGGCGAGGCCGACGACCACCTCCGCCGCCGCCACCACCATGACGAAAAAAGCGATGACCTGGCCGTCGAGGGTGCCATGCATCCGCGCGAAGGCCACGAAGGCGAGGTTGGCCGCGTTCAGCATCAGCTCCACGCACATGAACACGACCAGGGCGTTGCGTCGTACCAGGACACCGACCCCGCCGATGACGAACAAGATCACCGAGAGGGCCACGAAATGGGCCGGGCTCACCATTACGCATCCCCCGCATTCGCCGCATTCTCCTGATCGCTGGTGCCCGCCGATAGCGCGGTGGTGCCGGGCGACCCCATCTGGCCGCCGCCGGACAGGACCTCGCTGACCGACAGCTCGGACGGCGAGCCGTCCGGCAGCAGCGCGGGCATATCCACCGCGTTATGCCGCGCGTACGTACCCGGACCTGGCAGCGGCGTCGGGTGGTCGCCGGCGATCCGCTGCCGGGACAGGCTGCGCTGGGTGGGCTTGGGGCTGGTGCGCTCCCGGTGCGCCAGCACCATCGCGCCGAGCGCGGCCGTGATCAGCAGGGCGCTCGTGATCTCGAACGGGAACACGTACGTCGTGAACAGCAGCCGCGCGATGCCCGTGACGTTCGAGGAGCCGAAGGACGCCTTCGCCGGCGAGGCCGGCCCGATGGCCGCGTGCCCGACCACGAGGCTGAGCAGGACCAGCAGGCCAATGCCGGACACGCCGGCCGCGAGCCGCTGGCCCCTGATCGTCTCCACGATCGAGTCGGCCGCGCTGATCCCGACGATCATGAGCACGAACAGGAACAGCATGAGCACGGCGCCGGTGTAGACGATGACCTGGACGAAGGCCAGGAACGGAGCGCCCTGCAGGGCATACAGGGCCGCCAGCGACAGCATCACCACCGCGAGCAGCACGGCACAGTGCACGGCCCGCCGGGCCAGCACCATGCCCAGCCCGGCGACCACGGCGATGATCGCCAGAATCCAGAACGCGAGCTCGCGCGTCGTGGTCGCGGCCGGGGATGCGAGGACCATGGAGTGGCTCATCGCGACGCTCCCGGCTGCCACTGGCCCTCATCCGGCTGGCCCTCGCCCGGCTGACCCTCGCCCGGCTGACCCTCGCCCGGCTGGCCCTCGCCCGGCTGGCCCTCATCCGAGGCGGTGGCGGCGGCGAGCATGGCGCCCAGCGCGTAGTACTCCTCTTCGGTCTCACCCAGCCGCATCGGGTGCGGGGGCGCCTCCATGTCCGGCTGCAGCGCGACCACAAGCTGCTCCTTGGTCCAGATCAGGGCTTCCCGGCTGTCGTCGGCTATCTCGTACTCGTTGGTCATGGTCAGCGCCCTGGTGGGGCACGCTTCCACGCACAGCCCGCACAGGATGCAGCGCAGGTAGTTGATCTGGTAAACGCGCCCGTACCGCTCGCCGGGCGAGAACCGCTCCTCCGGCGTGTTGTCCGCGCCCTCTACGTAGATCGCGTCCGCCGGGCAGGCCCAGGCGCACAGCTCGCAGCCGATGCACTTCTCCAGCCCGTCGGGCCACCGGTTGAGCTGATGCCGGCCGTGGAACCTGGGCGCCGTGGGCCGCAGCACCTCCGGGTACTCCACCGTATCGACCTTGTGGAACATGGTCCGGAAGGTGACGCCGAACCCCTTGACGGTGTTCAGGAAGTCAGGCACCGGTGACCTCCTTAGTCGCATCGGGACCCAGTCCGATGCCGTGATAATGCGGCAGGTCCATCGGCGGAGTCGGGAAGGCCGGGCCATGTTCGGCCAGTTCCGCCATCTCGCTCTCCTCCTGGGCCTCGGCGATCCGCGCCGCCTTCTGCGCGGAGGCTTCCCAGCTGAACCAGAGCAGCAGCAGGGCGGCCACGATGAGGGCGGCCACGATATAGATGCCGGTGCTGCCGCCCTGACGCCGCCAGACCCGCATCGTCGCGATGATCATGGTCCAGGCCAGGGCGGTCGGGATGAGCACCTTCCAGCCGAGCGCCATGAGCTGGTCGTAACGGATCCGGGGCAGCGAGCCGCGCAGCCAGATGAAGAAGAAGATGAAGGCGACCAGCTTGCCCAGGAACCACAGGATCGGCCACCAGCCGGTGTTAGCGCCCGACCAGATGGTAATCGGCCACGGGGCGCGCCAGCCGCCGAGGAACAGCGTGGTCGCCAGCGCCGAGACCGTGACCATGTTGATGTACTCGGCCAGGTAGAAGAGCGCGAACTTGAGCGAGGAGTACTCGGTGTGGAACCCGCCGACCAGTTCGCCCTCACCTTCGGGCAGGTCGAACGGCAGCCGGTTGGTCTCGCCGACCATGGTGATGATGTAGATCACGAAGGACGGCAGCAGCAAGATGGCGAACCACGACGGGTAGTGCAGGATGGCGCCGCCGACCTTGAACTGCGCGCCATGGGCCTGCGCGCTGACGATCGCGGTAGTGGACAGCGATCCCGCGTACAGGAAGACCGGGACAAACGACAGGCCCATCGCGATCTCGTAG
The DNA here is from genome assembly GCA_035532295.1 of Streptosporangiaceae bacterium. GTDB lineage: Bacteria > Actinomycetota > Actinomycetes > Streptosporangiales > Streptosporangiaceae > DASUBV01. The sequence continues at coordinate 15,915 of DATKRH010000068.1, forward strand.
CTGATGACCTGGGCCGATGACCGCAGGCCGCCCAGCAGCGAATAGGGCGAGGCCGACGACCAGCCGGCCAGCACGATCCCGTACACGCCCATGGAGCTCATCGCGAGCACCAGCAGGACGGCCACTGGCAGGTCAGCTAGCTGCAGCGGGGTGTGGTGGCCGAAGATCGAGACGATCGGGCCGAAGGGGATGATCGCGAGGCTGATAAACGCGGGGATGGCGGACACCGCCGGCGCCATGACGAACAGCAGCCGGTCGACGCCGCGGGGGACGATGTCCTCCTTGAGCGCCAGCTTGATGCCGTCCATCAGGGACTGCAGCAGCCCGAACTTGCCGGCCCGGTTCGGTCCGGGACGCTGCTGCATCCGGCCGATGACGCGCCGCTCCGCCCAGATGGTCAGCAGGGTGGTGACCACCAGGAACGCGAAGATGACGATCACCTTGAGCAGGACCAGCCACCAGACGTCGTTCCCGAAGCTGGCCAGCGTCGGGTCCGCGCCCCCCGTGGTAGCCGCGCTCGCGGCAGACGCGGCCAGGTCCGTCATTCCGCGCTCCTCAACGTGACTAGGGTGCCGTGCCCGGCGCCAAGCTGGCGCCGCAGTCCGCCGCCCGTCGAGTTGGCTGGCAGCCACACGACCCGGTCGGGCATGTCGGCGATTTCCACGGGCACGGTCACCGCGCCGCGCTCAGTGGCCACGGTCACCTTGCCGCCGGCGGTCGTTCCGGCCTCGGCCGCGGTCGCCGCGGACATCCTCGCGATCGCTGCCCGGGCCGTGCCCGCCAGGTTCGGCTCGCCGTCTTGCATGCGGCCACCGTCGAGCAGATTATGCCAGGTGGCCAGGACGGCCTGACCCGCCCCCGGCAGTGCTGTCCCGGGGGGGCGACCCCCCGGACCCCCCGGGATGCCGCCCGCTCGGGCCGGCGAGCCGGCCGTCGCGGTCGGCACGGTCGGCACGGCCTCGGCGGCCGGGACCGGCGCCGCGCTACGACCCAGGGCACTCAGCTCCCGCCGCGCGGCCGCGGCGTCGGGCAGGCCCAGGTGCACATCCATCTCGTCGGCCAGCGCCGCGAGTACCTGCAGGTCCGACCGGACCGCCGGGACTGACAGCGCCGGGCCGAAGGTGCCCGGCCGACCCTCCCAGTTCACGAACGTGCCCGGCTTCTCCGCGACGGCGGCCACCGGGAACACGACGTCGGCGCGGTCGGTGACCGCGCTGACCCGCAGTTCCAGGCTGACCACGAAGCTGGCCGCCTCCAGCGCCTGCAGCGCCGCGTCCGGATCGGGCAGGTCGGCCGGGTCCACCCCGGCGACCAGCAGCGTCGACAGCTCCCCGCTGGCGGTGTCGGCGAGAATGCGCCCGGTGTCGCGGCCCGGCTCGGCGGGCAGCGAGCCGACGCCCCAGGCCCGCGCGACCTCGGCGCTCGCCGACTCGTCGGTGACGCTGCGACCGCCGGGCAGCAGCGTCGGCAGCGCCCCGGCCTCGATCGCGCCGCGCTCTCCGGCGCGGCGCGGGATCCACGCCAGGCTCGCTCCGGCCTGGTCGGCGAGCCGCACGAGGGCCGACAACGCGCCTGGAACCTCCGCCAGCCGCTCGCCCGCCAGGATGACGGCACCCGGCTGCCGCAGCGCGGTGCTAGCCGCGGCCATGGTGCCCGTGCCCGCCCCCAGCGCATTCAGTATGGCGGTTTCCTCGCCGGGGACCGCGGGCAGCAGGATTCCGGACAGCTTACCCAGGCCGGGGCTGGCCAGCGCGGCCAGCGAGTACACGGTCAGGGTGCCGGCCCGGACCGCCTTGCGCAGCCGGAGGTACACGATCGGGGACTCGTCCTCGGGCTCGAACCCGGCCAGCAGCACGGCGGGCGCCCGCTGCAGGCTGCGGTAGCTGACGCCGCCGTCGTGAGAAGCACGGCGGCCGGCGACGTGGTCGGTGAGGAACCGCGTCTCCTCGGCCGAGTGCGCGCGGGCGCGCATGTCGATGTCGTTGCTGGCCAGCGCGACCCTGGCGAACTTGGAGTACGCGTAGGCGTCCTCCAGTGTCAGGCGGCCGCCCGTCAGCACGCCGGCGTTGCCCCGGGCGGCGGCGAGCCCGGCCGCGGCGATGGCGATGGCCTCCGGCCAGGAGGTCGGCACCAGGACGCCGGCCGAGTCCCGGACCAGCGGCACCGCGAGCCGATCCGGCTGCGTCGCGTAGGTGAAGGCCCACCGGCCCTTATCGCAGTTCCACTCCTCGTTGACCTCCGGGTCATTGCCCGCCAGCCGCCTGGTCACCGCGCCGCGGCGATGGTCGGTGCGCTGCCGGCAGCCGGACGCGCAGTGCTCGCAGACCGACGGCGTGGACACCAGGTCGAAGGGCCGGGCCCGGAATCGGTAGGAGGCGCCGGTGAGGGCGCCGACCGGGCAGATCTGCACGGTGTTGCCGGAGAAGTAGGAGTCGAACGGGACGCCCTCGGCGACTCCCACCTGCTCGTGCGGGCCGCGGTCGAGCAAGTCGATCAGGGGGTCGCCGGGGATCTGGTCGGCGAACCTGGTGCAGCGGGCGCACTGGATGCACCGCTCGCGGTCGAGCAGCACCTGGGACGACAGGGCGATCGGCTTCGGGAAGGTCCGCTTGGTGCCGGTGAACCTGGTCTCGCCCTGTCCGGTGGACATGGCCTGGTTCTGCAGCGGGCACTCGCCGCCCTTGTCGCACATCGGGCAGTCCAGCGGGTGATTGATGAGCAGCAGCTCCATCATTCCGCGCTGGGCCTTCTCGGCCACCGGCGACGTCAGCTGGGTGTGCACCACCATGCCCTCGGTGCAGGTGGTGGTGCACGAGGCCGGGGGCTTGGGCTGGCCCTCGATCTGCACCAGGCACTGCCGGCAGGCCCCGACCGGATCGAGCAGCGGGTGATCGCAGAACCGGGGGATCTGGATGCCGAGCTGCTCGGCGGCCCGGATCACCAGCGTCCCCTTGGGAACGGTGATCTCGAACCCGTCGATCGTGACCGTCACGCCGTCGACCGGGCGGGCGACCTCGCCGGAATCCGTGGCCGGGGAACCCGTGGTGGCTGGAACTGTCATCAGGCGGACTCCATCGTAAACAGCGTCGACGCGGCAGGGTCGAAGGGGCAGCCGCCCTGCCGCAGGTGCTCGAGGTACTCGTCCCGGAAGTGCTTGATCGACGACCCGACCGGCGCCTGGATCGAGTCGCCCAGGGCGCAGAACGCCCGGCCGGTGATGTTGTCGCAGATGTCCAGCAGCTTGTCCAGGTCGGACTCGCTGCCCTGGCCGCGCTCCAGCTGGTCCAGCAGCTGGACGACCCAGAAGCTGCCCTCCCGGCACGGCGTGCACTTGCCGCAGGACTCGTGCTGGTAGAACTGAATCCACCGCAGCGCGACCCGGACCACGCAGGTGGTCTCGTCGAAGAGCTGGATCGACCGGGTGCCGAGCATCGACCCGGCCTTGGCCACCGACTCGTAGTCCAGCGGGACGTCCAGGTACTCGTCGGTGAACAGCGGCGTGGACGATCCGCCCGGCGTCCAGAACTTCAGCCGGTGCCCGGCGCGGATCCCGCCGGCCAGCTCCAGCAGCTCGCGCAGGGTCGTGCCGAGCGGGGCCTCGTACTGGCCGGGGGTCGTGACGTGGCCCGATAGCGAGAAGATCCCGAATCCCTTCGACCTCTCCGTGCCGTATCCGGCGAACTGCGCGGCGCCGTGCTTGAGGATGTAGGGCACGCTGGAGATCGACTCGACGTTGTTGACGACGGTCGGGCAGGCGTACAGGCCCGCCACCGCGGGGAACGGCGGCTTCAGCCGGGGCTGGCCGCGATATCCCTCCAGCGAGTCGAGCATGGCCGTCTCCTCGCCGCAGATGTAGGCGCCGGCCCCGGCGTGCACGGTGACCTGGAGGTTGAGACCGGAACCCTGGATATCGGTGCCCAGGTAGCCGGCTTCGTTGGCCTCCCGCACGGCGTGGTGCAGCCGCCTGATCACGTGCAGCACCTCACCGCGCACGTAAATGAAGGCGCGCTCCGCCCGGATCGCGTACGCGGTGATGATGATGCCCTCGATCAGCGCCTGCGGGTTGGCCATCAGGGTCGGCATGTCCTTGCAGGCGCCCGGCTCCGACTCGTCGGCGTTGACCACCAGGTAATGCGGCTTGCCGTCGCCCTGCGGGATGAAGCCCCACTTCAGCCCGGTGGGGAAGCCGGCGCCGCCGCGGCCGCGCAGCACGGAGTCCTTCATCTGCTGGATGACCTGGTCGGGCTCCATGGCCAGCGCCTTGGGCAGTGCCTGGTAACCGCCGTCGCGCTCGTAGGCCGCCAGCGTGAAGGAATCGGGCTCGTCCCAGTGCGCGGTTAGCTCAGGGGTCAGTACCGAGGTCACTTGGTGCTCCCTGCCTGGGAATCGCCGGCTATCGAATCGCCGGCTATCGAATCGCCAGCGTCGGGAGCCCAGCCATGCTCCCTGGCGATCCGCAGGCCCGCCAGGCTCGCGGCGCCGGCGGTGTGGCCCTGGGCCGCCTGGCCGTCCGGGAAGCCGGCCAGGATCCGGGAGGCCTGCTTCCAGGTGCACAGGCGGGGCGCGCCGCGGCTGGGCGCGACGTCCGCGCCGCTGCGCAGGCCGTCGACCACGTCCCTGGCGGCGGGCGGGGTCATGTTGTCGAAGAACTCCCAGTTGACCATGACCACCGGCGCGTAGTCACAGGCCGCGTTGCACTCCAGGTGCTCCAGCGAGACCTTGCCGTCGTCGGTCGTCTCGTCGTTGCCGACGCCCAGGTGCTCCTGCAGGTCGGCGAAGATGGCGTCGCCGCCCATCACCGCGCACAGGGCGTTGGTGCAGACCCCGACGTGGTACTCGCCGACCGGCCCGCGCTTGTACATCGTGTAGAACGAGGTCACCGCCGTGACCTCCGCCTCGGTGAGCCCGAGCTGCTCGGCGCAGAACGCGATGCCGTCGGCCGAGACGTAGCCCTCCTCCGACTGCACCAGGTGCAGCAGCGGCAGCAGCGCCGACCGCGAGCGCGGGTAGCGGGCGATGATCTGCGCGGCGTCCGGCTCCAGCCGGGCACGCGCCTCCTGCGTCAGCGCCATTACCTGTCGACGCCTCCCATCACGGGATCGATGCTGGCCACGGCCGCGATCACGTCGGCGACCATGCCGCCTTCGCACATCGCGGCGAGCGCCTGCAGGTTGGTGAACGACGGATCGCGGAAGTGTGCCCGGAACGGCCGGGTGCCGCCGTCGCTGACGGCGTGGCAGCCGAGCTCGCCGCGCGGTGACTCGACCGACACGTACACCTGGCCGGCCGGTACCCGGAAGCCCTCGGTGACCAGCTTGAAGTGGTGGATGAGAGCCTCCATCGACTGGCTCATGATGTGCGCGATGTGATCGGGCGAGTTACCCAGCCCGTCGGGGCCAAGGGCAAGCTTGGCGGGCCAGCCGATCTTAGCGTTGCCGATCATCACCGGATCATCGCCGGGGCGCGGGCCCGACAGCCGGTCCACGCACTGCTCGATGATGCGCAGCGACTGGTCCACCTCGTCCATCCGGACGCGGTAGCGACCGTAGACGTCACAGCTGTCGCGAGTGGGCACGTCGAACTCGTACGTCTCGTATCCGCAGTACGGCTGGCTCTTGCGCAGGTCCCACGGCAGGCCGGTGGCCCGCAGGATCGGCCCGGTGACGCCCAGTGCCATGCAGCCGGTCGTGTCGAGATGCGCGATGTTCCGGGTGCGAGCCAGGTAGACCGGGCTGGCGTCCAGCAGCGCCCGGATCTCGCTGAGCCTCTCGGGCATGACGGCCAGGTACTCGCGGAGCCGGTCGAGCGCGCCCGATGGCAGGTCCTGCGAGACGCCGCCTGGCCGGACGTAGGCGTGGTTCATGCGCAGGCCGGTGATGAGCTCAAACAGGTCGAGCGTGTTCTCCCGCTCCCGGAGCCCGTAGAGCAGGACGGTCGTGGCGCCCAGCTCCAGGCCGAAGGTGCCGATCGCCATCATGTGCGAGGAGATCCGGTTCAGCTCCATCATCAGGACCCGGATGATGGTGGCGCGCTCGGGGATCTGGTCCTCGATGCCGAGCAGCTTCTCCACGGCGAGGCAGTAGACCGTCTCGTTGAACAGCGGGGAGAGGTAGTCCATCCGGGTGCAGAACGTGGTGCCCTGCGTCCAGGTACGGAACTCCATGTTCTTCTCGATGCCGGTATGCAGGTAGCCGATAACGGGCCGCAGCTCGGTCACCGTCTCGCCGTCCAGCGTGAGGATCAGGCGGAGGACCCCGTGCGTCGAGGGGTGCTGCGGGCCCATATTGACGACCAGGTGCTCCTCCCGGCCGTCCGCCGCCGCTGCCGCGGCGACAACCTCGTCCCAGTCCTCGCCGCCGACGGTGTAGACCCGGCCCTCGGTCTCGTGGTCAGCCTGAGCGGTCATTCGTATTCCCTCCGCTCGTCCGGTGGCGGAATGGTCGCGCCGCGATACTCCACCGGGATGCCGCCGAGCGGATAGTCCTTCCGCTGCGGGTGTCCCTTCCAGTCGTCGGGCATCTCGATCCTGGTCAGGGCCGGATGACCGTCGAAGATGATGCCGAAGAAGTCCCAGGTCTCCCGCTCGTGCCAGTCGCAGGTCGGGTAGACCTCCAGCAGCGACGGGACGTGCCGATCGGCATCGGGCACCGACACCTCCAGCCGCACCCGGCGGTTGTGCCGCAGCGACACCAGGTGATAGACGGCGTGCAGTTCCCGGCCGGCGTCCGCGGGGTAATGCACGCCGGACACGCCCAGGCACAGCTCGAAGGCGAGCGCGGGCTGGTCCCGCAGCTTGGCCGCGACCTGCGGCAGCCGCTCGCGCCGGACATGGAAGGTGAGCTCGCCGTGCTCCACGGTGACCCGCTCGACCGCGTCACCGAAGCTGGTCCCCGACTCCTCCAGCGAGCCGCCGAGCGCGTCGGCAATCTCGTCGAAGTACGACCCGTAGGGCCGCGGGGAGGGCAGCCGCGGCGCCCGCCTGACCTTGAGGCCGCCGTAACCGGAGGTGTCGCCGGTCGTCTGCGTGCCGAACATCCCGGTTCGCTTGACCTGCTCGGCGAGCCGCTCCCGGCCAGCCAGCGCCGCCGGGTCCGGCTCGGGCGGTCCGGCCTGCCCGGCTACCGCGTCATCACTGCCTGCCGTCACAGCTCCGCTCCCGGCTCCCCGTGGTGATGAGCACCGTGGTCATGAGCACCGTGGTCATGAGCACCGGGTACCCCCGCCAGCAGCGGCAGTCGCCGCAGCCGCGCCTGCTCAAGCTCGGCGATCTGGTGCTCCCGGTTAACTCCCAGCTTCATGTTCTGGATCTTGTCGTGCAGCTTGAGGATCGCGTCGAGGAGCATCTCGGGCCGCGGCGGGCAGCCCGGCAGGTAGATGTCGACCGGCACGATGTGATCGACGCCCTGCACGATCGCGTAGTTATTGAACATGCCGCCGCTGGACGCGCAGACGCCCATCGAGATGACCCACTTGGGTTCGGACATCTGGTCATAGATCTGCCGCAGCACCGGCGCCATCTTCTGGCTGACCCGGCCCGCCACGATCATCAGGTCGGCCTGCCGCGGGGTGTTGGACGCCCGCTCCATCCCGAACCTGGCCAGGTCGTGGCGCGGGCCGCCGGTCGAGATCAGTTCCATGGCGCAGCAGGCGAGCCCGAAGGTCGCCGGCCATACCGAGCTCTTGCGCGCGTAGCCGGCCAGCTTCTCGACCGAGCTCAGCAGCACGCCGCTCGGAAGCTTTTCTTCCAGTCCCATGACTAGTCCCACTCCAGGCCGCCGCGGCGCCATACGTAAACGTAGGCGACGAGCACGGTGGCTATAAAGGTGACCATCTCCACCAGCCCGAACACCCCGAGCCGGTCGAAGAAGACCGCCCAGGGGTACAAGAAGATGATCTCGATATCAAAGACGATGAACAGCATCGCCGTCAGGTAGTACTTCACCGGGAACCGGATGCCCGAGGGCTGCCGGGTCGGCTCGATTCCGCACTCGTAGGCCTCAAGCTTGGCCCGGTTCCACCGCTTCGGTCCCGACAGGGCACCCATGATCAGTGAGAAGACAGCGAAGAAGGCGGCCAGCGCGCCCAGGATCAGAATCGGCACGTAGTGACCCACGTCCTTACACCCCCTTGCCTGTCTGCCAGGGCAGCTTGCCCTGGGTGTTCATCTGGATGTTCAGCTGAATGGTCATCGGGACGTCCATATCGGCCGGCTATGCCGCCGGCGTCATCTTAGACACCGCGTTAATCAGCCGATCGGTCGCATCGCCACCGCGGGTCTCGGTGAGGTTGCCGAGCAGCTTCATGGTGAGGCGCATCACCGCCGGGCGCTTGACACCGTGCTTGGTCGCGAACTGCATGAACGACGGCTTGCCGATCAGCTCGACGAAGACCCGGCCGAGCGTGTAGTACCCACCGTAGCTGTCCTTGAGAATCTTCGGATAACCCTGCAGGACGCGCTCGGCGCTCGCGACAGTCGGCCTGGCCAGCGCCTGGGTGATGACTCGCGCGGCTATCTCCCCGGACTCCAGCGCATAGCCGATGCCCTCGCCGTTGAACGGGTTAATCATCCCGCCCGAGTCCCCGGCCAGCAGCAGGCCACGGGTGTAATGCGGCGTGCGGTTGAAGCCCATCGGCAGCGCCGCGCCGCGGATGGGCTGGGTGCGGTTCTCCTCGGTGAAGCCCCACTCGGCCGGCATGGCCGCCAGCCAGCGGCGCAACAGCGCGCGGTAGTCGATGTTCTGGAACGCCGCCGAGGTATTGAGCAGGCCCAGTCCGACGTTGCTCGTGCCATCGCCCATGCCGAAGATCCAGCCGTAGCCCGGCAGCAGGCAGTCCCCGTCCCACAGGTCCAGCCAGGCCTCGAGCCAGTCATCACGATGCCGGGGGCTGGAGTAATAGGTCCGCACCGCGACGCCCATCGGCCGGTCGTCGCGCTTGCGCAGGCCCATGGACACCGACAGCCGCGAGGAGTTGCCGTCCGCGGCGACGACGAGCCGCCCGCGGAATTCCTGCTGCGGCGCCTCTTTGCCCTCGGCTGTGTCCTGCGCCAGCACGCCCGTGATGCGCCCGGTGCGGTCATCGAGCACCGGGCGCGTCACGTTCATGCCCTGAATGATCCGGGCTCCGGCCTTCTCGGCGTGCCGGGCCAGGATCTGATCGAAGTCGAGTCGGGTGCGCACCAGTCCGTAACCGGGGAAGCTCGACAGGTCGGGCCAGGGCACCTCGATCCGGCCGCCACCGCCGATGATCCGCAGGCCCTGGTTCCGCAGCCAGCCATCGCTCTCGGAGATCGGGACGCCCATCCCGGTGAGGGCCTTGACCGCCCGCGGGGTCAGCCCGTCGCCGCAGACCTTCTCGCGCGGGAACTGGCTCTTCTCCAGGACCAGCACGTCCAGCCCGGCGCTCGCCAGGTAATAGGCGGTTGCCGACCCGGCTGGGCCGGCCCCGACGATGATGACGTCGGCTACGTCGGCCGTCTCGGCACGCCGACGCTGCGGGCGAAGTGCGGAACCGCTGCCGCCCGGCGGCGGCTGATCCGGCGTGCCGACGGGGAGATCTTGCTCGGTCACGACCCGTCCTGAGGCTGCGCTGCAAACTTCATTCCTTGTGAACAGCTTCACAAGGACTCTGGCACTGCAGTCTAGTCCGTTGCCGCGCACCGCCCGCGCCCGCCCCGCGCACCGGCCGCGCCCGCCCCGCGCACCGCCCGCGGACAACCCCTGGCGGCTAGCCCGGCCGCCGCGCCAGATGGAGCGCGACGACTCCGAACGATAGGTTCAGCCACCGCACGCCGCCCCAGCCGGCCGCGCCAATCCGGTCGGCCAGCTCGTGCTGGCCAGGCCAGTCCCTGATCGACTCGGCCAGGTAGTCGTAGGCTTCCGCGTTCCCGGACAGGCGGCGGGCGACCACCGGGAGCGCCCTGGCCAGGTACTGCTCATAGAGCGCGTTCAGCCCGCGGGGCCGCAGATGGCTGAACTCGCAGACGACCAGCCGGCCGCCGGGCCTGGTGACCCGCAGCAACTGCGCCAGCGCGGCATCGGGATCGGCCACGTTGCGCAACCCGAAGGAGATCGTCACCGCGTCGAAGGCCGCGTCGGCGAAGGGCAGGTCAAGCGCGTCGCCCGCCACGAAGCGCACCGCCGGCGCCGGGTCGCGGGCGCCTACCTTCAGCATGCCCAGCGAGAAGTCGCAGGCGATGCAGCGCGCGCCCGTGGCCGTAAACGTCCGGGAGGAGGTCCCGGTGCCCGCCGCGAGATCCAGGATGAGCTCGCCGGGGCGGGCGCCGACGGCTCGCGCCACGACCCTGCGCCAGTGCCGGTCCTGGCCGAGCGATAGCGCGTCGTTCAGCAGGTCATAGCGCTCGGCGACCTTGTCGAACATCGCCGAGACCTCGCCGGGCTTCTTGTCCAGCTGGGCTCGCGTCATGGCGTCAGCCTGACATACCGCGATCACCGTCCGGCCGGCCAGGCCAGGCCGGGACGCCGAGCCGGCCGCCAGCAGGCCCCGGTCCTGGTCAGAGCAGCTCCGGCCGCCGCCACTGCTCACCCAGGACGTGCTCGGCGAGGAAGGCGAAGACCGTCTCATACCAGACCGCCGCGTCGCCAGGCTTGAGGATCCAGTGGTTCTCGTCGGGGAAGTAGAGGAACTTGGCCACCTTGGAGTGGGCGGTCAGGTCGGCCCACAACCGCAGCGCCTCCCCGACCGGCACCCGGTAGTCCTTGTCGCCGTGGATGACCAGCATCGGCGTCACGATGCCGGCCACGTGCAGATGCGGCGAGTTGTCGTGATAACGCTCCGGCTGGCTGGCCGGATCGCCGAAGACCCGGCGCCAGTAGGCCGGCTCGTCGGTGGTGCCGTTGAACTGATCCAGGGCCCATAGGCCGGCATGGCTGACGATCGCCGCGAACCGGCCGGTGTGACCGGCGATCCAGTTCGCCATGTAGCCGCCGAAGGAGCCGCCCATCATGGCGGTCCGGCTCCCGTCGATGTCGGGTCGCTCGACGACGGCGTCCGTGATGGCCATGACGTCGGTATAGGGGCTGGCGCCCCAGGTGCCGTGACCGCGTTCCATCATCTGCTGGCCGTAGCCGGTCGACAGCGCCGGGTCGGGCAGCAGGACGGCGTAGCCGCGGGCGGCCATCAGCCAGGGATTCCAGCGCCAGGACCAGGCGTTCCAGCTGGACTGCGGGCCGCCGTGGACCCAGAGCAGCAACGGGGCCGGCGCGGCGGCGCGGGCCGTCTCCGGCAGCACGAGCCAGCCGCGGATAGTCGTCCCGTCCGCGGCCGTGGCCTGCACCTCTTCCAGGCGGCCGGGCACCTCGAGCGCGGCCCCCGGACTGGCGAGCCGCACCGGCTCGCTGGCCGCCGCGCCGCCCGCTCCCCGGCCCGCTCCGCCGCCCGCTCCGCCGCCCGCTCCGCCGCCCGCCAGGTCGATGCGGACCGGCGCGGGCGGCGCGTCCACGGCATTGCGCAGGGCGTAGAGGTAACGGCCATCCGGCGACGGGCTGAGGTTGTCATAGGCGGCATCGTCGGCGGTGATCCTCGTGATGCCGCCGTCGGCCAGGTCAACCCGGAAGACGGGCCGGCGACCCTGGTCGTCGGCGGTGAAGTAGACCGCGCGCGAGTCGGGTGCCCAGGCCACTTCCGAGGGGAGCCGGTCGAATCCGGCCAGCAGGTCGCGCGGCTGGCCGCCAGCCTCGCTGGGCAGCGCCATCTCGCCGGACAGGGCGGCCAGGACCAGCGTGCTGTCGCCGGGGCGGTCGTAGGTGTCGCGCTCGGTGCAGGTGGCGACCAGCAGGCGACCGTCCGGCGAGACTCGCGGATTCTGGAAGTCGGCCTCGCCCGAGGTCAGCAGGGTACGGCGGGCGCCGGTGGCGGTGTCGATCACGGCGATCTCGATGCGCCACTGGCCCGTCGGCTCGGGTACCAGCCAGCCGGTGACCACGGTCGAGCCGTCCGGGGTCAGCTCGAACGCCTGCTCGTCCAGTTCCCGGCTGGCGTCCGGAGTGAGGTCACGGGGCTGCGCGGGCTCACCGCCCGCACCGCCCGCACCGCCCGCACCGCCCGCACCGCCCGCACCGCCCGCACCGGCCGGGATCGCCGCGGTCAGCAGCCGCAGGCCATCGGGGCCCAGGTCATGGTCCCAGTACCGGAGCGTGCCGCTCTCATGCAAGATCGCGCTGACGCCGGCGTCCGCGCGTGCCCGACGCCGGGCGGCGTCGTCAGGGCCACCCGGGGCCGCGGGGAGGACCGCGGCGCTGTAGACCACGACGGGCTGATCGCGGGCGGCCGAGATATCCGACACGCCGCCGGGCGGAGCGGCGATCCGGTAAGCCTCGCCGCCAGCGGCGGGCAGCAGCCACAGTCCTGGCTTGTCGTTGCCCGGCTTGTCGTTGCCCGGCTTGTCCCAGGCGGCTTCGCCGGCGCGGCGGGGCGCCGGCGCGGCCGGCCGCTTCGAGGCGAACAGCAGCGAGCCGTCCGGCAGGAACTTCGGGCCGCTCTCGCCCTCAGCGCTGCGGGTCAGCCTGACCGGCACGCCCTCCGGCGCGGTCGGGACGCGCCAGACGCTGCTGACGTACCTGGCGGGCTCGCCGGCCACCGTCTGCACCGTGGCCGCCAGCCAGGTGCCATCTGGCGACAGCCGCAGCGACGTCACCCGGGGGGCGGAAACAAACTCACTGAGGTCGGTGAAGGCGGTCACAGGTCTCCTCGCTGGGGGTCTATGGGACGATACGTGATATGAAGGGCGCCCGCAGGCCCGCCCACGCCGGCCGAATACACGCTAGTTTCGCGTCATGAAAGCGCTTGTCCTCGCCGGCGGCTCGGGTACCCGGCTGCGGCCGATTACGCATACCTCCGCCAAGCAACTGCTGCCCGTCGCCAACAAGCCCGTGCTGTTCTACTGCCTGGAAGCTATCCGGGATGCCGGGGTCGTCGACGTCGGCATCGTGGTCGGCGATACCGCCCTGGCGGTCCAGAACGCGGTCGGCGACGGCTCCGCGTTCGGGCTCAAGGTCACCTACATCCGCCAGGAGGCCCCGCTCGGGCTGGCCCACGCGGTGCTCACGGCGGCCGGCTATCTCGGCGATGACGACTTCATCATGTATCTGGGCGACAACTTCATCGTCGGCGGCATCACGAGCCTGGTCGACGAGTTCCGCACGCGGCGGCCGGACGCCCAGATCATGCTGACCCAGGTCCCGGATCCTCGCGAGTTCGGCGTAGCCGAGCTTGATGACACCGGCGCCGTGGTCGGCCTGGAGGAGAAGCCCGAGCATCCCAAGAGTGATCTGGCGCTGGTCGGCGTGTACATGTTCACGTCGGCGGTGCACGAGGGCATCCGCCAGCTCAAGCCCTCCTGGCGAGGCGAACTGGAGATCACCGAGGCCATCCAGTGGCTGCTCGACGCCGGGCGGCCGGTGTCCTCGACCGTGATCTCCGGGTACTGGAAGGACACCGGCAACGTCGCAGACATGCTGGAGGTCAACCGGATGGTGCTGGAGAGCATGACGGCCTGCTCGCGGGGCGTGGTCGATGCCGCCAGCGAGCTGATCGGGCGGGTGGTGATCGAGGAAGGCGCGTCGGTGACCCGGTCCCGGATCGTCGGGCCCGTGATCATCGGAGCCGGCACGGTCATCACGGACTCCTACGTCGGCCCCTTTACCTCGCTCGCCGAGGGCTGCGTGATCTCCGGCAGCGAGATCGAGTACTCCATCGTGCTGGGCGGGGCGTCTATCCGGGGGGTCCGGCGCATCGAGGCCTCCCTGATCGGCCATGACGTCGAGGTCACGCCCGCGCCGAACGTGCCCCGGGCCCACCGCCTCGTGCTCGGCGACCACAGTAAGGTCCAGATCAGCTCGTGACCTCCGCCGCTGAACCTGAGAAAAGCACTGGGACCGCGGAAAGCCGCGAGGAAGGAGGCCCGTCGTGACTCGCTGGCTGGTGACCGGGGCCAGCGGCATGCTCGGCCGCGACCTGGTGTCCATGCTGCACGGCCAGGATGCCGCCGTCACCGCCCTGTCGCGCCGCGACCTCGACATCACCGACCCGGCGGCCGTCACGGCGGCCGTGCGGAGCGGCCAGCCCGATGTCGTGGTCAACTGCGCCGCCTGGACCGGCGTCGACCAGGCCGAGTCCCGCGAGGACGAGGCGCTGGCCGTCAACGGCGCGGGCGCGGCGCACGTGGCGGCGGCGTGCGCGCAGGCCGGCGCCCGGATGATCCAGCTGTCCACCGACTATGTCTTCGCCGGGACGGCGACGCGGCCGTATCGCGAGGACACCGCGCCGGCGCCGGTGAGCGCCTACGGTCGCACCAAGCTCGCCGGCGAGCGAGCCGTGCTGGAGCATCTTCCCGATTCGGGTTACATCCTGCGGACGGCGTGGCTGTACGGACCTCATGGCGGCAACTTCGTCAGCACGATGATCCGGCTAGAACGCCAGCAGCCGACGGTCACGGTGGTGGACGACCAGCACGGCCAGCCCACGTCCACCGCTGCTGTCGCCGAGCGGATCATCGCGATGGTCGCCGCCCGGGCGCCCGCGGGGATCTACCACGCGACCTGCTCGGGCCAGACGACCTGGTTCGGGCTAGCCAGGCAGGTGTTCGCGCTGATCGGCGCGGACCCGGAGCGGGTGATCGCCATGCCCAGCACCGA
>DATKRH010000069.1:0-3498 GCA_035532295.1 Streptosporangiaceae bacterium
CACAGATCGCCCACTTCTGGACGTCACTGAGTGCCGAGCACTTATTGCTTGACGGCGTGCAGAACGGCGGCTACGGCACCGTCTCCCACCGTTTCCCCTGGACTCATCATGGTTACGTTGGGTGGCCATTGGGGTGGTAGCGGGTGGGTGTCATGGGTGGCGTATGCGCAGGAGGCCGCGTTGCATGACCGCGACCGCGCCAGCGAGGCTTCCGGGCTCGGCTAGGCCAGCCAGGTCGCTGATGGCCTTGGTGACCGTGGCGGCGGACTGGTCAGGCAGGCGCAGCACGACAATGCCGGCGTGGCTGCCCGGCGGATAGGCGCGGATGTCGCCCAGGCCGACGTCCAGGGTCACCAGGATCCGCCCGGCCCGGGCGGCGGCTGCAACAACGTCCTGGTCGGGAGCACCTGTCATGCCCTCCGCGGCGACGGTGTCGACGTCGTGGCCGACGCTCGCCAGGATCGCGGCGGAGGAGACGGGCAGGTTCTCGTCGAGCTTGAACTTCACAGTGACTGCGGGATCGGGAGCAGTTCCTCGCGGGCCAGGGCAGCTCCGTACGCCGCGGCCGCGCGGACGCCCGCGGCGGTGACCGTGGGGTACTCGGTGGCGATCTCCTCGGCGGTCATCCCGGTGGCCAGGCAGTCGAGGATCACGCTGACCGGGACCCGGGTGCCGGCGATCACGGCCTGGCCGTGCATCACCCGCGGGTCGGCGGAGATCATCTGCAACTGCTCGCTGGTCACGGTCCCAGTCTGCCTTGCCGGCGGCGGTAAAGCGAAACCCGCTGCCGGCTACATGCCGGCCAGGCTCCGTCAGCGGGTGCCGCCCGGCGGGAACCGCCCCCGTCCGGGCGGCACCATCGCCGGTGCCTACCGTGCCGCCCCGGCGATGTAGGTGGCGACGATGTAGGTGGCATGCCGGTCCAGCGAGGCCCGCGCCCGGTCATGGCGCATCGTGGTCCTCGGATCAGCATGCGAGGCGGCTTCCTGGACATCCCGCAGCGGGACTCCCGCGTCGAGCGCGGCGGTTATGAATGCGTGCCTCAGCGTGTGGGGGCCGACGTTCTTGGTGATCCCGGCCCGGCGGGCGACTCTGCGGACGATCCGCCCGGCGCCGTGCCGGTCCAGCCGCCGTCCGTCCGGGGCGAGGAACACCGGGCCCTCGCAGCGCTCCCCGATGGCCAGGTCGATCGCCCGGGCGGTCCTGGGGGCGAGCGGGATGGTAACGATCTTGCCGCCCTTGTGCCGGATCGTCAGCGTGCGGTGCCCGCGTTCCAGGCCCAGGGCCTCGATATCGGCGCCGGTCGCCTCCGACACCCGCAGGCCGTTCAGGGCCAGCAGCGAGATCAGCGCGTGCTCGGCGGCCGTGCCCAGGCCGGCGGCGACCAGCAGCGCGCCGACCTCGTTGCGGTCCAGCCCGGTCGCGTGGGACTCATAATCCACGCGGGGACGCCGGATGTGCGCCGCCGGGGAATGATCCAGCATCTCCTCTTCCACCGCGTACTTGTAGAACCCCGCGATGGTGGACAGGCGGCGGGTGACGGTGGCGCGCGGTCCGGGAGTGATGTCGGCGGCGCTGACCCGCTGGTTCGCCTGGCAGACCGCCCGCGCCACCACCACCTCCTCGAGGGCGGCGTCGTGACCGGGCCGGTGCTGGGCCTGTGCTCGTTCACCCACGACTCGGCCGCTGCCTTGATCGTGGACGGCCAGCTTGTCGGACTGGTCGAGGAGGAACGGCTGTCCGGCGTCAAACACGACAAGTCCTACCCCAGGCAAGGGGTGGGCTGGCTGCTCGCCAAGGCGGGCCTGCACCCCGGCGACATCAACTGCATCGCCCTGCACTTCCGGCACGGCTTGTACCGCAGGGCCGCCCCCGGCGCGCTCGCTCACCTGCTCCACCCCGCGACGGCGCGGCGGGCGATCCCGCGCACCCGCTCCTTGCTCACCGTCGCCGGCAACGAGCACGGCCGCCTCGAACTGCTGCGCCGCCGGTTCCCGGACGCGACGGTCACCCAGGTCCTGCACCACCGGGCGCACGCTCTGACCGCCTTCGCCGGCTCGGGATTCCCCGAGGCGGCGGTGCTGGTGGTCGACAGTCTCGGCGAGACGCAGACCACCACGATCGCCCGAGGACGCCTCAGTGACGCCGGAGGAGTTCCCGAATGGGAGGTGGTGCGGGAACTGGCCGATCCGGCCAGCCTCGGCTACGCCTACGGGGCAGTCACCCAGCATCTGGGCTGGCGGAAGGCCGACGAGGAAGGCACCGTGATGGCGCTGGCCGCGCTCGGCGACCCCGCCCCGTTCGCCGGGCTGTTCCAGCAGGCGATCCGCCTCACCGACCGCGGCTTCGCCCTCGACCCCCATCTGTTCCCGCTCCGCGTTATCTCCAGCCGATGGAGCCGCATCTCGCCGGAGTTCATCGCAGCGACCTGCCCGATGCGCCTTCCCGGCGAGGAAGTCACCCAGGTCCACATGGATCTGGCGGCGGCGTTGCAGCACCGCACCGAGGAGGTGATGCTGCACCTGGCCCAGATCGCCCGCACCGCGACCGGCTCGGACCGACTGTGCGTCGGCGGCGGCGTCGCGATGAACTGCGTCGCCGTCGGAAAGATTCTCGCGTCCGGCCTGTTCAGCGAGGTGTTCGTGCCACCCGCACCAGGCGATTCGGGAACCGCGCTCGGCGCAGCCCTCGCGGTCCTCGCCGACCGAGGCCGGCCCGTCCCGACCGGAGTACGGGGCGCCTGCTACCTCGGGCCGTCCCCGCACGACCTCAGCCACGGGGAGTACCACCGCGGCGGCCTGACCGGAACGCTGGAACCCTCGCCCGCCGAGCGGACCGCCGCCGCTCTGGCCGACGGGCAGATCATCGGCATCTGCGCCGGACCGCTGGAGGCCGGGCCCCGCGCATTGGGGAACCGGTCGATCCTGGCCTCGCCGCTGCTGCCCGACGTGGTCAGCCGGCTCAACACAGCGATCAAGTTCCGGGAGCCGTTCCGGCCGTTCGCGCCCGTGATCCTGGCCGCCCACGCGCCCGACTATTTCGACCTGGACGGGCGGTTCTCGCCGTTCATGTCGATCGCCGTCCCCGGCACGGGCCTCGGCTTCGCGCGGATCCCGGCGGTGTTCCACGACAACGGGCTCGCCCGCGTCCAGACCGTCGACGCTGGCCGTAACCCTCTCCTGGCAGCGATTCTGGAGGCCTTCGCCGCCCGGACCGGCGTTCCCGTACTGATCAACACGTCGTTGAACGTCAAGGGAAAGCCGATCTGCGGGACCGCGACGATGGCACTGGACTGCCTGGCCGAGTCCGGGCTGGACGCGCTGCTCATCGATGACCGGTGGTACACCAAGACCAGGCAGGAGGCAGGGTGAGGATCGGGTACAGCTTCTGGGGGTTCCTCGGCCACGGTGTCACCGACACCCCCGACGGCGGGCGGTCTCACCGACGCACCCTCATCGACGCGCTGATTGCCGCGGGCCACGACATCGTGTTCATGCA
>DATKRH010000070.1:0-2510 GCA_035532295.1 Streptosporangiaceae bacterium
GCGGACGGGCTACCGGGAGTCGCTGCGCCGCGCGGTGCAGGAGTGCTACGGCGCGGCGGCGCCGACGCCCGGCACGCTGACGGAGGACGCGGCGCACGACCGGGTGCTGATCAGCCTCGATCCCAGCTTCATCCCGGCCGGACCGGTCGGCGCGGACCTGGCGGCCGCCTTCGGGAATCTCATCGACCAGGCGTTCACTGCGATGTATCCCGGCCATCCGCGCTTCGAGCCGCCGGACGTCGAGGTCACCGTCCGGGATCTGGCCGCCGTCTATGCGCACGTCGAGCGGGCCGTCGCCGACCCGGACGGGCGGGTGCGGCTAGAGGGGGACATCGCCGCGGTCCGCCGGGTGGCCAACGCCCTGCGGGTCGGCTCGGCCGGCGAGACGCACTTCCTGTTCGGCGACGACCGGTTCGGCCCCTGGGGCGCGGAGTTCGAGCGGGCGGCGGCCCGCGCCGGACTGCGGCCTCAGGACACGGTCACCGTCGGGCAGATCCGGGGCTGGATCGACGCGATCCGGCCGGAACTGGGCCTGCGGGACGATGTCGCCGACCTGGTCGTGCTGGCCTGGGCCGCGCTGCGGCAGCGGGCCTGGTACCACCACGGGGCCACCATTCCCGCACCGCGGCCGGGGTCGGCCCGCCCGGACATGGAACTGCGGCCCGAGCCGCTGCCCGCCCCGGCCGACTGGCGGGCAGCGATGTCGCGCGCCGAGTCGCTGTTCGGGATCCGGGTCAACCCCTACCTCACCGCCGCCGGCGTCGCCGACCTCACCGAGAGCCTCCGCACGCACGTCGACACGACGGCTGACCCGGCCGCCGCGCTGGTGTCCCGGGTGGAACGGGCCTACCTGCACCTGGGCCTGCCGTCCGACGGGGCGAAGGGTCGGCTGGCGACCGCCCGGGCCGGGGCGGCGCTGGTAGAGGCCCTGCGCCGGGCCAGCAGCCGGGTGCACCTGGTGGAGACCCTGGCCCAGGCCACGCTGCCGGCCACGGAGCCCGTCGTCGCGAACTCGCTCAGCCGCGCGGCGGTCGTGGCCGCCGCGGTGGACGGGTTCCGCTGGGACCGGCTGGCCCCGCTGCACGCGGCCGCGTCGCAGCCGGACGAGCGCGGGCGCGCCGCCGCGGGCACGCTGAAGGACCTGTGCGCGGCGGTGACGGCGGACGAGTTCGCGACCCGGCTGGGTCCGGCCCTGACCGCCGCCGACGATGCGATCTTCGAGTGGCTTGCCGATCGGCAGTCTGCGGAGCCGGGTCCGACAGGCTCGACAGAGCCAGCGGGACACCGGCGCGTCGCTGGCTCAGGCGGCATTCCCATCGCTAACCCGCCGGAGACCGGTGGCCGGGCGACCCGAGCCAAGGGCGGTTCCCCACGCGCTGTGCTCGATCAGCTCACGGAGTTCCTCAGCGAGCACCGCGACGACCAGGTAGTCGTGGAGTGGCGGGTGGAGGAGGAGTGACGCAGACGGCGACCCGCGTGACGCTGCCGGTCCTGCGGGCCCTGCTGGACCAGGCCCGCCGCAAGGACTACCGGTCGGGCGTGCTCGGGGTCCGGGCCCGCCCGGAATGGACCGCCGCGCCGACGTTCACCCACGCCGACGTGCAGGTCCGGGTCATGCCGTGCGTGTCCGCCCTGGCCGTGCGCGAGGCGCTGCTCGAACGGGTCCGCGGTCAGTGGCTGGTCGTGCTGACCGACCGGCCCGACGAGGATCTGGGCGCCGGCGTCCTCAGCCATCTCGTGTGGCACCGGCTGCGCACGCCCGACCCCTGGGACGCGGTCCGGGACCGCTTCGCCGCCAGCGGCATCGACCCGGCGCTGACCGCCACGGCCGACGACCGGGAGATCGCGGTGGGGCTCCTCGCGGCTGCCCCGCCGTCCGGGTGGCCGCCCGCGCCGGGCGGGGTGCTCACCCGCGACCATGCCATGAGCTCCGTGGCGGCTGCCCACCTGGAGCTGACCGATCCGGTGATTGACGCCACCAGCGTCCTGGCCTGGACGGCTGACCCCGCCCTCATGACCCGGGTCGCGGACCTGCGGGGACTCGCCGGCGATGCGCTGGCCGGCTCCGTGCTGGGCTGGGCCGCGGGCCGGGCCGGGCTGGCCGGCCGGCCGCTGCTGCACCTGCTGCGGACGGGAGAGGCGCGAGATGCCGTTCCGCTCGGGCTCGTGGCCGGTCTCCTGAGCGAAGACGGCGCGGTCAGCGGGACCGGGAATGGCGGCTCCGCCGGTCGCGGCCCGGAGGCGATGCAGTTGGCACGCGAAGGGCTGATCCGCCTGGAGCCCCGCCTGGGCGGGGCCGCGCCCCCCGCCGCCGTACTGCGGTCCTGGGCCGCCGAGTCCGCCACCGTCATCGCCGGGATGCTCCAGGACCCCGCAAGTCGCGGCAACGGCGAGTCGCTGCTCGCGCGGGCTGACGAGCTGCTCGCCGCGAGCCTGGCCGCCGGCCTGGCCGACGGCTCGGACTTGCTGCCGTCCGGGCTGACCCGGCGGTTCGCCGCGCTGGCGGGCGC
>DATKRH010000071.1:0-19195 GCA_035532295.1 Streptosporangiaceae bacterium
ATGCGGCACCCGGGCACTGCGTCACGTGCGGGTTCCTGGTCCGGCTCGCTGGGCCGCTCGGGCAGCTCTTCGGCGCCTGCGGGAACGAGTACGCGCCCGACGACGGCCGGGTGGTCTCGCTCGATCACGGCTGCGGCGCGCACTCCGAGGCCGTGGGTACGGCCGCAGGTCAGGACACGCCGGTGCCGGTCATCGACGAAGTCGGCTACGACCTGGTGGACACCGCGGGAGTCTCCATGGCCGACACGGTCTTCGAGCCTCTCGACCCCGGGATGCCCTAGGGCCGTTAGCGCCGGATGGGGCCGTCGCTGTCACTCGCCGTGACTTGCGTCGGCATCCCTGCGGGCCGCGGCGCGTCGGCGTGACCGCTTCAGCAGCGGCACGTAGGCGAGGCCGAATACTCCGATGCCGGAGCCCGCTACCGCGACCCAGGTCCACCACCGGTTATCCGGCGGGAGCTGGCTGCGCACGAGCAGCAGCACGATGAGAGCAATCACCCATCCGCCGGTGATAACGGCGGTGATCAGCTCGTCATTCCCCTCCAGGGGAGGCGGGATCGGCAGGCTGGGGCGGGGCACCAGATCAGGCTAGCCGACCCTGGCCGACCCGATGCTGGGCGCATGACCAGGGCGGCTTGCCGTGCCGCGGTGAGCGGCAGTCAGTCGTGCCAGGGATGCGGGATGATTTCCGGCTCGGCCACCGCCGGGTCCGGGGCGGTCGAGCCGTCGACCGCAGCCGCCTCGTCGGCGCTCGGGCTATCGGGCGCTGGGTCTGGCGTGGGGTCACCTGGGGGATTGGGATTGATCTCCTGCGATTCGTCTGCCATTTCTCGTTCCCCTCCGTAATTTGGGCTGGCGTGAGCCATGCGAACGGTTTACTGGCGGTAGATATGGTACCGGCCGCGATCCACGCAATAGTCAGACTTAGGCTTTTAGCTTGGCTGGGGTTCGCGCGGGTCGCGCGGGTCGCGCGGGTCTGGCCGCTCAGGGCCGCGCTACTAGGGCGTCGAGCCCGTCCAGCGCGGAACGGATACTTGCCACGTGCGAGTCGTCCCCGAGACCTTCGAAGAGCTCCGCCGCGCGCTCCAGCAGGCCGCGGGCGTCGGCGGCGCGTCTGGCCTGGGCGCGTGCTCCGCCCAGGTGCTGCAGGTCCTCCGCCTCGCCGTACTTGTCACCCTGGGCACGGTGGCTGGCCAGCGCCTGCTCCAGCAGGGCAGAGCCGTCCTCGATGCCGCCGCCGTCCAGCCGCGCCCGGCCCAGGTGCTGCAGCACGTAACCCTCGAGCCGCGGCGAGTCGATCTCCTGGACAATCGCCAGCGCATCCTGCTCGCAGGCGATGGCCTCGGCGTGCCGGCCGAGCTCCAGGTATGCCTCGCCGAGGTTGCACAGCGCTACGGCCTCACCGTAGCGGTGGCCTACCTTCCGCTGGAGCGCCAGCGCGTCGCGCAGCGGCTGCACCGCGCTTTCATGCAGGCCCTGGAACTGGTAGCTGAAGGCCAGGTTGTTCGCCGCCTGGGCCTGACCACGCAGGTCGCCGAGGTCCTGGCGGATCGCCAGCGCCCGCTTGAAGTAGGTGTCGGCATCCGGGGCCCGCTGCTGGCTGAGCACGATGCCGATATTGTTCAGTGTCCAGGCCTCGCCGCTCCGGTCGCCGACCGACTGGGCGCTCGCCAGCGCGACCTCATGGGTGGCTAGCCATTCCGCGCGATAGCCGTGCAGGTCGAAGCAGAGCATCAGGGCCACCGGCAGTTTCCAGGCGATATCGTGCAGTCCCTCCGCGGCGGCTTGGCGGGTCGCCGCCACCAGGTTCGCGCGCTCCCGCGCGCTCCAGGCCAGGGCCTCGTCGGCGGTCTCGAAGCCCAGGGCAGCCTGGGCGAGTTGCACGGCGTCCATGGGCACCCGGTCCCGGTTAGGGTTGATCACGCTCACGGCCGCGTCCGCCGTCCGCAGATACCACTGGAGCAGGCGGGTAATCGCGGCGCGGGTGGCCTCCCGGGTCTCCTCCGCTTTCGCCCGCTCGGCGGCGTAGACGCGCAGCAGATCGTGGAACCTGTACCACTCCGGTGCCGGCGACTCGAGCAGGTGCGTGTCGACCAGTACTTCCAGAGCGTCTGCCACCGCATCCTGCGGCTGCCCGAGGAGCGCCGTGGCCGCCTGCAGGCTGATGTGCGGGCCCTGCCAGAGGCCAAGCAGGCGAAAGGCCTGAGCGGCACTCAGGTCGCCGGGCGAGGCCGGATGCGGCAGCGAGGCAAAACTGACCTCGAAGCACGCCCGGACGGCCAGGTCTCCCGTGGTGAGCTCATCCAGCCGGCGCTGCTGGTCGGCGAGGCGGCTAGCCAGCGTGCGCACGGTCCAGCCGCGCCTAGCCGCGAGGCGCGCTCCCGCAATCCGGATGGCAAGCGGGAGGCCGCCGCATGCGTTGAGCACCTCGCGCACCGGACCAGGCTCAGCTGCGGCACGGTCCGCGCCGATGATCCGGGTCAGCATCTGCTCGGCCTCATCGTCAGCCAGCGCGTCGAGATCAACGAGGCGGCTGCCGGCCAGGTCGGTCAGCCAGTGCCGGGAGGTCACGATGACCGCGCAGGACGCGCTGCCCGGCAGCAGCGGCCTGAGCTGGGCCGAATCGCGCGCGTCATCGAGCACGATCAGTACCCGCCGGTCGGTCAGCCGGGTCCGGTAGAGCGCGGCTCGCTCGTCCAGGCTGACCGGTATCCGGCCCGGCTCCACGCCGAGATCGCGCAGCAGGCGGGCCAGTACCTCATCAGGCTTGGCGGGCTGCTGGCCGCCACCCAGCAGGCTGACGAACAGCTGCCCGTCGGGGAACTCGCGACGGATCTCGTGCGCCGCGTGCACCGCCAGGACGGTCTTGCCCAGGCCCGGCGTTCCGACGACTCCGGCGATGTTGACCGCCGCCGGATTGCCCGGGTTGCTTCCGCTGGCCAGTAGCGCCCGCAACCGCTCCAGGTGAGTCTTTCGGCCGGTGAAGTCCGCGATGTCGGCGGGCAACTGTGCGGGAATCCCGGTCCCCGCGATCCCCGCATGGCCTGGCTGGCCTCGGGCTGGCTCGGCGTCGGGGGCGAGGGCGGCCGGCGCGGCTCGCGCATGGTCGCCTGCCGCCGGCTCAGCTGGAACGGAGTCGACTGACGGATGGACGTGCTGCGGCGTGGCCGCCTGCGCGGTGCTGGCCGCCTGCATGGTGCTGGCCGCCTGCGCGGTGCTGGCCGCCTGCATGTCGGCCTGGAGCAGCCGCTGGTAGTGCTGGTACAGCTCGGGTCCCGGGTCCACGCCTAGCTCGTCGGAGATGACGCGCCGGGCTTCGCTGTAGGCCGCGACAGCCTCCGCGCGACGTCCCCCGCGGTCCAGTGCCTGCATGAGCAGCGCCCACAGGCCCTCACGCAGCGGGTGATCGGAGATGAGCCTGCGCAGCTCCGGCACCAGCTGAGCGGGGCTGCCGCAGCGAATGTCGGCGAGGATCCGTAGCTCGAGCGCAGCCAGGCGGGACTCCTCCAGCCGGTCTGCCTCCGCGGTGACGAGGCCAGAGGGCGGCACATCGATCAGCGCGCCGCCCCGCCACAGCGCCAGGGCCTCCGCCAGCAGCGCGGCGGCCGTCGGCGCGTCTCCGCTCGCCAGCGCCAGGCGGCCCTGACTGGCCAGCGTCTCGAAGCTCGAGGCGTCAAGGTCGCCGGGCTCCAGTCGCAGCAGGTAGCCAGGCGCCCGCGTGACGAGCAGGCGGCCCTGCGGATCGGCCATCAGGCGGCGCAGTCGCAGAACGTAGACGCTTACCAGATTCGCCGCGCGGTCGGGCGGCTCGTTATCCCAAAGTTCGGAACTCAGTCGCTCGGTCGAGACGACCTGACCAGGGTTCAGCAGCAGGGCGGCCAGCAGCGCCCGCCACTTGGCTGCGCCGATCCCGCTCCAGTCCTGACCGGTCCAGATCTCGAGCGGTCCCAGAATTCGAAACCGCACTGTACCGCCTCATCCGAGTCCGTCGGCCCCATCGTATCGGCGCGCTGATAGGCCGGCATCCGTTCCGATCAAGATCATGAACGGAGCGCTCAATCAATACTTAATCACGGGTTAACACCGGTTCGCCATTGTGTCCCGTTCAAGCGACCACAACATAGCTGACAGTAACGCTTAGCCCGCCGTGCTGCCATCTGCCCGAGACTCCGGATTCTGGCCGCCTGCCCAGGCAGCCGGCACTCAACCGGCGCGCAATACACGGCGGTCATGCTCATATCAGTCAGACCCGCTCAACACTCCAGCGGCCTCGGGCAGCCGGCCGGCGCCCGCTGGACCCGGGACCGGGGACCCGGGACCCGGGGGAGAGCGGCTGGGCTCATGGCCCGGGGACCGCCTCGCGGGGGCGCAGTCCGCGGGACCGCAGCCGGTGGCCGCCACCGTCGTGACCAATGGGGGGCGGCGGAGGCGGCCACCTGGGCTGGGCGGCGCTGCTGACCCGCCAGGAACCCGAAACGCCGACGGCGACGCCGATGGCGCTCGGGCACGTCGGCCGGACAGGCACAATTGCTGCAGGGGCCGCGCACTGCTGCGCGGCCACGCCACCCGGCGCGACGGACCGCAGCTTTGACGGAATACGCGATCTGGCCCTATGGTTAGCAAGAGTAATGACTCAGGTTAACGACAATGGCGACATCGCAGACCAGGTCCGACGCGGGCCTGGCAACAGAGCTACGGATCTCGGTGAGCAGGCTCGCACGCCGACTCCGGGCAGAGCGTATCGCCCGGGGCGTCGCGACCGACCTGTCCGATACCCAGCTGGCCGCCCTGGCGGCGCTGGAGCGGCACGCGGCGATGACGCCGGGCGGCCTGGCGGAGCACGAGAAGGTGCAGCCACCGTCCATGACGCGGGTGATCGCCGCGCTGCTGGAGCGCGGCCTTGTGACACGGGCGCCCCATCCGACCGACGGCCGCCAGGTCATGCTGACCGTTACCGACCAGGGCCGCGAGGTGGTACAGCAGTTGCGCAAGCTCCGGGAGGCATGGCTGGCGCAGCGCCTGCGGGAGCTCAGCCCGGAGGAACGGGCGACGCTGCGGGCGGCAGCCCCGATCCTGCAGCGCCTCAGCCAGTCCTGACCGACGGCCGCCCGGGCCAGGCTGACGATCCGGCGCGCGGCGGTCGCATGTTCGGCTCGCTGCGCACTCGTAACTACCGGCTGTTCGCTACCGGCCAGGTGGTCTCCAACACCGGCAGCTGGATGCAGCGGGTCGCCCAGGACTGGCTCGTCCTCGATCTCACGCACAACAGCGGGACCGCGCTCGGCATCACCACCGGGCTCCAGTTCGCGCCCATGCTGCTGAGCCTGTGGGGCGGCGCCATCGCGGACCGTTACTCCAAGCGGGGCATCCTGATGGCGACACAGGCGCTGATGGGCGGCCTGGCGCTGATCCTCGGCGTGCTGGCGCTGACCGGCGCGGTGCGGATCTGGCAGGTCTACCTGCTCGCCTTCATCCTGGGCCTGGTCACGGTCGTGGATAACCCGACCCGGCAGGCGTTCGCCGTCGAGATGGTCGGCAAGAACGGCATGGCCAACGCGATCGCGCTCAACAGCGCAGTCTTCAACCTGGCCAGGATCGCCGGGCCTGCCGTCGCCGGCCTGGTCATCAGTGTCGCCGGAACACCCGCCGCCTTCATGGTCAACGCCGCGTCCTACGGGGCCGTGCTGATCAGCCTCAAGCTGATGCGGCCGGGCGAACTGCACCGCGTCGCGCGGGCGCCGCGGGCGGCGGGCCAGCTGCGCGAGGCGCTGGCCTACGTCCGGGCCCGGCCCAGCCTGTGGATGACGCTCATCCTCATCTTCTTCGTCGCCACGTTCGGGATGAACTTCCAGGTGACGACCGCGCTGATGTCGCGCGGGGTTTTCCACACCGGCGCCGGCGCGTTCGGTGTCGCCTCCGCGGTCTTCGCGTTCGGCGCCCTCGGCGGCGCGCTGATAGCTGCCCGCCGTGCCCGGCCCACCCTGCGGCTGCTGGTGGCGACCTCGCTCGCGTTCAGCGTGTTCGAGGTGCTCAGCGGGCTGATGCCGGACTTCCTGTCGTTCCTGATCCTGCTGGTGCCGACCGGCCTGGCACTGCTGACGCTGACGACCGCGGCCAACTCGACGATGCAGCTGGGCACGACGGCCTCCATGCGCGGCCGGGTCATGGGGCTGTACATGCTCGTCTTTCTCGGCGGCACGCCGCTCGGCTCCCCGCTGGCCGGCTGGATCGCCGAGGTCTTCGGGCCGAGGATGAGCATCATTTCCGGGGGGCTCATCTCGTTGATCGCCACGGTGGTCGTGGGGCTGGTGCTGGCCCGCCGCAGTGGCGTCCGGGTCCGGTCCTACCTCCGGCCCGCCCAGCTCGCGCGGATCATGACCTGACCTGGCCGACTCGGCGAGCTGCTACGAATGACAACGTGCGGATCTTCGTGGCGATCGTGCCCCCGCCGGCCGTCGTGGCCGAGCTTGACGACCGGACGGCCTGGCTGCGGGCTACCTGGCCGGGCCTGCGCTGGACCGGCCCGGAGGCCTGGCATATCACGCTGGCCTTTCTGGCGGACGTAGCTGAGCAGGCGCTACCTGACCTCAGCGTCCGGCTGGAGCGCGCGGCGCGCCGGCATCCGGCGCAGGATCTGGCCGTGCGCGGCGCTGGCGCCTTTCCCGGTGCCTCCAACGCGCAGGTGCTCTGGGCCGGAATAGACGGCGATCGCGGCGGTCTGCGAGCGCTGGCCGCCTCGGTCGCCGCCGGGGCCCGGCGGGCCGGCGCTCCGTCCCCGGATGAGGGGCGGCGGTACCGTCCGCACATCACCCTCGCTCGCCTCCGCGAGCCCGCCGATGTCCGCCCGCTCACCAGCGATCTGGCCACCCTGGCTACCAGCCGCTGGACAGCCGCCCGCATCGAGCTGATCCGCAGCCACTCCCCGGGACCAGCGCCAGGCAGCCGCCCGCGCTACGAGCTCCTGGCGCACTGGCCGCTGTCCCAGCCCCGGCGGCCGCCCACCCGAGATGCCCGGGGCTAGAGTCGTTCCACCACGTAGTCGATGCAGGCCGTCAGTGCCTGGACGTCGGCCGGCTCGATGGCGGGGAACATGCCGATCCGCAGCTGGTTGCGGCCCAGCTTGCGGTAGGAGTCGGTGTCCACGATGCCGTTCGCGCGCAGGATCGCCGACACCCTCATGGCGTCGACGTCCGCGGACAGGTCGATGGTGCCGACCACCTGCGAGCGCTGCTCCGGGTCCGTGACGAACGGGGTGGTGAACTCCGTCCGCTCCGCCCAGTCGTACAGGTATCCCGACGACTGCGCGGTTCGCGCCGTCGTCCAGGCCAGGCCGCCCTGGCCGAGCATCCAGTCCACCTGCTCGGCCAGCATGATCAGCGTGGCCAGCGCCGGGGTGTTGTAGGTCTGCTGCTGCCGTGAGTTGGCGATCGCCGCGCGCAGGGACAGGAACTCCGGGATGTACCGGTCGCTGGAGGCGATCTGCTCGGCTCGCCCCAGCGCGGCCGGCGACAGCAGGGCTATCCACAGCCCGCCGTCGGACCCGAAGGATTTCTGCGGCGCGAAGTAGTACGCGTCATACTCGCTCGCGGTGACCGGCAGGCCGCCCGCGCCGCTGGTCGCGTCGACCAGGATCAGCGCGTCATCGTCGGCGCCGCGGACCCGGCGCACCGGCATGGCCACGCCGGTCGAGGTCTCGTTCTGCGTGAGGGCATAGGCGTCGGCCCCGGTCTCGGCGCTGGGCTCGGGATGCGAGCCTGGCGCCGAGTGGATGACGGTCGGCCCGTCCAGCCACGGCGCGGCGGTCGCCACCGCCGCGAACTTGGCCGAGAACTCCCCGAACGACAGGTGCTGAGAGTGCTGCCGGATCAGGCCGAAGGCGGCCACCTCCCAGAACGCGGTGCTGCCGCCGTTCCCGAGCACCACCAGGTACTCATCCGGAAGCGAGAACAGCTCCGCCAGGCCCTCCCGGACCCGCTGCACGAGACCCCGGACGGGGGCCTGCCGGTGCGAGGTGCCCAGCAGCGCCGCGCCCACCGCGCCCGGCCCGGCGAGGGCGGCCACCTGCTCGGGCCGCACCTTCGAGGGGCCGCAGCCGAACCTGCCGTCGGCAGGCAGCAGCCTGTCCGGGATCTCGATCTTCGGAGTGTCGTCAGACGGAGAGTCCTCAGACATTGTGGTCCAGGACATCGGCGGCACCGGGCACGTCCCGGACGGGGCGGGACGGCGGGCCTACGTACCGGGCACTGGGCCGGACCAGGCGGCCGGTGCGTTTCTGCTCCAGGATGTGCGCCGCCCAGCCGGCGGTCCGTGCGCACGTGAACATGGACGTGAACATGTGCGACGGCACCTCGGCGAAGTCGAGGATGATGGCCGCCCAGAACTCGACGTTGGTCGCCAGGACCCGATCGGGCCGGCGAGCATGCAGCTCGTCCAGGGCCGCCTTCTCCAGCGCGGCGGCTACCTCGTAGCGCGGGGCGTTCAGCTCCTGGGCCGTCCGGCGCAGCACCCGCGCCCGCGGATCCTCGGCCCGGTACACGCGGTGCCCGAAGCCCATCAGCCGATCGCCGCCGTCCAGCGCCTGCTTGACGTAGGCCACGGCGTCGCCGGTCTTCTCGACTTCCTCGATCATGCCCAGCACCCGGGCCGGGGCGCCGCCGTGCAGCGGCCCGGACATGGCGCCGACCGCGCCCGACAGGGCAGCGGCGACGTCCGCGCCGGTGGAGGCGATGACCCTGGCGGTGAAGGTGGAGGCGTTCATGCCGTGCTCGGCCGCGGACGTCCAGTAGGAGTCGATGGCCTTGACATGGCTCGGGTCGGGATCGCCGCGCCAGCGGATCATGAACCGCTCGGTGATCGTCTTGGCCTCGTCCACCCGGTGCTGCGGCACCATCGGCAGCCCGAGGCCGCGCGCGGACTGGGCGACGAACGACAGAGCCATCACCGAGGCCCGGGCCAGGTCATCCCGAGCCCGCTCGTCGCTGATGTCGAGAAGCTGACGCATGCCGTAGGCCGGCGCTAGCATCGCCAGGGCGCTCTGCACGTCGACCCGGATGTCACCGGAGTGCACGGGGATCGGGTAGGGCTCGGCCGGCGGCAGGCCGGGCGCGAACTTGTTGTCGACCAGCAGTCCCCAGACGTGCCCGTAGGAGACATGCCCCACGAGCTCCTCGATGTCCACACCACGGTAACGGAGTGAGCCGCCCTCCTTATCAGGCTCGGCAATCTCCGTCTCGAATGCGACAACGCCCTCTAGACCCGGCGTGAAGTCGGACATCCGTGCTTCCTCCGTCTCCTTGTCCGCGGCGGGCCGGCGGGCTGGCCAGATCAGTCAGGCCGCACCTACTCGGGCGGCGGGGGCCAGCGGGCATTTTCGGCCAGCAAGCCTATTGAACCGCGCGATGCGTACGGGCCGGTAACCCGGCCGGCCCGTACGGCACCAGCCAGTCGCCAACACCGCCATGGCGGTGTGTGAGGATCAGTACCCGTGAGCGACCTGGACCAGACCCGCGAGCTTGACGACAGTTCAGCCGACCACGGGCTCGATGAGTCGATGCTGCCCGGTAATCCGCTGGAGCTGTTCACCCGCTGGATGGCCGACGTGGTCGCCGTCGGACTGCCCGAGCCCACCGCGATGGCGCTGGCCACGGTGTCGGCCGATGGCCGGCCCCGGGTCCGGATGGTGCTGCTGAAGGGGTTTGACGACAGCGGCTTCACGTTCTATACGAACCGGACCTCGCGCAAGGGGAGTGACCTGTCCGAGGTGCCCCGGGCCAGCCTGCTGTTCCCCTGGTATCCCCTGCAGCGGCAGGTGATCGTCGAGGGCGCGGTTACCGCGCTGTCCGCGGCCGACAGCGAGCCCTACTTCCGCTCGCGGCCGCGCGGCTCGCAGCTCGGCGCCTGGTCCAGCCGGCAGTCGACGGTCATCGGCTCGCGCGCCGAGCTCGACGACCGGTATGCGGAGCTGAGCGAGCGCTGGCCCGAGGGGACGCCGGTGCCGATGCCGGACTTCTGGGGCGGCTACCGGGTCGAGCCGCAGATCGTGGAGTTCTGGCATGGCCGGGTCAACCGGATGCATGACCGGTTTCGGTATCGCCGCCAGGCGGGCGGCGGCTGGGCCGCCGAGCGGCTCGCGCCCTGAGGCCCCCTGAGGCCCATCGCGTCGCGGTCAGTTCGCACGTGCGCCATCCCGGAATAGCATCAATCCTGGAAGGAGTGCTAGTGACGGCGCACGGGCTAATCGATACGACCGAAATGTACCTTCGCACGGTCTTCGAGCTCGAGGAAGAAGGCATAGTTCCGCTGCGCGCGCGGATCGCCGAGCGACTGTCACAGAGCGGGCCGACGGTGAGCCAGACGGTCGCCAGGATGGCCCGCGACGGGCTGCTGACGGTGGAGGGCGACCGGCAGCTGGCGCTGACCCAGACCGGCCGGACGCTGGCCATGCGGGTGATGCGCAAGCACCGGCTCGCGGAATGCCTCCTGGTCGGCGTGATCGGGCTGCCCTGGGAGGACGTCCACATCGAGGCATGCCGCTGGGAGCACGTGATTTCCGACAGCGTAGAGCGTCGGCTAGTCGAGTTGCTGGAGTATCCCGTTCGCTGCCCGCATGGCAATATCATCCCCGGCCTTGAGGAGCTCGGCGTGCCCGAGGACGCCAGCGAACGCGCTGCTCAGGCCGAGGCTGATGGAGGGATCGCGATGACGAAGATCGCCGTGGCGGACGGTGAGCCAGTAGTGGTGCGTCGTATTAGCGAACAAATCCAGAGTGACGCGGCTCTCATGCTTAGACTCAAGAACATTGGGATACAACCCGGACGCGAGGTCACGCTCGCGATCAGCGACGAAGGCATACGGGTGACAGGTGGGGACAAGACCAGCGAGCCGGGGGACGGCGAGCCGGGGGGCGAGCGGGATGAGCGGGATGATGAACTGCCGCAGCAGATCGCCTCACACGTGTTCGTTACCCGGTCGTGAGCACCCGCAGCGACATGAACAGCAGCGACATGGACAGCAGCGGCGTGGGCAGGTGAGCGCCTGGTGACCCCGGCGGGAGAGGCTACGGACGCGGCGCTGCAGCCGCTGCTCAGCGCTGAGGCCGTGCTGGGCCAGATGTCCGCCGGCGTCGTCGTGACCGACCTCGACGGCCTCCTGCTGTACGCCAACGACTTCGCCGTCTCGCTCTTCGGCTTCCCGGACGACGCCGAGCACCTGGCCGGCCGGTCGCTGCTGGCCCTCGGCTTCGAGGAAGGCGACGCTCGCAAGGCGCGGGACATGACCCGGCAGGTCTTCCGCGGCTGGCCGTGGGAGGGCACCTTCGCGATCATGCGGGTGGACGGCTCCCGGGTGTTCATCCGCGCGCACGCCGCGCCGCTGCGCGGGCCGTCCGACGAGATCAGCGGCATCGTGATCATCGCGCGCGAGGCCACCAGCCGCGGCGGCCAGCAGCAGAACGACCGGATCGGGGTGCTGGACCGGATCGGCGAGCGGCTGGCTGGCTCGCTCGAGCTGAGCGTCACGCTCCGGCAGGTCGCCGAGACCCTGGTGCCGCAGTTCGCCGATCACTGCCTCATCGATCTCCTGCATGGCGACAAGCTGGTGCGGCGGGCGCAGCTGCACTCGCGCGGCTGGATGCCCGAGCCGGGCAGCTGGGCCCTGGTCGGAGAGCAGATTTCCTATCCCCAGGGTCACTTCTGCCAGCAGGCGATGGCCCGGATGGACGCGGTCATCGTCGAGGACATGGCCGTGGAGTTCTTCCCCGCGCCGAGCGCCAGGAGCAAGGAAACCTGCGATGACGTCCAGCTCACCTCGGTCATCGCGGCGCCGCTGATCGCGCGCGGCGAGCTGCTCGGGGTGATGAGCCTGGCGCTGTCCGGGCTGACCGAGCGCCGCGACCGGCACTACGGCGCCGACGACCGGGACTTCGTGAGCGCCATCGCCAGCCGGGTGGCCATCGCCATCGACAACTCCATGCTCTTCGAGGAGGAGCGCCGCACGGCGCTGGCCTTCCAGACCAGCCTGCTGCCGCTGGACCCGCCCGCCCTCGACGGGCTGGAGGTCGCCTACAAGTACGTGCCGGCCAAGCCGCTGGAGACCCACGGCCAGGGCATCCAGACCCAGGTCGGGGGCGACTGGTACGACATCATCCCGCTGTCGGCCGGCCGCGTCGGCATCGTGATCGGGGACGTCGAGGGCCGGGGCGCCCGCGCCGCGGCGGTAATGGGACAGCTGCGGGCCGCGCTGCGGGCCTTCGCCCAGGACGACAAGCCGCCCGCCGAGATCCTCCGGCGCCTGGATGACTGGTGCCGGACGCTGGTCCCGCAGTCGGCCGCCGGCCACCGCTCCGACGCACCCGACCCGCCGACCGTGAGCTGCACCTACCTGGTGTACGACGCGTGGTCGCGGATCCTGTCCTTCGCCAACGCCGGGCACATGCCGCCGCTGCTCGTCAGCGGGCACGACGTCAGCCAGCTGGAGATCAAGCACAAGGGCGTGCTGCTCGGCGTGCGCGGCCGGGGCATGCCGGCCCTGCCGACCTACCGCGAGGAGTCGCGCTACCTGCCGCCTGGGTCGACGCTGGTGTTCTACACCGACGGCCTGGTCGACCGGCGGCAGCGCGCAGACGGTGACGGCCACTACAGCGACGCCGAGGTCCAGCAGATGCTCCGCGAGGCGCTGCGCGACGCCGCCGACGACGGTGTCGCGCGGGTCGCCGAGGCGGCGGAGTTCGCGGTGCCGGGCGAGATCGACGATGACATGGCCGTCGTCGTGGTCCGCACCTCCCCGGTCAACCTGGCCTCCTGGGAGGGTCGTTTCGCGGCCGAGCCCATCAAGGTGTCCGAGGCCCGGCGGCTGGCGCAGGAGACCTTCGTCAAGTGGGGCATGGAGCTGGAGCAGGCCGACCTGGCCTGCCTGCTGGTGTCGGAGATCGTCACCAACGTCGTGCTGCATGCCGCCGCCGCACCTGCCCCCCGGCACGAGTTCCTGCTCGAGCCGGCCGGCCCCGGCGCCCGCGGGGTGATCGGCGTCGGCGCCTGGGACGTCGCGCCGTTCGGCGAACTGCTCCCCGGTCAGGCCGACAGCGAGTTCACCCTGCGGCTGCGGCGGGGACAGGAATTCATCTGGGTGGAGGTGTTCGACGCCGACCTGCGGCTGCCCAGGATCAGGGCCGCCGGGGAGAGCGATGAGGGCGGCCGCGGCCTGTACCTGGTAGATCAGCTCGCCACGCGGTGGGGGTCGCGGCCGACCAAGGACGGCAAGGCGGTCTGGTTCGAGCTGCCGGTCCGGGCCGGCTCGTAGCCCGCCGCTACTGCTGGGCGACCCAGGCCACCAGGAAGATCAGCACGATGCCGACGATCACGGTGATCCAGTGCTTGCCCGTGACGCCCAGTCCCATCCGCCGGCGCGCCTTGGTGAAGAAAAAGGCGCACAGCAGTGCCAGGAACACCAGCAGGATCAGCCCTGGCGTCACCGGTGCCTCCCTGAAAGAATCAGCCGCCTGCACTGAGCATAAGACCGATCTGACATAACGGAAGCCCGGCGTGGCCGCCGTTCCCCCCGCCGATCGCCGCCGGGGCTCGCCTGCGCGTCGTTTACCACGATGCAATCGTGTGCGACAGGCCGCGTGCGACACGGCCGTGTGCGACACTGCCGACGATGGACAGCCGGGTCACCGCGGCCATTTCCCACTGGGCGCCGCGCTTCATCGCTAACGGGGTGGATCCTGGTGACTTCGCGCGCGTTACCGCGGCGATCGAGGACTGGGACGGCTGGTGCGCCGCGTGGTGCGCCGCCGCCGCCGAGCACGAGGAACTCGGGCGCGCGGCCCTGGCCGACGGGCGCGGCCGGTCGGCAGGCGCCCATCTGGCTCAGGCCGCCGTCTACTACCACTTCGCCAAGTTCCTGTTCGTCCAGGACCTCGCGCAGCTGAGCGCGGCGCATCAGGCGGCTGTCCGGTGCCTGCGCGACGCGCTGCCGCACCTCGATCCGCCCGGCGAGCGGGTCACCGTCCCGTTTGCGGGCGCCGAGCTCGTCGGGAACCTGCGCCGGCCGGCCGGCCCTGGCCCGCATCCCCCGCATCCCCCGCATCCCCCGTATCCCGTCGTGATCCTGATCCCCGGACTGGACTCGGCCAAGGAGGAGTTCGCCGCGACCGAGGAGCTCTTCCTGCGTCGCGGGCTCGCCACCTTCTCCGTCGACGGGCCCGGCCAGGGCGAGGCCGAGTACGAGCTGGCGATCCGGCCCGACTGGGAGGTCCCCGGCGCCGCCATCATCGACGCCGTCGCCGGGCTGCCCGGCATCGACGCCGCCCGGATCGGCATCTGGGGAGTCAGCCTGGGTGGTTACTACGCCCCGCGAGTGGCCGCCGGCGACCAGCGGGTGCGCGCCTGCATCGCGCTGTGCGGGCCGTTCACTTTCGGGGAGGCCTGGCCCCAGCTGCCGCAGCTCACCCGCGACGCCTTCCGGGTCCGGTCCAAGCTCGCCACGGACGAGCAGGCGCGGCGGCACGCGGACGAGCTGACCCTGGCGGGCCGGGCCGGCCGGATCACCGCTCCGCTGCTGGTCGTCGCGGGCCAGCAGGACCGGATCATCCCCTGGCAGCAGGCGCAGCGCCTGGCCCGGGAGGCGGCCGGCCCGACCGAGTTCCTGCTGCTCGCCGACGGCAACCATGGCTGCGCTAACCTGACCTA
Source organism: Streptosporangiaceae bacterium (assembly GCA_035532295.1). Lineage (GTDB taxonomy): Bacteria > Actinomycetota > Actinomycetes > Streptosporangiales > Streptosporangiaceae > DASUBV01. Next base: position 14,687 of record DATKRH010000071.1, read on the forward strand.
CCGGCACCGGCCCTACAGCGCCGACTGGATGGCCCGCCAGCTCAGGGTCGGCTAGCTCAGCGCCGGTCCGCGCTCAGCACGCCAGAAGCGGGCACTCAACACCAGCCCCCTAGGAGGCGTTCACCACCGCGACCGCGGCCTGCTCGGTGTGGCTGGCCGCCCCGAGGATGGCCGAGACCGACGTGGCCGCGTCCGGCTCGCGCACCGAGTCATGCAGCCGGCGCAGCACCGTGACCTGCCGGGCCAGGGCCTCGATCCGGTCCTCGACGAGCCGGGCCGCGGTGTCCCGCTGGCCGGTGCTGACCGAGCGGCCGATCGCCAGCCGCGCCAGCGGCTTGATCTCGTCCAGCCGGAACCCGAGGTCCTTGAGGGCCAGCGTCGCCGCGATGTAGCCGCTGTACTCGCTCGGGTACTTGCGCGTGCCGCCAGCCGACCGCCGCGGCTCGGGCAGTATCCCCAGTTCCTCGTAGTAGCGGATCGTGCGGCTGCTCACCCCGGCGGCCTTGGCGAGCTGGCCGATGCTCACCAGCTCGCCGGAGTCTTCGATGGTTTTTGACATGCCTGCGGCTACTCCCCGTGCTGTTCCCGCCGAGCGCGGCACCTGCCGCGCCCCCCTGTGGCGGACGATCCTGAGTCTGCTGCCGGACCAATTCAGCGCTCTAGCCTCGGCTTATAACGGATAGTAGCCGGATGAGGGCTGAGCGTGGGAGGGAATCTCGCGGGCCGGTCCCGGGGCGGCCGCCGGCTGCAATCCCGGGCGATGCCGGCCGCGCAGGGGCGGGTATGGCGGCGGCCGTACTCCGGGGTAACCTCGAAAGACAATCTGGGGGCCACCGGCTGGTCAGTGGCCTGGCATGGAGGTCATGGTGTCAGAGGCATACATCGTCGGAGCGGTGCGGACTCCCGTGGGCCGGCGAAACGGGGGACTTGCCGGAGTGCACCCGGTCGACCTCGCGGCCCACGTGCTGACGGAGCTGATCACGCGCACGGGCGCCGATCCGTCCGCCGTCGAGGACGTCATCATGGGCTGCGTCTCGCAGATCGGCCCGCAGTCCATCGACATCGCCCGGAACGCCTGGCTGTCGGCCGGGCTGCCGGAAAGCGTGCCCGGCGTCACCATCGACCGCCAGTGCGGCTCCTCGCAGCAGGCGGTCCATTTCGCCGCGCAGGGCGTGCTGTCGGGCACCCAGGATCTGGTGATCGCGGCCGGCGTCGAGAGCATGAGCATGGTCCCGATGGGCTCGACGGTGAAGCTGCCGCTGGACAAGGGCATGGCGCCGCCCTTCGGTCAGGGCTGGCGCGACCGGTACGGCGACCAGGAGATCTCCCAGTTCCGCGGGGCGCAGCTGATCTGCGAGAAGTGGGGGATCAAGCGCTCCCAGCTCGAGGAGTTCGCGCTGGAGAGCCATGCCCGCGCGATCCGCGCCATTGACGAGGGCAGGTTCGACCGGGAGATCACGCCCGTCGCCGGCGTGGCCGCCGACGAGGGGCCGCGCCGCGACACCACGCTGGAGAAGATGGCCGAGCTCAAGCCGCTGCGCGAGGGCTGGGAGCTGACCGCGGCGACCGCGTCGCAGATCTCCGACGGAGCGGCGGCGCTGCTGATCGCGTCGCCGACGGCGGTGCGGCGGCACGGGTTCACGCCGCGGGCCCGGATCCACTCGCTCTCGGTGATCGGCGCGGATCCCGTCTACATGCTGACCGGCCCGATCCCCGCCACCGAGCTGGCGCTGGAGAAGGGCCACCTGCGCATCGGTGACATCGACGTGTTCGAGGTCAACGAGGCGTTCGCCCCGGTGCTGCTCGCCTGGTCCGCGGACACCGGCGCCTGGCTGGAGAAGGCCAACCCCAACGGCGGCGCGATCGCGCTCGGCCACCCGCTCGGTGCTACCGGCGCGATCTTGATGACCAAGATGCTGCACGAGCTGGAGCGCGGCGGCGGCCGGTACGGCCTGCAGACCATGTGCGAGGGTGGCGGCCAGGCCAACGCCACCATCATCGAGCGCATGAGCTAGCCCGCCGAGCTGCCTGCCTAAGCCGCCTGCCTGAACCCGGCGGTGCGCTGCCATGGGGCCCGCGTGGCACGAGGCTAGTCGGCCGCCACCATGGAGTCGGCCTCGCTGCTGGCCCGCCCGCTCAGGCGGCGGAACTTGCTGGTGAGCCCGGGCTTGTTTTCCGCGGGCGGGTCGTCATCCACGCGGCTCACGAAGACCTGCGGGCTGATCCGGTGCAGCGCGCTGAGCATCGTGCCGAGATCATCGTCACGGGGAAGCTCCAGCACGACGTCACCGGCCATTTGTGCGGCATTGGCGGGACGCGGCGCGAAGTTCAGCTCGGTGACCCGCTGGCCGTCGAGTGCCTGCTTCAGCAGCGCGCGGCTGTGCGGATCGTCTGACAGCGTAATCCGTATCCTCCACAGCGGCATACGGCCTCCCGATAGGTATGGGCTCATCACAACAATGCAAAGTCAGAGTTGCCGGGCTGATTCGGCTTCGTAACGAAGACGTGAATGATCAGCTGAGGACGTTGCCGTTGGCAGCGGTCCGGGCGACAGTGTGACGCTAGCGCAGGCCGCCCCGGCGGGCAGGCGGATCTGCCGAAAGCTGAGCCAACTCTTTGACCGCGCTGCGGCCATTCCCCGGGGAACGCGCGTGGGCAGGCGCCGGGCGGGTCGCCGGGCGGGTGCCGGGCGGGTGCCGGCCGGGTGCCGGCCGGGTGCCGGCCGGGTGCCGGCCGGGTGCCGGTTCCGGTACGATGTTCGGGCGAAGGCTGACCGGCTCCCGTGGGAGTTCTCGCGGGGACGCAGCGGTGCCGGACGGTTCGCGCGGGTGTAGTTCAATGGCAGAACATCAGCTTCCCAAGCTGACAGTGCGGGTTCGATTCCCGTCACCCGCTCCACACCAGAAGGCCCAGGTCAGGACCGGAGTCCCGAACCTGGGCCTTGATCATTTCTGGCGCTTGTTGATCTTCCGCGCAATTAACGTGCAATTAGCCAGCGGGGACGAGCGCGCCGGGCGAGCCGTCGTCGTCCTCGTCTTTGCCCTGCTCGGTCACGATGTGGGCATCGATCGCGCTTGTGATCGACTCGTCCGCACCGCGCGCCTCGTGCTGGTAGATCATCGCCGCACGCCCGCTGTCGTGCCCCATCCGTGCCAGTGCAGCCCTACGGCCCCGATCGACTGCACGGCATGCGGCCAGGCCGACATCTTGTTGAAGTTGCTGCGCCGCATCGGGCCGCCCTTGACGCCAGGGAAGACGAGCGCCCCAGCGTCGGGCTTGACGAAGATCGACAGATGCTCTCGCAGGGCAGGAATGATCGCGGCCGGAATGCCGACGACGCGGCGGCCAGCTTTCGACTTGGGCGGGCCGAGCGGGATTTCACCGGTCGACCGTTCCACGAAGGCGACGCGCACCCGCACGGTGCCCGCGTTCAGGTCGAGCGTGGCGAGCAGCACCAAGGCGCGAAAGCGCCGATCCTGGTTGCAGTCGGCGCGACCCTCGTCGGCCATTTTCCAGAGCGCCCGTTCGGCGTCCGGCCGCGTTCCGTAGACCTCGGGTGACGTGCGCATCTCGCCATGACGGCTGAACCGCACCCGGTACCCGCCCGCCGGGAGCTTGCGAATGTTGCCGACCGGACGACGCCCGACGATCTCGGCCAGCTCGAAGACCTGGGCGACGGTCAGTACCGGCCGTTCGGCGGTGGCCTCGTCTCCCGCGCCGCGGATTCGGCACGGGTTCCGGGGCAAGATCTTGTCCTCATCGACGGCCGTCATCAGCATGGCCCGTAGCAGCCGGTAAGCCTTGGCCGCCGTTGATACCGAGACGCCGTTAGCGAGCAGGGCAGCGCGCCACTCGCGGATCGTGGCCGTTGACAGCTTGCCAATGGGTACGCCGCCGAGCCGGGGTGCGATGTGCTTGTGCAGGAGCCACCGGTATTGGTCGGCCGAGCGCGGACGAAGCCTCGGATGCTGATCAATCCAGGTGGCGGCATAGTCGGCGAGCTTGACCTTGGCCCGCTCAGGGTCGGTCCACTCGCCCCGCACGATCTGAGCCTCAATGAGCGTCAGCGCCCGGTCGGCATCGTTTCTGCGCTCGAAGGTCTCTTCGGCATACCGGCGCTGGCCGTCCGGGCCGAGGTAGCTGGCCTGATACCGGCCAGAGGGAAGCTGCCTTATGTTGCCGAAACGCCGATGCCCGGACTTGTTGCCCTTAGCCATTACGAAACTCTCCTTTCCGCGTGCCAGACGCGGGACAGGTCCATAGGCGCGATGCGCCCGGCTTCAATGAATGCGGCAATGTCGGATTCGGCGATCCGGACATGGCGGCCGATCTTCACGTACGCAATGCGCCGTTCGGCGATCAGGCGGCGCAGGGACTCGTCAAAGTCAGGGGTGACTGTCTGTAGCTGACCGGCAGGCGCTGGCCGGGGTTCGGGCGGTGGTGACGGGCGACACGATGGCACTGCCGGGCGGATGTGCTTGACGGGCGGGCACGGCCGCTGGTGATCAT